>JBEBRS010000093.1:0-10935 GCA_040394705.1 Leadbetterella byssophila
ACCTTCCGCCCCCCAGACGGATGCGCTACCGGGCTGCGCTACATCCCGAACTTTCGAGGTGCAAATTTAAGAAAGAACATTGAAAAAGGAAGCGCATCCGCAAGAAAAAACGGGGAAAAATGGAAACATTCTCCGATAATAATTAGATTTGCGTAAATTACGTGTACCCCATGGAGAACGAAAATAACAATTCCATTGTAAAAGCGGGCCTCATTCTGGCCCTGGCTATCGCCGGTTTTTTTGGATATCTCTATTTTAAAGAAAAGCAAAACGTAGACGGTAAGTCGAGGGAGATAGAGCAAAAAACCGCGGAAATCATTCAAACGAACTTCAAACTCGACTCCATAGCACGGGAACTCGATATCAAAATGAGCGAACTCCTGGCGCTGGGCGGACGCATCGATGAACTTGAAGCCATTAAGATTGACTTGGAGACCGACAAGCGGAACCTGATTCATACCAACTCCGTCAATATGGAGGAGTACAATACCCGGATTCAACGCTATGAACGCCTCCTTCTACAAAAAGAAGATGAGCTGAAGAAGCTGAGGGCAGACAATACCCGTCTGAGCGGTGAAAACCAGGAACTGAACCGGGCCAATGTGACACTTCAGGATGCCAATTCCGAACTCTCCCGGGAGAAAGATGCCTTGGCGGATACCGTCAACCGGTATGCCCTGACCAATCAGGAACTGAACGAAAAAGTCACCATTGGAGCGGCATTACGTCCTATGAATTACCTGGTGACGGCCATTAACCGGCGCGGAAAAGAGCGGGACGGCGACGAGTTTAAATCGAAAAGGGTAGATCGGGTGAAGGTGAGTTTCCGCCTGGCAGAGAACCCCCTGACCAAAAAAGAAAATAAAACCATCTATATGCGCCTTCTCGAACCCACCGGTAATGTGATCTCCGACATGGCTCTGGGTTCCGGCACATTTAATTTCGGAGGAAAAGAAACCGTGTATACCGCCAAGCAGGTGGTTTATTACACCAATAACGGACAAACAGTAGACTTTGTGTATGACCGGGATAAAAAGTATGAAAAGGGCCAGTACAAGGTAGAATTGTATGCGGAAGGCTTCCGGGTTGGTCAGACTACTTTTGTGATCAAATAATCTTCCACCGAGTAAATCAGTATCTGAACGCGCCCCGTATGGTGCAGCGAAGGGGAAAAATGACCGTTTTACCGGTTGCAGTCCTCAAATGTCTGATCACCGTCATATAATCACATGACAGGATTCACGTGGAAGTAAAACTCTCCTCATAGTAAAGCCCGGCAGTACAGCGGAACTTTGTGGTACAAAATTAAAGTATCATGAAACCGAAACTATTCGTACTTCTCGCCCTTCTGGGAATGTTCAATGTAGCCGTAGCGCAAACCTATACGGCCAAAAGCACCCAAATCAAAGTGCAGGGCAATTCTACCATGCACAAGTGGGCCTCTACCGTTTCCAAGTCTGTTTTCACAGGAAAAATCGATGTCAAAGACAACACGGTCGCGGCTATTCATTCGGCAGTACTGAAAGTGAACGTTACCGACATCAAAAGCGACAAGGATTCTGACCAGATGGACTCCAGAACGCATAAGGCGTTGAACTCCGATAAGTTTCCTGTAATTACCTATGAGTTCGGGAAAGCAAAGTCAATTACCAAAAGAGGAAATGATTTTGTAGCCGTGGTAGACGGTAAGCTGACCGTAGCCGGTGTAGCAAAGAATACCACCATGACCATCACGCTGACTCCCCAGGCCAACGGCGACCTGAAAATAAAGGGGTCCGATAAAGTACTCTTTACCAACCACGGACTGAAGCCGCCTTCTTTTGTGGCTGGAACCCTGAAAGTAGACAATGAAGTAGACGTGATTTTTGATCTGACCGTAAAAAAATAACCTAAAAAAATAATACAATGAAAAATGTATTGCGCATCCTGGCACTGGGTATAGTGCCTATGCTCGCTTTCGGACAACAGCCTAAGATTTATAATCTCAGACCGTATGACAAAGAAGGAATCAACCAGTTTGAAACCAAAAAAGAAGATTCGGAATTTAACGGGGTAAAAGCCAAGCTGGGGGCAGGCTTTACGCAGCAGTTCCAGGCCCTGGATCATAAGAACGACGGTTCTGTAGAGTTGTATCGTTTGAACCCCGGTTTTGGTCTGGCCATGGCCAACCTCTACCTGGATGCCCAGTTGGCCGACGGTATCCTGCTGAACCTGACCACCTATCTTTCTTCCAAACACCACCAGGAGACCTGGGTGAAGGGAGGGTTCCTGCAAATCGATAAGATTCCCTTCCAAGGGAAATTGTGGGAAGATCTGTCTAAGATCATTACCATCAAGGCCGGACACTTCGAAGTGAACTACGGCGATGCCCACTTCCGCAGAAACGACGGCGGCCATACCATGTACAACCCCTTCGTGGAGAACTACATCATGGATGCCTTCGCTACCGAGATTGCCGGGGAAGTTTACGCTCAGAAAAATGGATTGATTGGTATGATAGGGGTTTCCAACGGTTTGCTGAACGGGGGCCATCAGGCGACCTTACAGCCCGGTAGCACGACCGAAATTTATAAGCGAAGTCCTTCGCTCTATGCCAAGGCAGGAATTGACAAGAATCTGAATGACGATACCCGGGTGAGACTGACCGGATCCGTGTACCATAACAACAGCCAGGGAAGAAATACGCTGTATGCAGGTGACCGTACAGGTAGCCAGTATTATATGGCCATGGCTCCCGCATTGACCAGTGGAGCGGCTTCCACAGCGGCCAATAACTATACCACCGGTAGGCTGAGCCCGAATTTTACCAACCAGATTACTGCCCTGCAGTTGAACGGTTTTGTGAAGTACAAAGGACTGGAATTCTTCGGAACGCTGGAAAACGCCAAAGGTAAACTTCATGCAGAGACCAGCAAAAGAAAAGCAAACCAATACGCCGCTGATCTGGTTTACCGTTTCGGAAAAGAAGAGAACCTTTTTGTGGGAGCGAGGGTTAACACGGTAAAAGGGCAGTTTCTGACCAATAATACTGCAGAACAAAGCAGTACAAGGACCGCACTGGCCGCCGGATGGTTCATTTTACCCAATGTGATGATGAAAGGGGAAATTATGAAACAAACCTATAGCGACTTCCCCACTGGAAATGTGTTTAGCGGTGGCCAGTTTGACGGATTTGTAATGCAGGCGATCGTCGGATTCTGACAAAGAAAGAATGAATTTGTTTTGCCCTTCGACAGGCTCAGGGTGACACGGGCAATACTCCCTGTCAGTCTGAGCCTGTCGAAGCCTTAACATCCGGTATATATTTTAGGCACTATTTTCTTAAAACCTCATTATCATGGCCCGGTTATTATTGGTCTTGATCCTCTTTTTTACCGGCGGGAAAGACACGGTGCGTTACAGTATCCAGTCCAGCAGCAAGGTTTCTCTGGAACTGAACACGAATCTTACCCGGGTAAATTGCCATTGCCTGGACGATGTCAACTTTGCCAAAGATCAACTGGCCGAATTTGACGGGAACGCCGGCCGGGTAAATTTCAAAAACACGGCTTTAAAACTGGATGTGAAGCTGATTAACTGCCGGAATAAAAACATTACCAACGATCTCCGTGAGACCTTGTCGGCAGACCGTTACCCCCACATTGAACTGGAGCTGGTGACCGTGAACGCCCTTCACCAGATGAACGACCTGCCCCTGAACATCCCTAAATACTTTGATGCGGTGACCCACCTCACCATCACCGGAAAGAAATTACCCCAAAAGATCAAAACTACTGTTATTCGCACCGCTCCGGATACCTTCCGGATGTACGCCACCCAGGATATTTCCCTGGATGCCTACAACATCGTTCCTAAATCTCCGGTAAAATTTATTAAAATCCATGATACCGCGACCGTAACGGTAGACCTGCTGATTAAGTTAAAAGAGAAAAGTTAAAGTTAAATTAATTAACTTTGCTCAAAAACCGGATATATATGTCATTTTACAGGGCATCCTGCCTTTTTTTACTGGCAATTTTTTCTATTCTTACCTCTTGCAAAAAGGGGCAGAAAACCGAAGAAACCGAGGTTCAGGAAACTCCTGTTTCGGTAGCGGTACCGGCCTTTTCGCCGGATTCAGCGTATGCGTACATCGAAAAACAGGTGAGTTTTGGTCCCCGCGTACCGGGAACTCCGGCGCAACAGAAATGTGCGGAATGGATGACGGCTAAATTTCGGGCTTTCGGGTACGAAGTTACGCAGCAAAAATTTGACGCGCTGCTTTATAACGGAAGGAGGGTGCCGGGTATTAATGTCATTGCCAGCTACAAACCCGAAGCCGCCAAACGTATCCTTCTGGCCGCACACTGGGACTCCCGGCCGTATTCCGACAAAGATGCCGGATCGAAAACCACACCCATAGACGGCGCTAATGACGGGGCCAGCGGGGTGGGGGTACTGATGGAAATTGCCCGAAACCTGGTGAAAGACTCCGCCGGCGTAGGAGTGGATTTTGTATTGTTTGATGTAGAAGACTGGGGCGCACCCGACAGTTATAGTGGCGATATATCGCACACCACGTATGGAGGATGGTGCCTGGGCTCGGAGTACTGGGCCAACACCCCGCACAAGACCGGATATTCGGCGTATTACGGCATATTGCTCGATATGGTGGGCGCGCCAGACGCACGCTTCTACCACGAGTTGTATTCTTTCCAGTACGCACCCAGTGTGGTGTCTACGGTATGGAGCGCGGCTTCGCAATTGGGCTACGGACAGTATTTTCCGAATACCCGGGGCGGAGGAGTTACAGACGACCACGTACCGGTAAATGAAATCGCAAAGATTCCTATGATAGACGTAGTGGATTACCGCATGGACGGACGTGGAGGAAACTTTTTCCCCCATCATCATACCGTAGCCGATAATATGGACGGTATTGATAAAGGTACACTCAAAGCAGTAGGCCAGACGGTGATGCACGTACTCTATCACGAACAGTAGAAATTAGGAGTAGTGCCGAGTTCTGAGTTCCGAGTACGGAGTTCAAAACTCGGCACGAAAGACTCAACACTCAACACTCAGAACTCGGCACTCATCACCTGGAACTCACATGAACAGAATAAAAACCCTCTTTTCAGAGAAAAAGCAAAACATACTCAGTATCTATTTTACAGCGGGATTTCCGCGACTGGAAGATACGCGGACGGTACTCACCGCCCTGCAAGACGCAGGCGCCGACCTGGTGGAGATCGGTATGCCTTATTCCGATCCCGTGGCCGACGGAGAGACCATACAGGCCTCAAACCAAAGGGCACTGGATAACGGCATGACGGTGGCCCGGCTCTTTGCACAGCTGGAAAATTTCCGGAACGAAGGAATGCACCTGCCGGTGATCCTGATGGGGTATTTTAACCCCGTGTACCAGTACGGCGTAGAGGCATTTTGCCGGAAATGCAAAGAAATTGGCATTGACGGTCTGATCCTGCCTGATCTTCCCCTCGAAGAATACCGCAGGGATTATCAGGCGATGTTTGAACAATACGGCCTGCTGAATATTTTCCTGATTACGCCCCAGACTTCCGATGAACGCATTCGGGAGATTGATGAGGTGTCGGAAGGGTTTATCTATATGGTTTCTTCGGCCAGCGTTACCGGTGCCACTTCCGGGGTGAATACAGATATGGAGGCCTATTTTGAGCGGGTAAATGCGCTCGGTCTGAAAAATCCACGACTGGTAGGTTTCGGTATCAAAGACCGGGAAAGTTTCCGGAAATCAGCGAAGCACGCCGCAGGCGCCATTATCGGCAGCCAGTTTGTAAGGGTGCTGGAGGCTTCCGGTGAAAATCTCAGCGCGAGCATACGTGATTTTATAAGCCAGGTGAGGCCAGCAGACGATTGACGACAACAATCTACCGATATATTCCCCCCTACGGAGTATTTCAGTGAATTCCAAAATTGTCAATTGTCAATTGTCAATTGTCAACTGCTCCCACGTCTGCTCTTATTCTTCTTATACTCTTTCACCGGGCCCGACGCGTTTACTTTCCCCACCAACCGGGTAGCCAGCTCTTTTTGTCCTAACTTCAGAAGGCGGTTCCGGATCCAGTTTTTCATCTCCGGTTTGTACCAGAAGAAATACCGGTTTTGCGCCTGTTTTTCCTCCCTGGTCTTGGCCGTTTTAACCGGTTGCAGGGTATAGGGGTGTACGCCCGTATAATAGATCACTTCTGCCACTGTCATAGGGGTGGGGGTAAAGTCTTGCACCTGTTCGAGGCGGAAGCCCATATCCTTGGTTTCCGCCGCCAGGTGGGCCATGTCGGCTTCTTCACAGCCGGGGTGAGAACTGATAAAGTAAGGAATCAAGGGCTGTTTCAGTCCGTGTTTTTCCTGTATCCTGTCGTACTTCTTCTTAAACTGATGAAAATATTTAAAGGAAGGTTTCCGCATTACCCGCAATGTGGCATCTGAAGTATGTTCTGGTGCTACTTTTAACCGGCCTGAAACGTGGCGGGTGACCAGCTGTTCCAGGTATTCGTCGTGGTTATTGTCCTGGTTATTTTTGTTGAAATCGTCTACCAGCAGGTCGTAGCGGATACCCGAGCCCACAAATGCTTTTTTTACCCCGGGATGGGCGTCTACTTTCTGATAAATCCGGGTGAGCGGTTTGTGCGATGTGTCGAGGTTGGAGCAGATCACCGGGTGAATGCAGCTGGGCGCCTGGCAACGGTTACAGATGCTTTCGTCTTTGCCTTGCATGCGGTACATATTGGCGGAAGGCCCCCCGAGGTCGGAAATATATCCCTTGAATTCAGGGTGGGCCACCAGTTCGTCTACCTCTTTCATGATCGATTTTTCCGAACGCGAAGCGATAAATTTTCCCTGATGAGCGGAAATCGTACAGAAACTGCATCCCCCAAAACAGCCCCGGTGCATATTGATCGAAAATTTGATCATTTCGTACGAAGGGATAGGCCCTCTTTTGGCGTATTTAGGGTGGGGTTGGCGGGTGTAGGGCAGGTCAAAAGACTTGTCCATTTCCTCTTCGTCCATGGTTTTATACGGTGGATTGATCACCAGTGTGCGCTTTCCCACCTTCTGTATAATGCGGTTCGCCTGCCATTTATTCGACTCTACCTCTACAATCTTGAAGTTAGCGGCATAGCGGATCTTATCTTTCAGACACACCTCGTGGGAGGCCAGTTCTACCGTGTTCCAGTCGTTATATCCGGGTATTTCCCCCGCCGTATCTTCCATATACGCAATCTGCTTCAGGTCTTTGATACTGCTGAGGGGAACGCCCTTTTTTACCAGTTTAAGGATATCTCTCAGGGGTTGTTCCCCCATCCCATACACCAGCAGATCGGCCGGGGCATCTTCGAGAATGGGCGGTCTGAGCTTATCCTCCCAATAGTCGTAATGGGTCACCCGTCTCAGGGAGGCTTCAATACCACCAATCAGAACAGGTACATCGGGGTACAGTTCTTTCAGAATCTGGGTGTACACCACGGTAGCATAATCGGGGCGGAACCCCGCTTCCCCTCCCGGCGTATAGCTGTCGTTCGAGCGGAGGCGCTTGTTGGCGGTATAATGATTCACCATGGAGTCCATACATCCCGCTGTTACTCCAAAAAAATATTTAGGCCGCCCGAATTTTTTAAAATCCCTCAGGTCGTCTTTCCAGTTAGGCTGGGGAATAATGGCCACCTTAAAGCCTTCACTTTCCATGATCCTGCCAATTACGGCGGTGCCGAAAGAAGGATGATCCACATAGGCATCGCCGGAAACGAGGATCACATCTACTTCCTCCCAACCCCGCATTTCCATTTCTTTCTTAGTAATAGGTAACCAATGGGTTACCGGTCTGGGCTTTACTGTAATCATGATACAAAGGTAAGCTTTAAATTGGTTATCTGTGTTTTTTCTGCGCTTCGGCAAATTACGGCACGTATTTTGTCAATAAACTATTGTACTCCTGGTATGCAGCCCCTCCCCCCAGACGGTCTTTCGAGGTTTTAGAGGGAGGAAGCGAATACGGAGAGTTTGTTAATAAACTGTAAATGAACTAATTATTATTAAAATTTATACTACCATTTATCATGAAAAACTATATTTCAGATAGGGTGTCATACAGACTGCGGTATGTTTTTGCAGTATGGATGATATGTTTAATTGACCTCCCTCTTTTCGCACAGCTCCATGATGAAACGTTTGTAATTGCTTTCAATACTCCTTTTTCCTATACGTTGGGAGAAGAGATTCCCTGGGAGCTCAAAGACGAAAGCGGGGCGCTGGTACGTAGCAGCAAAGGAGAGGTAAAAGACCATATTTTTACCCGTCCGGGTACGTATATTCTGCATATCCACGAAGACCGTGATCATGATACCGGCTCGTGCGAACACGCACATTATCCGGAAAAGGTGAACATACAAGTGAAGTCTGAAAAGCTGGAATTCGACTTTTCCACCATACGATTTTCGAAAGACGTGGTAGGCGGGGAGCTTGCCAACGGTACCGTGGTTAGTCTGAACGTTAATTTTTCATCGTACAATAATGCTGACGCGGTATACAACCTGGGCTTTGATTCCTTTGGCGTGGGTTCTACCATTACCGGAAAACTAAAAAACAATGAAGCCCTCCTTAAACCGGGGGTAAATAACCTGGAATTTATACTGGAAGGCCAGTCTGAAGCGGGAAATAACATACAACTCAACTTTATGGATTTCACCGGCGAAGTGCAGCCCTACACTTTAACCCCCAAAACGCGATAAACAATGAGAAGATCAATACTTGGTTTTATAGTCATACCTTTCCTGTTTTTAATGGCAGGAATTTCGGGTGTACAGGCACAAAACTGTGTAACGGGGAATTGTATCCCCAATACGTATATTTACAGTACAGACCCCAATACCATAGAATATGATAATATCGTAGGCGTTTTCCACTCCAGTATGATCAGGGAAGCCGACGGTAAAGTAAAAGTATGGGGACAGGGAGTTGCGCAAGACGGAAACGGACAAAACGGAAACGTACTTACCACTACCGATCCCCGCGGATTGTTAACCGGTGCCAACTTTGGTAGCGGAAATAACCGGTTGACGGGCGACGTCCTGAAATTCACAGGGGCCAGTAGCAGTAACAGCCAACAATTTGCAGTACTTACTACCGAAGGATTGTATGTGTGGGGGAATACCGGTATTTTGGTACCCAATGTAAGTAATGTTTCTCAGGGATCCTTCAGAAAAGTGGCCATCGGTACCTATGGCGGTTCAGGAACCAAAGCGGATGGATTACCTACTGGGGTCAACCCCGCAGATGTAAAGATGATGTTCGGTACACGGGAAGGGCTCGCCATTGTGACCTGTACCGGAGCTGCTTATACACTGACTGTTCACGGCTCAGCGTATGGAGACGGAGCGACGGACAATAATACCAACGATCTTCTCTGGCACCGGGTAAGCACCGCTGCCAATACCCCCCTGACCAATGTGGTAGCCGTAAGAGGTACCCATCAGGCTTTTATGGCACTCACTTCAGACGGAAGCATCTATACATGGGGAGCGGGTACAAGAATAAACAGTGGAAATGCAGAGACCAGAAACTATGCAACATCCATCTCTAAACCTGCTGGAGTAACACCGAAAATGATCGGAATGACCGGATCATCTAATGGAAAAACCTATTATTTACTGGCCACGGACGGAAAACTGTATGCCATGGGCGAAAACGAATACGGCCAGTTAGGTAACGGGAATACGACGGACTCCAATGTGTGGTCTCAGGTAACGGCAAGTACTAATGCAGGTGGATCCAGTTACAGCATTGGCAGCAATGTGGTATGGATCAGCCCTATGGAACACGACAGGGGTACTCAGATTCAGAACAACGCGGCAATCAGCGTGCTCACCAGTAACGGTAAAGTGTGGTCGTGGGGAGGTAACTCCTACGGTATGCTGGGCTATTCTACAGGCACATCTTTTGTTTCTACTCCCGGGTTAATGCCGGGAAGAACTTCAGGTGCCTACAATAATACCAAATTAAACCTCGAAGATTTTATTATGGCCGTGGAAACTGGCGGTCATACCACGCTTCTGATTAAACAATGTAGTAAGAAATTTGGATATGTGGGCCACCGGATACGCGGTAGTATGGCAGACGGTACATCTGTAGATGAGCAGGAAACGATCTATAACTTTGGCCAGACGGCGGATGTAACGATATGCGGAGCACCTACCTCACCCGGGGTTCAGGATCTGGAAATATGCCCTACACAAACCGCTGATTTGAATAATGCTATTCTGAATGATACGCCGGAAGGGTTCTACCTGGAATGGTGGACAACCGTCAACAGGCAGGCAGGAACAAAACTCTCCGATACCGATATCCTTACCAGGGGAGTAGGGACTTATTACGCGTTTTATGTGGCGAATACGGGTCCTTGTGAAAGTCCGGCCTATTCGGAGGTGAAAGTAATAGAAATAGAATGTATTGAAGCAAATAACGATACATACGGACCATACAACGGAATAACTGGCGGTACTTCAGGTACGGTGCTGGTAAACGATTTATTTATTGGGCAACCGGTGAATCCGGCGGATATCACGCTTACACCAGGTACGCCGAGCTATTCCGGTTTGGTAATGAATGCCGACGGAACAATTACCGTACCGCCGGGTACGCCTACAGGTACATACACCTATCCGTATAGCATTTGCCTGAATATCCGGCCTACCCATTGTGACGATGCGGTAGCTACCCTAACCGTATATAACCCGGCTATCGAGCTGACAAAGACCGCTTCGGCGGGACCTCACGCTCTGGGAAGCGTGATTACGTACTCTTTTAAGGTGAGAAATACGGGGGATATCGTATTGAATAATGTAAGTGTAAGTGACCCACTACCCGGACTGAGTGCCATTGCACCGGCGAGTGTAGCGAGCCTTGCACCCGGCGCAG
>JBEBRS010000094.1:0-10867 GCA_040394705.1 Leadbetterella byssophila
AGCTCATAGCTGAAAGCCAAAAAAGCCCCCGAACTTGTGATTCGGGGGCTTTATTTATTGGCGGCGATGCTTAGAACATCTTCGCTCTGTTGTCTACAATTTCTGCTTTGGCCCGGAGTATTTCCTCTCCGATCATGCCGCCCATGCCCATGCTTCTCTGCTGAATCTGGGTTTTGTACGGGCTGTAGTCGGTGATTTGCGGTGCCTCTGTCTTCGCCGTATTTTCCATAATAAATACGCCGGAGTCACCGGTAAATACCTTGCTGCGGGTATTGGGTTTCAGACCGAAAAGTTTACCTACGCCGGTTGGATCAAAGCCCGCACTGTTCAGCATACCGGTCTGTAAAGTAATGTCTTCCACTTCTTCTACCAACGCGCCCGCGCCGTATTTCACCGCAATTTCCGACAGTTCACCGGTGGCGTCACCTAACTTTTTGCTTATGAGTTCCGCCTTTTTATCGTTTCTGAGACGGGCTGAAATCAGGTCTTTGAAGTCTTCGGCCTTAGGACTGTCTTTATCGGTGGCCGATTTTAAGCCGGCTACTACGTAGTTATCTTCCAGCACAAAAATCCGGTCAGCTACCTGACCCACTTTGGCCTCCTTTCCGTATGCCCACTGACTCAATTCCTTGGCGTTTCTCAGGGTATTCACATACGAACTTCCCGGCTGTACGTTATCGGCAGTGAAGAGGGTGAGGGAATTATCCTTTTTCACCGCTTCTTCCAGGTCCTTGATAGTTTTGGCACCGGCCATCAGCTCTGAAGCCTTCTGGAACACCTCATTAGAACCCTCCTCCCCTACGTGGAGATCTTTGGTAATGGTAGCCAGCTTGTATTTTACGTTGGATTTGGGTTCGGTTACCTTTACGATATGATACCCGAAATCGGTGGTCACCAGGTTAGGCAGAATGCCGGTTCCTGAAAAACCAAATATGGCGTCTTCAAAACTTTTGATCATGGTTCCGTCGTTTTTGAAAGGACCCAAATCACCGCCGCTCTGGGCCGTGGCATCGCTTCCGTACTGACGTGCCAGCAGTCCGAAGTCTATACCCGACTTGGCCTGGGCCAGTACCTCCAGGGCCTGGGTACGGGCTTCGTTCCGCTGCTCCTGGGTCATGGTGGTGTCGGCACGGAACAGGATATGGCTAGCCCGCGCGGTATAATGCTCATCGGTTTCGGTACCCATGTATTTGTGGATGGCGTAAGAGGTTCCTTCTTTAAAAGGACCTACCAGCCCACCCTCAATGGTATTGTTTAACGCTTCTTTCAGTTCAGGGCTGATCTCCGCAGCTTCACGCACACCGCTGGTTCTGACGTCAGAATGCTCATTGGCATACGCCACCGGATCTTCGGCCGCGGCCATTCCTTTGGCCAGTTCGCGGAGGTCGTTCATCAGGGCCACGCTGTCTTCACGGGTAGGAAGCAGACTGAACGTGACATACACCAGGCTGCGGCTGTCGTAAGGATTGAACTCATCCGTATTCTTGCTGTAATAGCTCTTGATTTCACTGTCCGAAATTTTCACGGTAGAATCGGCCATAGAATAGAAAGGTACGTAAAGGTACTTTCCGCTGGCTTTTTCCGTAGTATTGACATATTCCGCCTGGGCTTCCGCTTTCGTGATATAGGTAGCACTGTTCAGAAGATTGGCGTATTTTTCCCGCATCCGGATATCTTTCAGTTCGCGCTTGAAGTTATCCCACATGGCTCTTTGTTCGGCCGGCATATTGTTATTGGCATACGCGGCGATAAAGTTGGCGTGCGTAGTGGCATCAAAGTTACCGGCCTGATCGCTGAACTGCTGCCTTACAAAAGGATGGATATTCTTGGGCCCCTGCACCATTTCTCTTAGCTCATCATCGGAAACGGAGATACCCAGTTTTTGAAATTCTTCTGCGTATACATAGTTGAAAATCAGCTTTTCCCACACCTGCTCCCGGATCTGTGCCTGCTCCTGTTCGGTAGCGGAGCGACCTACTGACCCCTCAAACTGCATGCGCTGGGCTTCTGTCAGATTGGCAAATTGTTGAAAATCGACCGTTGTACCGTTGATTTCCCCTACGGTATTATTGTTACTTCCGAAAAGGCCACCGCCTCCGGAACCTGCTACGAAATCTCCTCCCACGATAAAAAGGATAAGCGCGATCGCGATTACCACGACGGCCACTCCTGACTTCTCTCTGATTTTGTTAACTATTGCCATTATGTTTTCTAAAAATGCTGCTTATATGCCAGGTAATTTACCTAAAATAGATTTTTGAGGTGCAAAAATAGAAATATTCCAATTGATTATCAAAGTTTTCAAGTTTGATATTTTCAAATCTTTTTAAAACCGGAGCTTAGCCCGCTTTATATGCCTGGAATTTCTTTCAAAAACGCACCGATTCCGGGTCGGTTAGGGTAAACGGCTCTGCCCCCTTCCAAATACACGCCATCCGCCGGATCATTGGAAATGAGGAGGGCGCCGTCCATATCCACGTAATCGAGGAGGGGCAAAAGCTGGGCGATCGCCGATATACCGATGCTGGATTCGGTCATGCAGCCCATCATCACCTGCATTCCGTGCTTCCGGGCTTCCGAAATCATCCGTAAGCCGGGCGTAATTCCTCCACACTTCGCCAGTTTCACATTGATTCCCGAAAAAACACCCACGCATTTCGGCACATCTTCTTCGGTAATGCAACTCTCGTCGGCTATCACCGGCAGGGCCGTATGGCGGATCACCTCTTTCATTCCTTCGTAATCTCCGGGTTTCAGGGGTTGTTCTATAAATTCTACGCCCAGGGCTTTCATTTCCAGGGAAAAGCGGATGGTTTGCTCTACCGTCCAGCCCGTATTGGCGTCTACCCGGAATACCGCATCGGTTTCTTTCCGGAGCGCCTTTACAATCTCCATGTCGTGGTCGGTTCCCAGTTTGATTTTATAGACCGGGAAGTCAAATTCTTTCATCTTCCGGACCATCTCGGGTATCTCATCCATTCCTATGGTATAATTGGAATAGGGAATGCGGGAAATGTCGAGGTTCAACATCTGGTAAACGGTTTTCCCGTGGCGCTTGGCCCAGAGGTCATAGGCAGCGATATCGATGGCACACTGCAAAAAACGGTTCTGCCCGATAAGGGGATCAAGGTACTCCCACAGCTCTTCGGGGTGGTGCCACGGGAAGCCTTCAATGGCCGGCCGGTGTGCTTCCATCAGCTGGCGCATATCGGCCGGTGTAACGCCGTAATACGGTACCGGGGTAGCTTCTCCATATCCCCGAAAAGGGCCGTCTTCCAGTTCCACGATAAACGTGGGCGTTTCCGTTCTTACCCCGTGGGTAATGCGAAAGGGGTACCTGCTTTTCAGGTGAATGATGTACGATTTTATATCCATTCCGCTTCAAACAAATCTCCGAGGTGTCTTTTGAGTTTTTCTCCCGTTTCCTCCATGGGAATTTCCCTGCCCAGCTCTTGCTGCAGGGAAGTCACGGCCTTGTCTTCTATTCCGCAAGGCACTATATTCCCGAAATAACTGAGGTCGGTATTGACATTCATGGCCAGTCCGTGCATGGTGACCCACCGGCTCGACTTCACGCCGATAGCGCATATTTTCCGGGGCATGCCCTGGGTGATCCATACGCCGGTAAGCCCGGGAATACGCCCGGCTTCTATCCCGTATTCTGCGCAGGTGCGGATGACGGCTTCTTCCAAAAAACGCACATACCGGTGGATGTCGGTAAAGAAATTGTCGAGGTCGAGTATGGGGTAAGCCACGAGTTGGCCCGGACCGTGATAGGTGATATCTCCGCCCCGGTTGATTTTATAGAACGTGGCCTCTTTACGGTCCAGTTCTTCGTTATTGACCAGCAAATGGTCCATGCTTCCGCTTTTGCCCAAGGTAAATACGTGGGGGTGCTGGCAAAAAAGAAGGTAATTCGGGGTAGGTTCTTCGGTTTTCTGATCCCGGTTCCGTAACTTTATGTCTACAACTTGTTTAAAGAGTTCCTCCTGGTAGTCCCAGGCCTCCTTGTAGTCTGTGAGTCCCAGGTCTGTGAACTTCACCTGTTTATTTTTCATTCAACTGTAAAAGAAATAACAAATATGAGCGAAAAACTCGACAAAGGAAAGCAAGGCGAAGAGTATGCTTCGGATTTCCTGGTAAGAAAAGGCTACACCCTCCTGGAACGCAACTACACTTCTCTCAATTCTGAGATTGATCTTATTGTTCAAAAAGATGATTTACTGGTTTTTGTGGAGGTGAGAATCAAGGCGAATGCCGACTACGGTTTCCCGGAAAGCACCCTCACCCGGGCCAAAATGAACGCCATTAAACGGGGTGCGGCCCGTTACCTGTGGAACAAGCCCAAGCCGGCGAGGGTGCGTTTCGATATGATTTCCATCGTGGAAAAACCGGTTTTCGAGATCGTGCATTTTGAGGACGCGTTTTTTTGACGTGGCTGCGTTGAATGCAACGCTCTTACCTATTGCTCGTCACACCCCTATATTTTAGAGGGGCGCTGTTTTGTATGGAAAAGTCTAAGGATTCTAATTTCTTTTAAGACTTTATGAGCATTTTTCGGACTTTCTTTAGCTATATATCCAATGCTAAGGTATAAATCCTTTTCGGCTCGTTTACCCCAAATGATACGCATGGCTTATTCTTTCTAACACATCATCCGGACTACTTCCGACGTCTTTGTCTTCTATTGCTTTCCTGATTTCCAGTACATAGTCCTCCTTGTACAAAGGATCCCCATCGCTATCATACGCTATGATGGCTTCTTTATTAATTAACTGCCCGATTCTATTCAATAACTTTTCGTCCCGAATAGAGAAAATCTTTTGAGCCAGGTTAATTTGCAATGCTTCGGTACTCATAACACTTAAACTTTTTACCAAAGATACGAATACTGTTTTTAATTATTATCTTCGCTTCCTGTTTAAGATGAATGAAAGATTTGAATACGCCCTGGCGCCTCACCGCCTCCACCATTTACCGAAAGCCCTCTGACTCCAAGATACTGGGATCTGCCGACCTGGACGTTACCGACCTGGAAACCTATATTTCGGCGCTTCGAAAGCAGGGTACAAAGGTGACCCTGACGCATTTTTTTACCCTGGCCACCGGTCGCGCCATTTCGGAAGAGGTTCCGGAATTCAACACCTACCTGAAAAGGGGATGCATCTATCCCTTTCGTGACCTGACGGCTTCGGTAAGCCTGAGGATGCCTTCGGGGGAGATGAGTTCGATCAAAGTTACGGATCCGGAAAAGAAAAATTACAGGGAAGCGGTGGCGGAACTGGGCGCGGGCATTGAAGAAGCAGTACGGGGGGAAGAATCGAAAGCCAACCGCATGAAAGGGGCGCTGGGCAATATCCCCTGGCCGTTCCGCAAGTGGGTATACGGACTGATCCGCTTCATTCTGATCGACCTCGGGTTTTCGATTCCCGCCCTGGGGTTGTCGGCCCAGTCTTTTGGTACGTATATCATTTCTAACGTAGGTACCCTGGGACTTGACGGCGGGTACCCGGCCCTCATGCCCACGGGCAATATCAGCCTGGTGCTTATCCTGGGGCGGGTCAGAGAGATGCCCTGGGTACACGAAGGAAAGATCGTACCAAGGCGTATTATCAAGATATCGGCGGCCCTGGACCACCGGGTGGTGGATGCCGCCCACGGCGGAAAGCTATTCAACTACCTTCGGAAAGCGGTGAGAAACCCGGAAATGTTCGAATAGGAACTTACCCTCTCAGTTGCTTCAGGGCATGATTGGAGAATACAAACTCGTCGAGTTCCTTCAGGTCGGTTTCCAGAATACTTTTGCTGTCGCCCTCCCAGATTTTCCTTCCTTCGTAAAGAAATAAGATATTCTGCCCTATAGAAAGCACCGAGTTCATGTCGTGGGTAATCACCACGGTGGTGGTACCGTATTCCTGGGTAATTTCCTGGATCAGTTCATCAATTTTAATAGACGTCAGGGGGTCCAGTCCGCTGTTCGGCTCGTCGCAGAAGAGATATTTGGGGTTCAGCACGATGGCCCGGGCGATGCCCACCCTTTTTTTCATTCCTCCTGAAATTTCGGAAGGCATACGGTTTCCTGCCGCTTCCAGTCCTACCCGTTTAAGGCAAAACTCCACGCGGTCGCGCTTCTCCGCCTCACTTTGACTGGTTAGCATGTCCAGGGGAAACTTCACATTCTGGTACACGGTCTGGGAGTCAAAAAGGGCTCCCCCCTGGAAAAGCACCCCCATTTCACGCCGTACATCAATCCGCTCTTTCTCTTTTTTGTGGAGGAATTCCCGGCCGTCATACAGCACTTCCCCTGTTTCAGGAGTGACCAGATCCAGCATACATTTAAGCAGGACGCTCTTACCGGTACCGCTGGCGCCGATCACCAGGCTGGTTTCCCCGTCGCGGAAAACCCCTGACACGTTGTCCAGCACCTGCCGGCCGTTAAAACTCTTACTTATATTTTTAATTTCAATCATGTCAGGAGTTCGGCTAGAAGATAATCGGCAATCAGGATGGCGATACAGCTGTTGGTTACGGCCGTGGTAGACACTTTGCCCACTTCCAGGGCGCCGCCCCGGGTATAAAACCCTTTGTATGCAGAAATGGTGGCGATGAGGATACCAAAAACCGCCGATTTAATAATGGGAATCACCATATTAAAAGGAATAAAGGAAAACCGGATCCCGTAGATATATTGTTCGGGGGTGATGATACCGGTGGCGGTGCCGGCAATGTAACCGCCCACTATCCCGATAAAGCCCGACAAAACCGCCAGAATAGGAAACATTATAAACGCGGCCAGTACTTTCGGCAGTACCAGGTAAGACGCCGCATTGATGCCCATCACTTCCAGGGCCTCCACCTGTTCGGTGATGCGCATGGTACCCAGTTCGGAAGCGATATTGGAGCCCACCTTTCCGGCAAGAATCACGCACATGAAGGTAGAAGAAAGCTCCAGCAGCATCATATCGCGCACGATATTGCTCACGATATAGGTAGGAATAATGGGGCTTACCAGGTTGGCGTTAATCTGCACGCAGGTTACTGCGCCGATAAAAAACGCTACTATACAAACAATCAGAAGCGAGTCAATGCCAATCATCATGCATTCGTCGATAAACCGCTTCCAGTACACCTTCAGGCTCTCACGTCGCGTGAAAAGTTCGTATAGAAACAGGAGGAATTTCCCGAATTTTCTAAACATGTCACTTTATTATTTGGATACAAAGGTAAGCATCTATGGAATGTGATGATTCCGTAATCTCTTGAAAATTTATCCCGGGTTTCCCGTATTTTTGCCAAAACGTACGTGAATATGCGAAAATTGGTTGCGATTACGGGAGGTTCCCGCGGAATTGGGAGGGCCATTGCGGAGAAGTTTTTCCGGGAAGGGTACGAGGTGGCGGTGTGTGCGAGAGGTGTTGGGACGCTGGAGGCGCTGAGGGTGGAGTTGAACGCGGAGGGTGTCCATATTTTCCCTGCCGATCTCTCCCGGAAGGAAGACGCAGAGGCCTTTGGCGATTTTGTACTTTCCCTGAACCGCCCGCTTGCGGCGTTGGTCAATAACGCGGGGGTTTTTCTGCCGGGAAGCCTCCTGGAAGAAAACGAAGAGAACCTTCCGATACAGCTGAACACCAACCTCCTGAGCGCGTATTACCTGACCCGCAAGCTGATTGCCCGCCTGAAAGAATTGGAATCCGCCCATATTTTCAATATGTGTTCCATCGCCAGCCTTTCGGCTTACCCGCACAGCGGTTCATACGCGGTTTCCAAGTTTGCGCTTCTGGGTTTCAGTAAGAGCTTGCGGGAAGAATTGAAGCCCACCGGGGTCAAAGTAACGGCCGTGATGCCGGGGGCCACGCTGACCGACAGCTGGGCGGGTACCGATCTGCCCGCATTGCGTTTTATCCGGCCCGAAGACGTAGCAGAAGCCGTGTGGAGTGCGTTCAGCCTCTCCCCTTCCGCGGTGATGGAAGAAATAATTATCCGGCCACAACAAGGTGATCTGTAAGGCATTTCCAGGCCAAACAGCCATCAATCTCCCAATATTTTCAAGAAATATATTGTATTTTCAAAAATTCTCCCTACCTTTGTAGTCCAATATCGCGGGATGGAGCAGTTGGCAGCTCGTCGGGCTCATAACCCGAAGGTCACAGGTTCGAGTCCTGTTCCCGCTACTCAAGGAGACACTACTCAGTAGTTGTCTCCTTTTTTTATGCCAATAAAAATCTGCGACTCAAACTGTTATAGCCCGGTCATTTATAGTTCGATTTTTGCTGCCCACATTTTTAGGCTTTCGTGTAGGATTGTCTGAAAAACCTGCCTCAGGGTATCTTTATGGCATTTTTTTCAAAGTTCGATTTCTCCTTAGGGTTTCGGTATTTTGATCTTCCTCTGATCTGTTGAAATTTTTTGCAATAAGATACAGGAAATCTAATATAACGTTAGCCTCATCTTCGTCTGCCTGGATGCCATTTCCTGTTTTGTGCGATGAGTCACCCAAATTGATTTTCAACAACTGTGTCGTAAAGATTCGAAAGAACCAGTAAATCGTCAATAAATTGGTTCGAAACTTGTACCATCCCCGCTACAAAGAAAGCCTCAACGAAAGTTGGGGTTTTTGTTTTTTTCCTTTGTTCGCCAATAGGCCGATATTTTTTACCTTTGTATTCTATGCCTGAAACTCAAAACATAGAATACAAAAGCTCTTGGAGAGATGAATACCTAAAATGGATTTGCGGTTTTGCAAATGCATACGGAGGTACTATTTTCATTGGTAAAGACGATGGTGGGAATGTTGTTGGGGTTGATGAAGCCAAAAGGTTATTGGAAGAAATCCCAAACAAAGTGCGTGATATTTTAGGCATTTTGGTTGATGTGAATTTACACGAAACCAAACAAGGTCATTATTTGGAAATTGTTGCAGAACCTTACCCAAACGCAATCAGCTACAAAGGACAATACCATTACCGTAGTGGAAGCACCAAACAAGAATTGAAAGGCATTGCATTGGAAAAATTCTTGTTGCAGAAAAAGGGAAAACGTTGGGATAGCGTGCCGATACCCAAAGTTTCTGTAAATGATTTGAAACAAGAAACGTTTGAATTTTTCAAAAATCGTGGTATAAGAAGCAAACGGCTTGATGAAAATAACCTCACGGACAACAACGAACATTTGCTTGAAAATCTGAAACTCATTGAAAACGGTTATCTGAAACGAGCAACAATTTTATTGTTCCACCCCGACCCCGAAAAATTCGTTACGGGTGCTTACATCAAAATCGGATATTTTGAAAACCAAGCAGACTTGATTTTCCAAGATGAAATTCACGGAAACCTGTTTGAACAAATTGAAAAAACGCTTGACCTGCTTTTCACAAAGTACATCAAGGCAATTATCAGTTATGAAAATGGTATAAACCGTATTGAAACGTATGAATATCCAAGAGAAGCCGTTCGAGAAGCCTTATTGAATGCCATTGCCCACAAAGATTATTCGGGCTTAACGCCAATTCAAATCAGAGTTTACAAAGACAAAATTATGATTTGGAACGAAGGACATTTACCCGAAGATTGGACATTAAACACCCTTTTGAAAGAGCATTCTTCAAGACCTTTCAACCCCGACATTGCCAACGCCTTTTTCCGAAGTGGTTACATTGAATCTTGGGGACGAGGAATCAGCAAAATGACAGAATTATGTGTAACCGAAGGACTTCCCAAACCGTCTTACCTTGTTGAAGGTTCGGATTTTTGGGTAGTATTCAGAAAAGACATTTACTATGCCGAACACTTACAATCACTTGGACTTAACGGCAGACAAGTAAAAGCGGTTTTATTTGTAAAGGAAAAAGGGAAAATCACAAATAGCGATTACCAAACATTAAACAATGTTTCAAGAGAGACAGCAACAAGAGATATAAAAGAATTGACCGACAAAGGATTGCTAAACCCAAGTGGACAAAAAGGAGCGGGAGCATTTTACACGTTAAAATGAATTGCGTCATAATTGCGTCAATTGCGTCACAATTGAACCAAAATTGCGATAATTGAGTAACACATATCAAAACGTACAACAACTACCAAATTAGTTGACAAGTTTAAAATATTGGCAAAAAACAAGGACATCAGGTTCAAGCATTTCGTACGCAATAGTCGGGCAATAGTGGGGCAAGTAGGGCAATGATTGGTTCATATAATTAAAATTGCAGGAAAGATATTATCCAAATACCCTAAAATTTAGGGTATTTGGATTTAAGAATATTGGTTATTCGATATCAGAAACTTTGGAATTTAATGCGGTTAAACGCTCCAAATCTTCCAAAAAATGTTTCGAGATTTGTTCGGTTTCGGCTACTCAAGGAGACACTACGCAGCAGTTGTCTCCTTTTTTTATATCAATAAAAATCTGCGACTCAAACTGTTATAGCCCGGTTATTTATAGTTCGATTTTTTATCTTGCCTCTCAAAAGGGCAAAGCTGATGTCTGTTTGATATATCGCATTACAAAAGAACTCTGTATTTTGCTGATGTGCGGTATTGCTGAAAGTCTACAGGAAACAAAATCATTAAACGCTTCAGGGTCTTTAACAACAACCTTTAAAACCACGTCAAAAACACCGCCTGTAACGTAGGCTTCCATTACTTCATCCAGATTGGAAATCCGTTCTAAGAACTCATCTACATATTCAATACGTTGGCTGTTCAGGGAAACATTAACGATAACCGTAAATTTAAGCCCTACTTTTTTTTGATCAACAATAGCCACATACTCTTTAATATAACCCTCATTTTCCAATTTCTTTATCCTGTCATAAACTGCATATTCCGTTAATATGCACCCATGGATTCCGGGCATATGCACCCAGTTTTAG
>JBEBRS010000095.1:0-10811 GCA_040394705.1 Leadbetterella byssophila
AAATCATGTATTCATTTCATTGATCAGATCGGAAAGGTTGATATCTCCGGGTATTACTTTTGGAGGATACTTTTTTTGAAGTGCCTGCATTCTTTTCAGAGCTTCTTCGTGCGGATTGACAGAATCTGAAGAGCATAACTGTTCACTATTATATGTGAATAGTTCCTTTATATTTTCCATATCAATCAGGCTGATAACAGTTTGCATAACTATCCAATTTATATAACTCATTTAACGGCAGAACAATGAGGGTTGTTTAAATAGTTCGTCTCTTCTGTGTTTTTTGAAATTTTCTTAACTACAGTTCATAAATGATATGAAAAAACTGGTGACCCTACTCTTTATTTTAACGGGGATTCACGCTGTGGCGAAGACCTACAATGTGCGCGACTTCGGTGCCAAAGGCGACGGCACCACGCTGGACTCCCCCGCCATCAATGCCGCCATTCAAGCAGCTTTTGAAAAGGGGGGCGGAACCGTGCTGTTGCCTGCGGGTACCTACCTCAGCTATTCCATTCGTTTGCAGAGCAACATCCAACTGTACCTTGACGCCGGTGCTGTACTGTTGGCCGCTTTTCCCCAAAAAGATCAGGGCTACGATGCGGCGGAAGAAAATCCGCATCACCGCTACCAGGACTTCGGGCACAGCCACTGGAAAAACAGCCTGATCTGGGGCATAGGGCTGGAGAATATCAGCATCGCCGGTCCCGGGAAAATGGATGGGCAAGGGCTTACCCGGGAGGAAAGTCGACTGCCCGGGGTAGGAAACAAAGCCATCAGCCTGAAACTGTGCCGGAACGTCACCATAAAAGACATTTCCATGGTTCACTGCGGGCATTTCGCCCTCCTGGCTACCGGGGTAGACAACCTGACCATCCACAATGTCAAAGTAGACACCAACCGCGACGGGTTCGATATCGATGCCTGCCGGAACGTTCGGATCTCCGACTGCACCGTAAATTCGCCCTGGGACGATGCCATCGTTTTGAAAAGCAGCTACGCCCTGGGCTTTGTACGGAATACCGAAAATGTGACCATTACCAACTGCTTTGTCAGTGGGTATGATAAAGGGTCGGTAGCAGACGGTACTTTCCGGCGCGATGAACCCCAGGCTCCGGATCAGGGCTTTGTAACCGGGCGCATTAAATTCGGAACCGAATCCAACGGCGGGTTTCGCAACATCACCATTTCCAACTGCGTATTTGAACGTTGCCGGGGCCTGGCCCTGGAGACCGTAGACGGCGGTTTCCTGGAAGATGTACTCATTCACAATATCAGCATGCGCGACATTGTCAATGCGCCCCTCTTCCTCCGGCTCGGGGCGCGTATGCGAAGTCCTGAAGGTACCCCCGTAGGCAAAATGGCACGCATAACCCTCAGCAATATCAACGTGTACAATGCAGATTCCCGCTACGCTTCCATCATCAGTGGCATACCCGGCCATCCGATTGAAGATATAACCCTGCAGAATGTCAGGATCCACTTCAAAGGAGGCGGTACGAAGGAAGAAGGCCGGCTGACTCCGCCCGAAAATGAAAAGGTTTATCCCGAGCCCTGGATGTTCGGCACTATTCCTGCGTCGGGCTTCTTCGTGCGGCACGCAAAAAACATTGAACTGAATAATATTCAGCTTACTTTTGAGCAGGAAGACTACCGCCCCTCGCTTTGGCTGCACGATGTACACGGTATACGAATCTCGAATTACCGGACACCCCTGCCTGAGGGCGTAAAACCGTATCTGATAAAAGAAGTGACGGGTTTTGAGGTGAGCGGGAGTGATTTTGAAATAAAAAATTAAGTGTATGCTTCAGATGGTTTTTAGTTTACTCAAATGGTTTACTACTGTCGCCCTGACCCTTCGACAAGCTCAGGGTGACATGTCGAAGGGTCAGGCTGACAGGATCGGGCCGTGCAAGGTCTCTCCTGTCACCCTGAGCTTGTCGAAGGGCACAACACTAAAATTTACCCACTCAGGCAAATGGAGCGCACTATTTCTCCTCTTCCTCTGGAGTTGTGCGACCGCTCCCGTTACCACCTCCTGGCCGGAAATCACCCCCGAAAGCAAGCCCCACACCCGCTGGTGGTGGCTGGGCAGCGATGTGGATTCCGCCGGCATAACCTATAATCTCGAAGCCCTGAGCAAAGCCGGTATAGGGGGAGTGGAGATTACACCGATCTACGGGGTGAAAGGAAGAGAGAAAAATTACCGGAATTTTCTCTCCCCCGAATGGATGCGTATGCTGGATTTCACCTTGGCCGAGGCCAAACGTCTGCGCATGAATGCAGATATGAACACCGGCACCGGCTGGCCTTTCGGCGGGCCGGAGGTGCGCGTAGAGGATGCGGCGGGGAAGGCCCATTTTGACCAATTCTCACTCTGGAAAGGCGAGCTTATCGTGGAGAAATTTGACGCCCAGGGAGATAAAACCGCCCGGCTTTCCCGGGTGATGATTTACCTGACTTCGGGGGACGTGATAGATGCCACGAACCTGGTGGGTGAACGCGGACTTTTCAGCTACACGCCCCCGGAAGACGGCAGAATGATCGCCCTGTACGAAGGAAAAACCGGGCAAAAGGTGAAACGCGCTGCGCCGGGTGGACAAGGATATGTACTGGATCACTTTGATAAGGAAGCCGTGCAGCGTTATCTGTCCAAATTTGATCAGATGGGCGATAGCCCTAAAAACTTTTTCAATGACTCGTATGAAGTGTACGGTGCCGACTGGACACCCGGCCTGCTGTCTGAGTTTCAGCAACGAAGAGGCTACAGGCTGGAAGACCATTTCCCCGAACTTCTGGCAGACGGAGCCTCAGAAACTTCGGTGCGTGTGATAGCCGATTACCGAAAAACCCTCGGCGAGATTCTCCGCGACCACTTCACCCGCACATGGACGCAATGGGCCCATGCCCGCGGTGCCACCACCCGAAATCAGGCCCACGGTTCACCCGCCAACCTCATCGACCTGTACGCCGCTGTAGACATTCCGGAAGGCGAAACATTCGGCATCAGTGATTTTGATATTCCGGGACTCCGCAAAGACGCTATCCGGAAGGAAAACGACGGCGACCCCACCATCCTCAAATACGCCAGTTCCGCCGCCAATATTACCGGTAAGCCCCTTACATCGGCAGAGACGTTTACCTGGCTGACCGAACATTTCCGGACCTCCCTGAGCCAGGGCAAACCGGAAATCGACCAGATGTTTACCGCCGGCATAAACCACGTTTACTTTCATGGAAGTACCTACTCGCCCCAGGATGCGGCCTGGCCGGGGTGGAAATTTTATGCGTCTGTGGATATGTCGCCCACCAACACCCTCTGGAAAGATGCGCCCGCCTTTTTTCAGTACGTCACCCGGGTGCAATCTTTCCTGCAAAATACCCGACCCGACAACGATTTTCTCCTCTATTTTCCCTTTGACCAGATCCTGGCAGAGCAGCGCGGTAATTACTTCACCACTTTCCCTATTCACGGTCTCCGGGAACGGTTGCCGGAGTTCTGTGGTCTGGCCGAAAAAATCATGGCAGCGGGTTTTGATCCCGACTATATCTCTGACCGGTACGTGCTGACCACCACCGTAAGCCGGGGGAAACTGGTGACGGAAGGCGGCAGTACTTACAAAGCGCTGATTGTACCGGCAGCCCGCATCATTGACACAGAAACATTGCATCATCTGCTGGAACTGGCGCGAGAGGGTGCCACCCTCATTTTTACCGACCATTATCCCGAAGAGGTACCCGGTTTGCAGCACCTGGAAGAACGCAGAACACAGTTACGTACCCTTCTTGCGGAATTGCCTGACGTACCCTTCTCAGAGGTTACACATCATTCCTTTGGAAAAGGGCAGATCATCACCGGTCCGGAAGATTTTCTGAAGCATTTTTCGGAGGGAAAAGAAGCGTTCCGTAGCGATTTTGGGGGACAGCTGATCCGGAAGAAGCACGATTCGGGCCACCTTTATTTTATGGCGATGCTCCGGAATTCAGAGGTAGACGGCTGGGTGCCCCTCGGTGTGACGGCCGCTTCAGCCCTGATCTTTGACCCTATGAGCGGGGAAAGCGGCCAGGCGGCTTTACGAAAAAACGGGGGTAGAACCGAAGTGTACCTTCAATTAAAACCGGGACAGTCGCTTATACTGAAAACCTTTTCCAATGCAAAAACTAAAGCGGAAAGATGGGCCTATTACAAGCCTGCAGGTAGGGAAACCCGCCTGGAAAAGGGATGGGAACTTAGTTTCCCGGAAAGTGATCCTGAAGTAAAGGAACACTTTGCCCTGGCGCAGCCCGGCTCCTGGACCGCCCTAAACAATGACACCTTAAAGATCAACAGGGGAACCGGGAAATATACCGTAAAAGTGGATTTCCGGAAGGAGAAAAACACGGAATATCTCCTTTCGCTTGGTGATGTGCGCGAAAGCGCCCGGGTGAGTGTAAACGGACAATACGCGGGAACGCTCTTTGCGGTTCCTTTTGAAATGAATATTGGCAAATTTTTGAAAAACGGAGAAAACATCCTGGAAGTAGAAGTCACGAACCTCCCCGCCAACCGTATCCGCGACTATGACCGGAGGGGCGTGAATTGGCGTATCTTCCACGAAATCAATTTTGTCAGCATCACCTACAAAAACACAAAATTTGATCAGTGGGAAGTGATGCCCTCCGGGCTGCTGGGGCCGGTGGTTATACGGGAAATGAAGAAGACAGAGCCAAAGTGAAACAGCATAGCCTGGTGGTTATTAAAAAGGAATACGCCGGATTTAGCAACACCCGGGAACCAAAGGTTGGAATTTGGTACAACGATTAACTAGATTTGTCCTGAAATATTGAAAATACAATGAAATTACGGTTTGCTTTACTTGCGTTCCTAGGGGTGGTGTCTTGCTCTGATCCGGAAACCCCCGTTTACCTCTTCTCTTACTTCAACGGCAATGGAGACGGCCTGCACCTGGCCTACAGCGAAGACGGAAAAACATGGCAGGCATTGGGCAATGATTCCGTTTATCTGAAACCCGAAATAGGCAAAGACAAGCTCATGCGTGATCCCAGCATCGTACAGGATGAAGAAGGAATTTTCCACATGGTCTGGACTACCGGCTGGTGGGATCAGGGCATTGGCTATGCTTCCTCCACCGATCTGAAGAACTGGTCGGCGCAGCAAAATATACCCGTTATGGAGAAGTTTGAAGGCACAAAAAATGCCTGGGCCCCTGAACTTTTCTACGACAGGAAAGACAAGACCTTTTACATTTTCTGGGCCTCTACCGTTCCCGGGGCGTTTCCTGAGGTGCCTACCTCCGAAAGTGAAAAGGGCTTGAATCACCGCATGTACTATGTCACCACCCGTGATTTTAAGACGTTCAACGATACCCAACTGTATTTTGAGCCGGGCTTTTCGGTGATTGACTGCGCCATTCTGGAAAAGGGCGGGCAATACTATATGTTTCTGAAAAATGAAAATTCCAATCCGCCGGAAAAAAACATACGCATTACGGTGAACGGAAAACCTTTTGATTTTCCCACGGAAGTTTCCGGACCCATTACCGGGAATTACTGGGCAGAGGGCCCGGCACCGCTACAGGTGGGCGACTCGGTGTATGTCTATTTTGATAAATATACCGACAAAAAATACGGAGCCGTTCGTTCCGCAGACCTTCAGAACTGGGAAGATGTGTCCGATCAGGTCTCTTTTCCCCAAGGTATACGGCACGGTACCGCTTTCAGGGTTTCCCGCAAAATATTTGATAATCTAGCAGTTAGCTATTAGAAATTAGACGTTAGAGATTGGCCATAATCTAACGGCTAATAGCTAATAGCCAAAATTTACGCCTTTCTTACGAACTCGGATTTTAACCCCATCGCCCCGAATCCGTCTACCTTGCAGTCAATGTTGTGGTCGCCGTCGGTTAGTCGGATATTCTTCACCTTGGTGCCGGCCTTGATAGGCTTCGGTGCACCTTTTACGGGCAGGTCTTTGATGATCACCACCGAATCTCCGTCTTTCAGCTCGTTCCCATTAGCATCCAGCACTTTCAAGGCGCCGTCTGTTTCAACGGGCTCTTCTTCGGGGTTCCATTCGTGAAAACATTCGGGGCAGATCAGGAGGCTATCGGAAGGATATACGTATTCCGAGTTGCATTTCGGACAGGGAGGAAATTCTGACATAGGTTCTTACTTTAAAAGCACAAAGGTACGAAAATAAAGGCGGGAGGGCAATTTGTACCGCCCGGTAACGCGTATATTTGTAAGCAATGGAGCATTTTTCAATTGATGAGTTTTCTGCTACGCCCAAATACAGGCAACTGATGGACGCCGTCATCCAGTCGGTAAAAGCCGGTCGACTGGTGCAGGGTGATCTCATGCCTTCGATTAATGAGCTGAGTTTTCATACCGATATTTCCAGGCTGACGGTCGAAAAAAGCTATAAGGAACTTCGGAAAATGGGTGTTCTGGAGTCTTATCAGGGGAAAGGATACTTCGTAAAATCGGTGGATATTCAGCAGGATTACCGGATTTTCCTGATGTTCAATAAACTCAGTGCCCATAAGAAGATCATTTACGATGCCTTCACGGCAGAACTGGGAGAGAAAGCTTCTGTAGACTTCTATATCTACAACAATGACGCCCGGATGTTTTGCCGGATACTGGAAAGCAAGGGGGAGAGCAGATACACCCACTATGTCATCATCCCCCATTTTATTGACGGGGAGAAGGCGGCAATCCAGGCCATCGATAAGATTCCCCGCCAGCAGTTGATTCTGCTCGACAAGATATTGCCCGAAATCACGGGGAGTTATGGTGCGGTGTACGAGAACTTTGCCCGGGACATCTACCAGGCGCTCTTCCAGATGCTGGATGCCCTCCAGAAGTTCCAGGTGCTGAAGCTGGTTTTTCCGGAAAACAGTTACTATCCCAAAGAGATCATTGACGGTTTCGTTTCCTTTTGCGAGAGTTTCGTGTTCGAACACAAGGTGGTACCCGATATCAAAAAGGAAAAAGTAACCCCGGGCGATGTATTTATCAACCTCATGGAAGATGACCTGTTCGAACTTCTGGAAAGAATAGAATACAAAGGACTACGGGTGGGACAGGATATTGGCATTATCTCCTATAACGAGACCAAAGCCAAAAAGTATATTGTCAACGGACTCACCACGGTGTCAACGGATTTTGCCGCCATGGGGAAAAAAGCGGCGGAGCTGGTGCTGGACAACTCCCGGCGGCAGATTGAAAATCCGTTTCACATCACCCTTCGGGAATCGTTAAGATAATGGTCTATCGGGTAAGTTCTCCCGGTTTCTCTTGAAATAGCCAATATTCACTGATAATTTTACGAAGAAGCAAATGAGATTTTATCTGTAGTTAAAAAATTGTCTATGGAGTTCCGACAGCTCGAATATTTTATCGCCTTGGCCGAAGAGCTTAGCTTTGCCCGGGCCGCTGCCCGCCTCAATATTTCACAGCCGGCCGTATCGCGACAAATCCGTCTGCTGGAAGACGAACTGGCCACGCCCCTGCTTGACCCCACGCAAAAGCTGAAGTACAAACGGGTGGTGCTGACCGAAGAAGGCAGTTACTTTTACCAGGAGGCGGTGAAGATTGTGCGTCAGAGCAAAGAGCTGGCCGAAGGACTGGAAAGGCTGCGTAGCCGGCGCAAAACCGTTCACCTGGGCTATGCTTCGGGAATGCCCAAAGCGGCCCTCGGGGCGGCGCTGAATTTTCTCGGCGAAAGGCTCCCCGATTTTGAGCGCCGACTTACCGCATACCCCACGTCATACGCCCTGGAAGAGGCGGTGCGGAAAGAAGAAATCCATTTTGCCACTGCACTGGATGCCGGTGTTGCCGTTCGCCAGATGGAAACGATTCCCATTTTAGAAGGCCACCTTCAGGTGTGCGTGTCGGTCAGGAATCCCCTCTCCGACAAACCGTGCCTTCACCTCCAGGAGCTGAAAGGGGAAAGGTGGGCCGGCAGTGTGTTGCCCCTGTCGGAACAGGTTAATGTTATTCCTGATTTTGATCAATTGCTAGCCTTATCCGAGCAAAATCTGGGCATCAGTGCAGTGCCTTCCTTTTACGACTTCTGCCATACCGAGCTAAGGCAGATTGACTTGCTGAGAGAGGGTGAAAAGCTGCCTTGTCGCCAAACCCTGCTGTACAAAAAAGGGAATACCTCCTTCCTGGTGCGAAAATTATTGATTTCGTGCTAACTTAGAGGGAAAATAACCTTATTGTTCCGGAGTTCGGCAGCTATTGCCGGCATTCCCGGGGAGAGATCACCACCTATGAAAACGAAAATCTTTACCTTATTCTTCCTTTGCGGCCTGCTCAACGGCCTTTCCGCTCAGAGAACTGAAATTCTTGAAAAGCCGTGGCGGGCGCAGTGGATTACCACAGCGGAGCACTCCGCTACGGCCTATGGCGTCTATCTTTTTCGCAAAACGATGGAGTTGGCGGAGGTTCTGGAGAACTACATTGTCCACGTATCTGCCGATAACCGGTATCAACTTTTTGTCAACGGCACAATGGTTTCTGCGGGACCGGCGCGGGGTGATCTGGAGCACTGGAATTTTGAAACGGTAGATTTAAAACCCTACCTCCGCAAAGGCAAAAACGTTTTGGCCGCACGGGTGTGGAACGAGGCCGAATGGCGGCCGGAGGTACAAATCACCGCCATGACCGGTTTTATTTTGCAGGGAGATAGCCCGGAGGAAGAAGTGTGGAATACCGGTGCAACTTGGAAGTGTCTCCGCGACGACAGCTATGCGCCCCTCAAACTGAATGTCCCTTTTTATTATGTTTCCGGTCCGGGGGAGATACGCAATTTTGCGGTTCACCCGCAAGGGTGGGAGCAAGCCAACTACAATGATAGCGCCTGGCCCGCTGCCCGTCAGCTTTTTCGTGGCCTGCCCAAAGATGTGCTGGGTCCCTATGGCACCACCAACGGGTGGATGCTGAGGCCATCCACCATCCCCCAGATGGAATACACCCCGGAGCGTATTCCCCGGGTGGCGGAAAGCAGCATGGCAGTACCGGCCGACTTTCCCGCAAAAAAACAGTCGGTTGTAATTGAAGCAAATACCACCGTGCAGATCCTCCTTGACCAAACCTACCTCACCAATGCTTACCCGGTGCTGGAGTTCAGTGGGGGAAAAAATGCCCGCATAGCAATGGGGTATGCGGAGGCTTTGTACAGTGAAGGCTATAAGAAAGGTAATCGGAATGAAACCGCCGGTAAGCAGTTTATTGGACGAACGGACAGCCTCATCTCCGCAGGAAATCCACATCAGGTATTTTCACCCCTGAGCTACCGAACCTACCGGTATCTGCAATTACGGATTACCACTGCGGATCAACCCCTGATTATCGAAGACATTTACAGCATCTTTAGCGGCTACCCCTTCCACATGAATGCCCGGTTTAGTTCGGATAAGCCGGAATTGAACCAACTTCTCGACATCGGCTGGCGTACGGCCCGTCTTTGCGCCATGGAGACCTATATGGACTGCCCCTACTACGAACAGCTACAGTACATCGGCGACGCCCGCATTCAGGCGCTGGTTTCGCTTTACAATAGCGGTGACGACCGCCTGGTAAAAAATGCACTGGACTATATGGACTACTCCCGCCAACCCGAAGGCGTGACCCTAAGCAGGCATCCCTCGTATACCCCCCAGTACATCCCCACTTTTTCCCTCTGGTACATTGGCATGCTGTACGACTACTCCCGCTACGGCAGTGACCTGGATTTTGTGCGGGCCAAGCTGGAAGGGGTGTACCAGATTTTAAATTATTTCGAAAAATATCAGGCGGCAGACGGCTCCCTCCGGAAAGTACCCCAATGGCGGTTTACCGACTGGGTGAGCGACAAAGATTGGATCTCAGGCGAAGGGCCGGTGGGTGCAGACGGTGGGTCGGCCATGCTGGATCTGCAATTGCTCTGGGCATATCAAACCGCACGGCAGTTGGAGGCGGATCTGGGGCAAAACCGGTATGCAGATAAGTACGGACAATACATTGATAAGCTCAAAACCACCATTCGCAACCGATACTGGGATGCAGGAAAGGGGTTATTTGCCGACCGGAGTGAAAGAGACCTCTTTTCTCAGCATACCAATGCGCTGGCTCTCCTGACCGGCGTGGCAGAAAAAGAGGAGGTTAACGGGATAGTGGCTCATTTAGAGAATAATACGGAACTTTCACAGGCGTCTATCTACTTCAAATATTACCTTCATCAGGCCCTCATCCAGTCGGGAAGAGGCGATGCCTACCTTTCTTTCCTTGATAAATGGCGTGAAAACATTCGTTTGGGCCTCACCACCTGGGCGGAGATGTCGGATATCGACGGCTCCCGGTCAGACTGCCACGCCTGGGGTTCCAGTCCGAACATTGAATTGTACCGCACCCTCCTGGGCATTGACAGCGATGCGCCCGGTTTCGCTAAAGTAAAAATAACGCCCCATCTCGGGGAACTTCAAAAGGCCGAAGGGCAAATTCCCCACCCAAAAGGTCCCCTTTCTGTGGCCTATCAGCTGGAAAACAATGCATGGAAAGTTGAAATTCAGCTGCCCCCCGGCGTGACCGGCTCGCTGGTATGGAAAGGCACACTGCATACACTTCAGCCTGGCAACAACCGTTTTTCGATTAAAAACTAATGTGACCTAGCCACTAATAACAAAAAGTTATTACCTTGATAGCTAAATTTTATTAGAAATACCCTGAACCATTAGAAGAGTACAGGACGGTTCAGGGCATTTCTTTCACCAATTTTGTTCAATACTTTCAACCTACCTTATGCAAACCCTACTTGGAATTAT
>JBEBRS010000096.1:0-10709 GCA_040394705.1 Leadbetterella byssophila
TTTTTTGTGGCCCTCGGAGTAACGGCTTGTAATCAAAAGGAAGAAAAGGCGGAGGTTACCGCTCCGGTTAGTGCCATTGAGGCGGCTACCGCCACCGGTGCGTCTGACGCCCCCGTAACCTATACCACTTCTCCTGCCCAGCAGGTGCCTGTGTCAGCCGGGGTGAAACTGAACCCGCCCCACGGTGAACCCGGTCACCTCTGCGAAATAGCAGTAGGTGCACCCCTGCCTGCCGAAGGCGCACTTCCCCCGCCGGTAGAAACCGCGCCTTTACGTCCTACGCCCATCAACCCGGGAGCCATGTCGGCCATTAACCAGCCCCTCAATACCGTGGTCAATACCGGTCCCAAACCCAGGTTTAACCCGCCTCACGGCGAACCATGGCATACCTGTGACCTGGAAGTAGGCGCCCCTCTGAACTAAAAGTAGGCCCAATAAGCTGATTTTCGGCGAAAAATTTCTTAATTTGCCGTAGATTAGGCAGTTTTCCAGGATTTGTATTCCTAGATATGGGCAAAGTATTTACTTTACTATTTATTTTGGTATCGGCTCTGGGCGCTTTGGCCCAGACACCCGCCGATTATGTCAATCCCTACATGGGCAATATCAGTCATTTGCTGGTGCCCACGTATCCTACCGTTCATCTGCCCAACAGCATGCTGAGGGTATATCCCGAACGGGGAGATCTTACCGGCGACGAGCTGCGCGGACTCCCCCTCATGATCACCAGCCACCGCGGCAGTTCGGCATTTCTCATCAGCCCCGTAAAGGTTTCCGGTGCAGATCAGCTGCCCCCGGTCACCCGGTTTACCTATGACCATGAGGTGATCAGGCCCTGGTATTACGAGGTGGTGCTGGATCGTCAACTTACCGGCGTTCGCTTTGCCCCTTCGCACCAGTCGGCCCTCTATGAGCTGGATTTTAAGGAAGGGGACGGTCGGAATTTCATCACCCTGAGCACCGGGAACGGAGGTGTGGCGGTACAAGGAAATACCTTTACGGCCACGCAGATATTGTGGAACAAAACCGTGGTGTATATCTACGGTGAAACCGATGTAAAGCCCCTCGGAGGAGGCATAATCGGCAGGAGCGGGGAGAAAAATGCCGAAGGTCGGAACGCTACGGCTTTCCTGGATTTCGGACCGGGAAAGAAAAAGGTAAGGTTCCGCTACGGCATATCCTTTATTGATGGCGCACAGGCCAAAGCCAACCTGGAAAGGGAAATTGCAGATTTTGACCTGGACACTCTGGCGGCCAAAGGGAAAGGCCTGTGGAATGATGCGCTGGGAAGAATACAGGTGACCGGGAAAGAAACCGCCGACAAAGAGGTGTTTTATACCTCGCTTTACCGCTGTTTTGAACGCCCCGTGAATATCTCGGAAGGGAACCGCTATTTCAGCGCCTTTGACGGGCAGGTGCATACCGATGCCGAACCTTTTTATACCGACGACTGGATATGGGACAGCTACCGGGCGGCACACCCCCTGAGGCTGCTGATCGATACACGGGTGCAGGGCCGTATTATCCGCTCTTTCATTCGTATGGCAGACCAGATGGAACAGCCCTGGTTTCCCACCTTCCCGGAAGTGACCGGAGACTCCCGGCGTATGAACTCCAACCACGGAGTGGCGGTACTGGCCGACGCCGTGGCCAAAGGTGTCGTTGATTTTGATATAGAAAAAGCCTATCAAAGCGCGAAAAGCGCCATTCTTGAAAAAACGTTGATCCCCTGGTCGGGCGCTCCCGCCGGCTGGCTGGACGATTTCTACAAAAAGCACGGGTACATTCCGGCCCTGGCGGAAGGGGAAGAGGAAACCGTGGCGAATGTCAGTAGCTTTGAAAAGCGACAGCCCATTGCCGTCACCCTCGGCACCGCCTATGACGAGTGGTGCCTGTCGCGTTTGGCCGCCTACCTGGGCAAAACCGAAGACGCGGCGCTTTTCGGGAAGAATGCCCTTAATTACCGGAACATTTACAATGCCCAAACCGGGTTTTTCCATCCGAAAGATAAAGAAGGGAACTTCATTGAACCCTTTGATTACCGCTGGCCCGGCGGACCCGGCGCCCGGGAGTATTACGGGGAAAATAACGGGTGGGTGTACCGCTGGGATGTGCCGCATAATGTGGCCGACCTCATCCAATTGATGGGCGGAAAGGAGGCGTTTGTGGCTAACCTCGATCAGACTTTCCGGGAGCCCCTCGGTAAATCCAAATACCATTTTTATTACCAAATGCCCGATCATACCGGCAATGTGGGCCAGTTTTCCATGGCCAACGAACCGTCTTTGCATATCCCTTATCTTTACAATTACGCCGGTCAGCCCTGGATGACCCAGAAGCGGATCCATTCCCTCATCAGGCAGTGGTTCCGGAATGACCCCATGGGGGTTCCCGGCGACGAAGACGGAGGGGGGATGTCGTCTTTTGTGGTGTTCTCCATGCTGGGCTTTTATCCCGCTACCCCTGGCCTTCCGGTCTATGTCATTGGTTCTCCTTTCTTTGAAGAATCGGAGATTTTGCTGGAAAACGGGAAGCGTTTCCAGGTAAAAGCGGTGCATTATTCCGAAAGAAATAAATATATTCAACGGGCGTTTTTGAACGGTAAACCCTGGGAGAAATCGTGGTTTTCTCATAGCGAACTGATGGAGGGAGGTACCCTTACCCTGGAAATGGGAGAGACTGCCAATAAATCATGGGCGGCCGGTTCGGCACCCCCTTCTTTTACCATGCCCTGAAATTTGATGAGTAAGCAGGAGAAATTTATAGTGATCCGGGAGGTGATCGGAAAGAAAAACCCGGCTCTTCTCAAGTGGCTGCCAGGCTTCGTGCTTCGGTACATAGAGCGTATTGCCCACGAAGACGATATCAACGAGGTGATGCACAATATCGGCCACTTGCAGGGGCTGGATTTTGTAGATGCCCTGATCACCCGGGAACTGAACGTGACAGTAGAAGTCACCGGAGCCGAGAATATTCCCCTCACGGGCGGGGTGGTGTTTGCGTCAAATCATCCCCTGGGCGGGCTTGACGGCATCGCTTTCATGCACGCGCTGGGCCGCTACCGGAAAGATATTAAATTCCTGGTGAACGATATCCTCATGAATATTGAAAACCTGGGTCCCCTCTTCGTGCCCGTGAATAAGCACGGCAAGCAGGCGCGCGAAGCCTCCCGTCTCCTGGATCAAACCTATGCCAGCGATCAGGCCCTGCTGGTTTTTCCGGCCGGACTGGTGTCGAGAAAAAGGAAAAACGGGGTGATCAAAGACCTGGAATGGAAAAAGAGTTTTATAGCCAAGGCCAAAAAATACAAAAAAGATATTATTCCGGTTTTTATAGACGGACGGAATTCAGACTTTTTTTATAATTTAGCGAGATTTCGGAAAAACCTCGGAATAGGGGTGAATTTAGAAATGTTTTACCTGGCCGACGAGATGTTTGCCCAAAGAAATAAGAAAGTGACCATCCGGATTGGAAAACCGGTTCCTTTTGAGGAACTGGACAACCGGAAAACCGAACAGCAGTGGGCGGAAACCCTCAAAGAGATAGTTTATGCGATGGCATAATCAATAAATTTATGCAGGAAATATTAGAACCGATAGACAGGAATATCCTGAAAAGGGAACTTAACAAAGATACATTTTTACGGTATACCAATTACGGGCATATCGAGGTACACCTGGTGAATCACCACCGTCAGCCGAACACCATTCGGGAGATAGGGCGGTTGAGAGAACTGACATTCAGGGCGGCCGGAGGAGGCACCGGCCTTTCCATGGATATTGACGAGAACGATACCTGCACAGACGCCTACGATCAGCTGATTACCTGGGATCCGGAAGAAGAGGAAATTGTAGCCGGTTACCGCCTGATTCGCGGAACGGACGTAAGCGTCAACGACGAAGGGGTGCATAACCTTTCTACCGCCCATTATTTTCATTTTTCCGAAGAATTTAAAAAGGATTATCTGCCGTATACCATAGAGTTGGGGAGGTCTTTCGTGCAGCCGAAATTCCAACCCGGTAAAGATAACCGCAAAGGACTTTTTTCCCTCGATAACCTGTGGGACGGACTGGGTGCGATCATCGTGTTGAACCCGGATATCCGATACCTTTTTGGGAAAGTGACCATGTATGCCCATTACAACCAGGAAGCCCGTGACCTGCTTCTGTATTTTATGAGCCATTATTTTCCTGATCCGGAGCGGCTCGTCTGGCCGATACATCCTTTAGGGGCCTATACCGATATAAGTCAACACCGGGGAATTTTCGACGGATTGGATTATAAGGAAGGATACAAGGTGCTGAATGCCCGTGTGCGGGCTCTGGGAGAAAATATTCCTCCTCTTATCAATACCTATATGGGGCTTTCCTCTACCATGAAATCGTTCGGCACCGCCCAGAATGAAGACTTCGGAGAAGTGGAAGAAACCGGGATTCTGATTACTATCGCGGATATCTTTGAAGCCAAAAAAGAGCGTCATATCAACTCTTTTGAACGCGACCGGCACTACGGTAAACCTCGCGAAAAGTAAACATGCTTTGATCTTATGGGCTGGAGTCCGAAAGGCGGATTCTCTCAAGCACCCTGCATGAATGCGTGCCGGGGATGGGAAAGGTATACTTTGCAGAATAAAATATTTTAGGTATTTATATAAAAAAGTCGTACCTTTGCGTTTCTTTTTTGGAAATGGGCTGAATTATTCTCAAAATCAGCGGTTTCCGGCCGGTCGGCCAACTGCATCCGTGCAGGATTTTTCCACCAAACGACAAAAAAATGGTCAAATGGTTAGGTTTAATTCTAATATCTTTTTCCGCTAACGCAGCCTCTTTTGAGAAATATATTCCTAAGCTTCTTAAATTTGAAGGGGCGGGTTACGGAATCCACAAGCCGCTATGGGGCGACAAAAACTTTACGCAGCAGGAAGCTGTAGACATCTACCGCCGGGCATACTGGAACAAGTATCATGGCAATCATTTCAAAAGCCAGGAACTCGCCGAAGTGGTCATTGATCACCTGATCAATGCGGGCGAAGGGAAAGGCTGGATCAACATCAAAGCTTTCGAAGCAATTCTAGGAGTGGAGCAGGACGGAAAACTATCTCTCGCGGATATTCGGGCGGCCAACGCCTATCCGTACCCGGATGAGCTGGTAAATTCTTTCGTGAGATACCGTGTTTTATATTATCGTTCACGAAAACTGGCCTCCAAATATCCCGGTTGGGAAAAGCGTGCGCGCTCTTTCTTCATTAATACCGAAGACAATGACCTCACCCTGGCCGACTATGATCTTCCGGCAGACCTGGAAGAGAAGTTTGAGCATATAGCGCTGGCCGGGTAAGGTTCAGGAAGTGGCCTGCTACGTTTGGATTACGCCTACATTGTACCGTGCGGTAATGGGGGCGTGATCCGCGGCTTCAATTCCCATACTGATCACTTTACGGGTCTCGGCAGGGTCAATGATGCCGTCTACCCACAGCCTTGCGGCGGCGTAGTACGGGCTCAGTTGTTCTTTGTACTGCTCCTCAATTTCCCGGAGCTGTAAAGCCTTTTCTTCTTCCGTGAGTTGTATGCCTTTGGATTTCAGGGCGGCTTCGCGGATCTGGAGCAGGGTTTTCCCTGCCGAAGCCCCGCTCATTACGGCCATCTGGGCCGAGGGCCAGGCATAAATCAGGCGGGGATCGTAAGCTTTGCCGCACATGGCGTAATTGCCGGCTCCGTAGCTGTTGCCTATAATAAAGGTAAACTTGGGTACCACAGAATTGGCCATGGCATTCACCATTTTCGCCCCGTCTTTTATGATGCCGCCCTGCTCGGAGCGGCTGCCTACCATAAAACCGGTCACATCCTGGAGAAAAACCAGGGGAATGCGCTGCTGGTTGCAGTTCATGATAAAGCGCGCGGCTTTGTCGGCCGAATCGCTGTAGATCACCCCGCCCATTTGCAGCTCCGTTCCTCCGCCGGGCTTTTTGGCCTTCACCATTTCCCTTTGGTTCGCTACGATACCCACGGCCCATCCGTCTATCCGCGCCGTGGCACAAATCAACGTCTTGCCGTACTCCGCCTTATATTCCTCCAGGCTGCCCGCGTCCGCGAGCGTTTCGAGGAGGGCGCGCATGCTGTACGGACTGCTGCGGTCCGGAGGTAATAATTCTGCCGCCTTTTCCGGGGCCACCGCCGGAGGTACGGCTTTCTTCCGGTTGAAACCCGCCCGCGGAAAGCCCCCCATCTTGTCCATCACATCTTTGATGGCATCCAGGCAGGCCTCGTCGGTAGGAAAGCGATTGTCGGTCACCCCCGAAATCACCGAATGCGTGGAAGCGCCCCCCAGGGTTTCGGCATCTACACTTTCCCCGATAGAAGATTTGACGAGGTAAGGCCCTGCGAGGAAAACCGATCCCGAATCCTGCACAATAAAAGCGTAGTCCGACATGATGGGGAGGTAGGCGCCCCCCGCCACGCAGCTCCCCATGATGGCCGAGATCTGGGGAATGCCCATGGCCGACATGTGCGCGTTGTTCCGGAAAATCCGGCCGAAATGCTCCTTGTCGGGGAAAATCTCGTCTTGCATAGGCAGATACACCCCGGCCGAATCGACCAGGTAGATAATGGGCAGGTGATTTTCCATTGCGATCTCCTGGGCTCTCAGGTTCTTTTTGCCCGTAATGGGAAACCACGCCCCCGCCTTTACCGTAGCGTCATTCGATACCACCACACACATCCGGTTCATCACATAGCCTATCACCACCACTACCCCGCCGTTCGGACATTCCTCTTCGTACATCCCGTCTCCGGCAAACATGCCCACCTCCTGGTATTCCCGGCCCTCGTCCAGCAAATATTCTATCCTTTCCCAGGCCGTTAGCTTCCCTTTGCTCTTGTGTTTCCTGATTTTGTCTGCACCGCCCCCCAGCCTCAGGGATTCTTTCCGGGTGTGTAAGATGGAAATTAAATCTTTCATTGATGAATAAATTCAAAATATTATTTGGAACCGATTTTTTTTGTTTACCTTTTGATCCTTAAAAATATCACTTTTTTTAAAGAAAATAGGAATTTTTTTAAGATATTTGACATGTAAATTATTAGCATAACAAATAAAACAACGATTTTACCTATGTTCATCACCGATGCAGACCAGATGAGTTTGATCCGTCAAAGCGCTCGCGACTTTGCGGAAACCTATATCCGGCCCCATATCATGGAGTGGGACGAAGCCCAGTTTTTCCCCGCGGAACTGTTCCGGAAAATGGGAGAATACGGCTTTATGGGCGTGGTTATTCCGGAAGAATACGGGGGCGCCGGTCTGTCTTACCAGGAGTACATTACCATCCTCGAAGAGATCAGCAAGGTGTGCGGTTCCATTGGTTTGTCGGTAGCGGCGCATAATTCGCTCTGTACGAATCATATTTTCAGTTTTGCGAACGAAGACCAGAAGCGGTTTTATCTTCCGCGTCTGGCGTCCGGGGAGTGGATCGGTGCCTGGGGACTGACCGAAACCAGTTCGGGTTCCGATGCCGGAGGCATGACCACCTTTGCGGAAAAAGATGGGGATTATTACGTGTTAAACGGCTCGAAGAACTTCATTACCCACGCCATCAGCTCGCAGGTGGCGGTGGTGATTGCCCGCACGGGGCAGGGGTCGGAGATGTCGGCTTTCATTGTGGAAAAAGATACGCCGGGCTTTTCGGCGGGGAAAAAGGAGAACAAACTGGGCATGCGCGCGTCGGAAACGGCCTGCCTGTTTTTTGATAATTGCCGGGTACACAAAGACCAGTTGATCGGTAAGGAAGGCGAAGGGTTTAAGCAGGCCCTGAAACTGCTTGACGGAGGCCGGGTGTCTATCGCGGCGCTTTCCCTGGGTATTGCCCGGGGAGCATACGAATGCGCCCTGCGCTATGCCGGAGAGCGGGAGCAGTTTGGGAAAAAGATATTTGATTTCCAAGCCATCAGTTTTAAACTGGCAGAAATGGCCACCAAAATTGAAGCGGCCGAACTGCTGTGCCGCCAGGCCGCCTATTATAAAGATCACGGGGGAAATGTGACGCGGGCGGGGGCCATGGCCAAACTCTTTGCTTCCGAAACCGCCGTAGAGGTGTCTACAGAAAGTGTACAGATTCACGGCGGTTACGGGTATACCAAAGATTACCCGGCGGAGAAGTTTTTCCGCGACGCCAAACTCTGCACCATTGGAGAAGGTACGTCGGAAATCCAGAAGATTGTTATTTCACGAGATATCCGGAAAAATGCCTGAGGTCTTTTTAACCGATTGTCCGCGGGATGCCATTCAGGGGATTCACCGCATGATTTCTGCGGAGAAAAAAGCGGGCCATATTAACCGTCTGCTCCAAAGCGGACTGTTTGACCGCATTGATTTCGGGAGTTTTGTGTCGCCCAAGGCGGTGCCTCAGATGGCCGATACCCAAAAAGTGCTGGAAGGGATAGGGGATACCCACGGTACAAAGCTGCTGGCCATAGTATTGAATGAACGGGGCGCGGAAACGGGCGTCCGTTACGAAAAAATAGATTTTTTCGGTTATCCTTTCTCCGTTTCGGAGACTTTTCAACAGCGAAACGCCAACAGCAGCGTGGCAGAATCGTTTGTGCGCTTACAGCGGATTCACGAAAAGGTAGCGCAGGCGGGCCGCGAAACGGAAGTGTATATTTCGATGGGTTTCGGTAATCCTTACGGCGACCTGTGGAGCGAGCAGTTGGTGATTGACTGGATCGGGAAGATCAGCGAGCTGGGGGTGAGTGAATTTTCCCTGGCCGATACCACGGGGGAGGCGGACATTGCCGGAATCCGGGACTTGTTTGAAACCTGTAACCGGGCTTTTCCGGATCTCCGTATGGGTGCGCATTTCCATTCGGAAAGGGCGGCCGGACTGGAAAAGGTTGTTGCGGCGTATGCGGCGGGCTGCCGGAAGTTTGACGGGGCGCTGCTGGGCTACGGGGGGTGTCCGTTTGCGCAGAATGACTTGGTAGGCAACATCGCGTCGGAAGACCTGCTGGAATATTTCGGGAGAGGGGGGCAGGTGGCGGAATTGCAGGACAGTTTTCGCAATTTAATTGCCGTAAACTAAGTTTTTCGAGGAAAAATATGCTCCACGGAGTATCTTTGAAGAAATGTCTCCCAAATGAAACATATATTTTTCCTCGTTTCTTTTTTATTGTGTGGTGTAGCTCAGGCACAACACGAAATACGAATAGGATTAAACTCCGGGCTTTCTGCTTTCACCGGCCGGAGCAGTTCCTCCGAATCCTGGGTAAATTATTCTCCGGTAAATACCTATACCAATAGTCCTACGGGAAACCGACCGGTGTTATCCTACGGTTTTTCAGGAAATTACAAGTTGAATAAGGGTGTGTTTCTGGCCGGGCTGGATGTGGGGTATGAAAATCTTCGCACGAAAACCAATACCACAGCGTATTTCGAGTCGGCCATGATTTCTACAGAAGGACATAGTATTTTACATGGACACTTCATTACGCTGAATCCTTTTGTTGGGGTAAGGCTTCCGGCAGGATGGTACAGTTTTGACCTGCAGGCAGGAGTGGATCTTCAAAAGTTACTGAGCGATGGTTTTAAGGAAAAGGGGGTGTTTATGCATAGTGAAGGGTACGAGATCCGTTTCGAAGGTGACCGCAGTTTTATCCGGCAGGAGATACGTCCCCGGTTTCAGGTTACAGTAAACTATCAGAAAATGAGTCTTTATTGTGGATATTCTCTGGGTGTGCTGAATTATTATGGAGATTACATTGGGGGAAATCCGGAGGCCCGGATGAATACCCTGCGTTTTGGATTGCAATACCGTGTTTTATAGCTGATATGACGTACAATTTCATTAAAACCAACCTGGAAAATCACGTCTTTACCCTCACCCTCGCCCGGCCCGAGAAGCGGAATGCCTTTACGCCCACCATGGTGAATGAAATAGATCACGCCTTGGAAGCGGCCAACCGCGACACGGATGTGAGGGCGGTGGTCATTCGGGCCGAGGGGCCGGTATTTTGTGCGGGGATGGATCTGAAGGCTTTTACAGACCCGACTGCTGACCGCCTTAATCCGGGTATTCAGAACCGTGATGTTTCCCTGGGAGAAGTGATGGCCCGTCTGAACAAACCCTCGGTAGCGCTGGTGGAGGGAAACGTACTGGCCGGAGGTTTCCTGCTGGTGGCCGAATGTACCTATGTACTGGCCCGTGCCGACGCGGAGTTTTCTCTGCCGGAAGTGAAAATAGGTCTTTTTCCTTTCCAGGTCATGGCTTCTTTACTGAAAGTGATGCCTCCTAAAAAAGTTTTGCAACGCTGCCTCGACCCACGTCCGTTCAGCGCCCGCGAAGCCATGGAATACGGGGTTGTAGACGGTTTGCTGGAAGGAGAGGCCGCAGAAAGCCTTATCCGCCGCCTGACGGAAAATGCCCCTCTGGCCGTTACCGCGGGTTTTAAAGCGCTCAAAGAATTGGCGGAGGTTCCGGTGAAAGACCGGTATCAGTACCTGGCGGGGGTACTGAACAGCCTGAGAGATTCGGAAGATGCCCGGGAGGGAATCCGCGCCCTCTTTGAGAAACGCGATCCCCAATGGAAAGCACGGTAAGTTATCCTCCTTTTTAGCTCTTTGTTTTTTGTATTTTTCGAAGAACTTTGACGGTTCTGCCTTGCTATTATTGTATAAAAAGTAAAGATTTCGTATTTTAGTGGTTTCACAAGATCATA
>JBEBRS010000097.1:0-10686 GCA_040394705.1 Leadbetterella byssophila
GGGCTTAATACCGCGCGCGGATGCTCTCCACCAGCTCCATGGTTTCTTTGCCGTTTTCAGCTACCGTATTCGTGAAATTGTTTTTCATGACGCTGTAGGTGAGGAGGCGGCCCGAGCGGGTAAGAAGAAAACCCGACTCGTTGTAGACGCCCCCCATAGAACCCGTCTTGGCAAACACATAGGGCGTGTCGGAAGCTTTGTATTTGTTTCGCAGGGTACCCGCTTTCCCTCCGATAGAGAGAAGGGAGAAAAGTCGCTCCCGGGGGTAGGTACGGTACATTTGGTTCAGTACATTCACCACGATCCGGGGGCTGAAAAGGTTGTGCCTCGACAGGCCCGAGCCGTCGCGCCACCGGTAAGGAAGTACCTCTCCCCCCAGCAGTAACCCGCTCAGGTGACGGATGCTTACCGCCGTGGAGACGGTATCTGAAAGCGTGCTTCCTGCTACCAGCAGCAGTTGTTCGGCCAGGAGGTTATCCGACTGTTGCATCATTTTCCGGAGTACAGTATCCACCGGTTGGCTGTAGGCGGTTTTCAGGGGTTCGGTGATCTCGAAACGCCGGTGGATGACCGGGATTTTGAGGGTGTCGGCCAGCATGCGGGCCGTCAGATCCATGCCGGTGCGGAAAGGGATTTCCTGGTGGAAGCCCGCCTCGCGCCCGGCCGCCGAAGCATAATAAAAGACGTTCGCTTCCCGGTGGCGCTGGATGCGCCCGCCCTGCAGCAGGCTGTCTTGCAAGGGAAAATAATCCGGCTTGAGGGTGACCCTGTTGTGCTGAAGGCTGGCCCGCACCACGTTGCCGTAGATGGGAAGAGAGGAGATTTCCGCCTGGTAGTAGGCGTTGTAGTCGTCCCACCCCCAGCCCGTGCCGTAGGGCGGCTGCCTCAGGTTCTGGTCGGAGAGCACAATCACACCGGCTTGCTTCATCAGGTCCAGGGCCGCGCTCTCCGGGAAATCGGGGTGCAGCAGGGTCGGGTCACCGGTACCCAATACAAAGAGGGTGTCGGCCCGGGTAAAGTACCGGAAAGCCGGCAGGCTGTCGCCCAGGGTCTGCATACAGGCATAAAGGGTCAGTATTTTCGTATTGGAAGCCGGTACAAAAGGCACGTCTCCGTGTCGGCTGAAAAGTGTTTTTCCGCTCTGCGTATCGGCGAGGTAGACCCCTGTAAAGAGGGCGGAATCCGGCTGACGGAGGGCCTGAGGAGCTTTTCCGTTACGGCAGGCCGCTAAAAAAATAAGGCCGGCGACTAAAATAAGGTAGTTTTTCACTTGCTTTGTGTATATTTATAGCAATTTTACGGTATTCATTTGGGAAAGCAAAGAATTGTTTCGTTGGATGTGTTCCGGGGATTGACCATGGTGCTGATGATCCTGGTCAATAATCCGGGCGACTGGGGTCATGTCTATGCGCCGCTGTTGCATGCGGAGTGGCACGGATGGACGCCCACAGACCTGGTTTTCCCCTTCTTTGTGCTGGCCATGGGCATGGCACTTCCTTTTTCTTCAGAAGCCGGTCAGGGACTGAACCGGGAGCAGTTTCTGAAGATTCTGGCCCGTTCTATTCGCCTGGTGGCGTTGGGGCTTTTCCTGAATTTCTTTTCCCGCATTGCCTTCGGCCCCGCCCAAGACCTCACTCTCCTGATTTTTCGTCTGATGATCACCGGCTTTGTAGGCTTCCTTCTCCTCGGAAATTTTGAAACCCGGATCAAATTGTATATTGCCCTGGCCTTACTTTCGGTGATGCTGCTCCTGGCCTATAGCGGACTTCCCCATTTTGAAAAAGTCCGTATTCCCGGGGTTTTGCAGCGCCTGGGTACCGTGTACTTCTTCGCGGCCCTGATTTTTTACACCTGTTCTTTCCGTATGCAATTTCTGGTGGCCGTGGGGGTGCTGGTGGGTTACTGGCTGTTGCTGGCGTACGTGCCGGTACCGGGCAGCGGGGTCACGGGTTTTGAAAAAGGCGCGAACCTGGCCGCCTGGGTGGATGAGCTTCTCCTGCAAGGGCATGTGTGGACCAGCAGCCGCCCCTGGGATCCCGAGGGGGTGCTGAGTACGTTTCCCGCGGTGATTTCCTGCGTGGCCGGTACCTGGGCGGGGAGGTTATTGCGCATGCATGCCGACCGTAAAAACCTGATTTATACGGGCATTGCTTTACTGGTTTGCGGCCTGATCTGGTCGCGGTATTTCCCGGTGAACAAAGCCCTGTGGAGCAGCTCCTTTGTGTTGGTGACCGCCGGGCTGGCCTTTCTTGTGGTGACCCTGATCAGTTACCTGTGCGATGACCGGCCGGTGAAGCCCCTCACCGCTTTCCTGATCATGTGGGGCGTGAACCCCATCATCGTGTTTTTTGGCGCCGGTATTCTGCCCAGAGCGTTGAATATGATCAAGGTAGGAGAGGGACAACCCCTGCTTTCCGCTTTTTATCAGCACGGCCTGGTGCCCATCTTCCGCGACCCGCGGAACGCCTCGCTCGCCTTCGCCCTGGTGAATGTACTCTTCTGGAGCCTGGTGTTGCTGTACCTCAGGAAAGAGAAAATGATGATCAAGGTATAAACTTAATCGGACGGAGATTCGTTAATAACGATATCGGTTTCGAACCTGCGCCGGGGTGACCGCCGTGAGGTATAACGGAGTTTTAGTGTCAATGAAGTATAACAATAGTAAGCGGGCGATTATCTCGCCTATAGCCGTGACTTTCTCCCTGGCGGCGGGGATTTTTCTGGGAGCAAAATTTTTCGGGAATACTGCACGTTCCGCGGTAGGCACCGGCAGTATAGGTACCAAATACCGGGAAGTATTGATGAATATCCGCAAGAGTTATGTAGACGAGGTGAACCTGGACTCCCTGGAAACCTACGGACTGGAAAAAATGCTGGAAAAGCTGGATCCGCATACCGTGTTGCTGCCTCCTCAGGATGCCGTGCTGGCCAGCGCCGACCTGGGTACCGGGTTCGACGGTATAGGCGTAGAATTCAATATTTTTAACGATTCTCTTTTTGTCATTTCTCCTTTGGCCGGAGGGCCCTCCGAGGCCATAGGGATCAAAGCAGGCGATATTATTCTTAAAGCGGATACGGTGGAACTGACGGGGAGATCCCTGAATACGCCTCTGGTGTACCAGACCCTGCGCGGTCCGCGGGGATCGGAGGTAAAACTCCTGGTCAAAAGAAAGGGGGTAGCCGCGCCCCTGACCTTTCAGGTAAAGCGGGACAAGATCCCCACCTATTCCATTGATGCCGCGTACATGATGTCGCCCAAGGTCGGCTATATCAAGGTAAACCGGTTTTCAGAAAGCACCTACGAGGAATTTCACACGCATCTCAAAAATCTTCTGGGCCAGGGAATGAGCGAGTTGATGCTGGATCTGCGCGGGAACCCCGGCGGGTACATGGACCGGGCCACCGATATGGTGGATGAGCTACTGGGGGGCAACGACGTGATTGTGTATACCAAAGGAAAGGACGCCTCCAACAATTATGAAGTAAAGGCAGGAAAAAAGGGGATGTTTGAAAAAGGAAAGATGGTAGTGCTGGTAGACGAAGGGTCGGCTTCGGCCTCGGAAATTGTGAGTGGGGCCCTCCAGGATTACGACCGCGCCACCGTGGTGGGCCGCCGCACGTTCGGTAAAGGACTGGTGCAGGTACCCATTAAATTATCGGACGGATCGGAGCTTCGGCTGACCATCTCCCGCTATTATATTCCCAGCGGAAGAAGCATACAGCGCCCCTACGAAACCGGGAATCAGCAGGGGTATTACGACGAGATGCTGGAGCGGTACAACCACCAGGAAATGTTTGTGGCCGACAGCATTCGGAACAATGAAAAGCTGAAATTTACCACCAAAGCCGGGCGCACGGTGTACGGGGGCGGGGGCATCACCCCGGACATCTTCGTACCCCAGGATACCTCCTATTATTCCGATTACCTCCTCGACCTCTTCGGCAAGAACCTCTTCCGTGAGTTTGTGATGAGTTACTCCGAAAAACACGGCGCCTCTCTGAAAGAAAAAGGTTTTGATCACTACCTGAAAAACGTGAGGATAGACGAGGCCGTGCTGGCTGAGTTCAACGCCCTGGCCGTCAAAAACGGCGCCCGTTTTAGTGCCAGAAGTTTCGAAAAGTCTAAAAAATATATCCAGGAAACCCTGAAGGCCCTCATTGCCCGAAACATCTGGAAAAGCAACGGCCTGAATAACGAGTATTACCAGGTCATTAACCAGGGCGACCCTATGGTGAAAGAAGGCCTCAAGGCCCTGATAAGCTCGTAGCTCACAGCTAAAATAAATACCGATGAAATAGCCATGAGCATTCAGCTATCAGCCGGGTGGCGCACCACTATCAGAAAACCGGCACACCAACCGACCAATGTATAAGCTGACTGCTGAAAGCTGAAGGCTGAAAGCAAAATTTTATACCGATGAAAAAAAGCCTCTTCCTCCTCTCCGCCCTATTCATGGCGGCCTGTTCATCCTCCGAAAATGAGCAGGAAAGCCTGACTCCGGCCTATACCCTGGTTTTCCTGGACAAAACCCAGAGCGTAAACCCCAACGACAGCTTCGTGAGAAACAAGTACGCGGCCGCGTTGAAGACCCTGGTAGAGGAGAACATCCGTACGGAGGGAGATCAGCTGGAAGTTTATTTTATTCACGAGAACACCTCCAAAGCCAGGGCCATGACGGTGCGTTCCCGTACTTTGCGGGAAGATACCCGGGGGCTCAGCTCCACCGATATTGAAGCGGCCCAAAACGCGTATGAGATCAGTATCCGAAAGGAAAGGGAAGTCATTTACCAGGCCCTTTTGCAAAAACTGATGGAAGCCAACACCTCGTCGTCTAACACGGAAACCCACGTCAGCGCCGCGGTTCCGGTGATTGCCTCCGCTTTAGAGAGCGGCGCGCAGGTGCAGGCCTGGTTTTTCTCGGATATGGTAGAGAGCCGGCGTACCGGCCGGAATTTTCACACCAAACCTCCTCAAAACGCGGAACAAGCCACCGCCTGGGCCAAAGAAGACGCTGCGGCGTACAGCGCCACGCCCCTCACCGGAGCGGAGGTCCGGGTGATTCTCCCTTTCCCCCCCAACAGCTCCAGCAAAGTGAATAACCCCCATGTCAGCACGTATTGGAATACGTTTTTCGCGGAATTGAACGCGGGTCGGGTGGTGGAAAATTAAAGGCACCCGGCACCCGGAACTCGGCACTCGGAACTAAGATCCCCTCAACTCGCCTTAATTTCCGCCAGTACCGCCGGTGCTTTTGCGTCGGTAATTTTAACCCGCAACTTCTCGGCTTTGACCGGGTTGATTTTCAGAATACGCTTGTACCCTATGGTGGTACCACGCCCTACGGGAATCCACTTTTTGCCGTCGTAAGCCTCCACCTCAAAGGCTTTCACGCGTTGGCCCAGGGCGATATGCTCCGCCAATTGAATATAGCGGATCTCCGCCGCCCGCGCCAGCGTAATTTCCACACTCGCGCCCACGTCTTTGGCCGCCCAGAAGGTCTGAAGATCACCGTCGGTCAAATGCGCCGCCTTTTGGCTACGGTCATACGCTCCAGAAGTTTTCACCTTTCCTTTTTCCAGGAAATTGTGGCCCAGGCGCTCCTCCACCAGGCGATGATACCCCGCCAGGTTGGCCACATCGGTCTCGTGGATCAGTCCGCGACGGTCTGGGGGAAGATTCAGCAGGAGGTTCGAGCCCCGCCCCACCGAAGTCATGTAAATATCAAACAGCTGCTCGGGTGTTTTGACCTTCCCGTCTTCCTCCGCATGATAAAACCAGCCCGGACGGATCGATACATCTACTTCGGCCGGAATCCAGTGGGTACCGTTCTCGCTGCCTGTACCCAGCAGCTCCTGTACACCGGACTTCCCGGCATACAGCGTGTCCGGCGTAAGGTTATTCCAGTTGGTTTCGCCCGCGATTCCCCGCTCATTGCCTACCCAGCGAATCTCCGGGCCCGCATCACTAAAGAAAAGTACATCCGGCTCCATCTTCCGCACCATCTCGATCGTACCGGGCCAGTCGTAGTAGCGACTGCCGTCTATTCTCCGCGTCTCCCTGGCACCGCCATAGTAACCGTCGCCCCCGTTGGCGCCGTCGAGCCACATTTCAAACACCGGCCCGTAATTCTCGAACAGCTCCTTCAGCTGGTTCCGGTAATAGGTAATGTAGGAAGGCTTTCCGTAATCGGCCCGGTTGCGGTCCCAGGGCGACAAATAAATACCGAATTTCAGGTCCCACTTCTTGCAGGCGTCAGACACCTCCCGCACCAGGTCGCCCTGCCCGTTTTTATACGGACTGGCCGCAATGGTATGGTCGGTGTAGGCGCTGGGCCACAGGCAAAAGCCGTCGTGGTGCTTGGCCGTGAGAATCACCGCTTTGAAACCGGTTTCCTTCAGGGTACGCACCCACTGGTCTACATTCAGGGCCGTAGGGTTAAACACCGAAGGACTCTCATCCCCGTAGCCCCACTCTTTGCCGGTGAAAGTATTGGTGGTGAAATGAATAAACGCGTAGGTCTCCAGCTCATGCCATTTCAGCTGCTGGGCAGTAGGCACCGGAAATACCGGCGCAGGCGATTGTACCGCCCGGGGCCGGCACCCCGCAAGAGAAAAAACAATCGCTGTGAGAAGAAGGGTAATTCGTTTCATAAGTTCTTAGTGACGAGTTCCGAGTTCCGAGTAGCGAGTAGCGAGTAGTGAGTAGTGAGTTTGCGTCAAAACCCGGCACTCGGAACTTGGCACTCGGAACTATTTAATAATTTTTTTTATCAAAAATAGGAAATCCTTCCCATCTTTGTTGCGTTACCTAGGAGAATTGTAATAATCTTCTTTATTTTTGCACCTTAACCTAACACGGATTTAATGAAAAAAATCATTACAAGCCTGCTGTGCTGGGCGCCATTTGTTACTATGGCTCAGACCTCCGTTCCCCTTAATGACCTGTCGGCCTTTGACCTGAAAAGCGAAAACTGGCAGATCGTGGGAGACGTAATGGCCCCCCTCGGCGAAAAAAATACCCTGGTTTCCAAACCCGGCACGGGCATACTCACCTGCCGCCACGAATCGAAAGAATACGGGGAGAAATTCGACCTGTTTACCAAGGAATCGTACGGCGACATGGACCTTTCCCTCGATTTCATGCTGGGCGTAGGCTCCAATTCCGGCATTTACCTACAGGGCCGGTACGAAGTACAGCTATTCGACAGCTGGGGCGTGAAAAATCCGAAGTATTACGATTGCGGCGGGATTTACCAGCGCCGGGATACCAGCAAACCCGACGGACAAAACCAATACGAAGGGTACGCCCCCCGGTTTAACGCCTACAAAGCCCCCGGCTTATGGAATACCATGGAAATCTCCTACCAGGCCCCCCGCTTTGACGCCTCCGGGAAAAAGACCTCGAACGCCAAAATCCTTTTCGTGAAACTGAACGGACTGCTCATTCATGAAAATGTGGAACTGAGCGGACCCACCGGAGGCCCCGTAGCGGAAAACGAAGTGCCCCTTGGCCCCCTCCGCATACAGGGCGATCACGGCTCCGTGGCTTTCCGGAATATACAGATCAACAATTTCAACAAAAAACCCGGCACCGTATCCGACCTCACCTACAAAGTGTATTACGGCAGCCACATGCACGACGCCGACCTCTCGAAAGTGAAGATCGACGAGCAGGGAAAAACCGGGGAGATCACCTGGGAAGTCACCAAAGAACCTAATAATTACGTGTTCTTTATCCAAGGAAAATATCACGCGCACGAAGACGGAGAGTACACTTTTGTGACCCAGCTGGGCGGGCACAGCTACCTGAAAATAGACGGCAAAGAAGTACTACCCAATATCTGGATGCGCTCGGGCGACCGCGCCGTGAAAGTACACCTCACCCCAGGCGAACATACCTTCGAAATATTCAATAACAAACGGGATAACTGGATCAAACCGGCCCTGGGCTTCTGGTCGGCCGGACCGGGCTTCCGCTTAACCCCTCACCATTCCGCCGGTTCGGTGATCTCTTCGAGCCCCCAGGACCCCATCATCGTCAGTGCGTCTACCCCCACCCACCTGAGAAGCTTTATGGACTGGAAAAAGAAACCGGAAGACGCCAATTTCCGGGCAGTACACGCCATTTCAATAGGATCACCCGAGGCTATCCATTATACCTATGACCTCGACAAAGGCGCCATCATGCAGGCCTGGAAAGGGGACTTCCTGGACGCGACCCCCATGTGGGACGACCGGGGCGACGGCTCGTCCAAACCCCTGGGCAGCATTACCCGCTTTAACCATGACCTCCTCCTGAACCGGATCGGAGCGACTACCTGGGCCGATACCGCCGGCAGCGGATACCGCCCCCTGGGGTACAACCTCGACGAGAACGACCTTCCTACCTTCAATTATATGATAGCAGGCCGGAAAGTAACCGACAAAATCAGGATTACAGACGGAAAATACCTGGACAGGGAAGTCCGGATTTCCGAAGGAACAGACCTCGCCGGACGTATTGCCAGCGGCGACCTGATTGAGCAGGTCGATACCCACCTGTATGCCATTGACGGAAAAAAATATTTTATCCGGATAGAAAAAGGAAAAGATGCGCTCATCCTGAACCGAAAAGAATTATTGGTAAAACCGGATGGAAACACCCTGAAATATTCGATTATTTTCTAATCAGACAGCTATGAGCTATCAGCTATGAGCCAGTAGGTGTTCCAAATTTCTGAAAGCTGATAGCTGAAGGCTGAAAGCTAAATTTTTATACCGATGAAAAACATATTATTCGCTACCTTATTTCTCCTGTGTCTGCAGGCCGGCGCGCAGGAATCGCCGAAAGAAGAAGATTTCTATAAGATCGTGACCCTGCCCGTGCCGGAAGGCATATTGCTGGAAGTAGGCGGGGTGGAAATGCTGCCGAACGGCTCGGTGGCCCTGGCTACCCGCCGCGGCGACGTCTGGATCATTGACAATCCTACCTCGGTGAAACCGTATTTCCGGAAGTTCGCCTCGGGCCTCCACGAGGTACTGGGCCTGCTTTACAAAGACGGCTCCCTCTATTGCGCGCAGCGGGGAGAACTCACCAAACTGACCGATTCTAACGGCGACGGACGCGCCGACCAATACGAGACCATCCATGCCTGGGAGGTTTCCGGCCATTACCATGAATATTCTTTCGGCCCCAAACTGGCCGCAGACGGTAAATTCTTCGTCAGCGGAAACGTGGCCTTCGGCGATATCGAATGGTGGCGGGGAGAGTCGCGGGCCAAAACCCGGGGCACCATCTTCAAAGTGTCGGAAGACGGACAACTGGAGCTGTTTGCCGGGGGGGTACGGTCTCCGGCCGGACTGGGGATGGTAGGCCAGGAACTTTTTTACACCGACAACCAGGGCGACTGGTTCGGTTCAGGCGGCGTATGGCATGTAAAGAAAGGGAAGTTTTACGGTAACCCCGCCAGCCTCAAATGGAAAGAGGTGGCAGACCTCGTGGGCTTCACCGAAGAAGAGTTTTATAAGGAAAGAGACGTGCGCCGCGTCCGCGACGCGGGCGGAAACATCCTCAAACCGGAAAACGTAGTGGACGAAGTACCCCAAACTTTCTACGAACTGAAAGCAAAATTCCCCGCGGTTCAGCCTCCGGCGGTGTGGCTGCCCCACGGCATCCTCGGCATCTCCAACTCCGAGATCCTGGTGGATAACACAAAGGGCGATTTCGGCCCCTTCTCCGGACAACTTTTTGTGGGCGACCAGGGCCAGTCGAAAATTATGCGGGTATTCCTGGAGAAAATCAACGGAGAATACCAGGGCGCGGCCTGGGACTTCCGCTCCGGCTTCCAGTCCGGCGTGCTGAGGATGGTCTTTGCCCCTGACGGTTCCATGTTTGTAGGCGAAACCAACCGGGGCTGGGGCTCTGCCGGTGACGCCAACCAGGGCTTTCAACGCCTGCTCTGGAACGGAAAACTGCCGTTTGAAATGCTGACCTGCAAGGCCATGCCTGACGGTTTCGAGATTGAATTTACCATGCCGGTAGACCGGAAGTCCGCCGAAAACCTGAATTCGTATGCCGTGCGCAGTTTCCTGTATAAGCACCATCCGGTGTACGGTTCTCCCCCGGTGTACGAGAAAGATCTGAAAGTGAAAGGCGTACGCCTGAGCGAAGACCGGAAAACTCTCCGGGTAGTTATAGACGGCCTGAGACCCTATTTCATTCATGAACTGAGCCTTGACGGCATACGCGCCGAACAAAACTCCTGGTCATTGGTACACCCCACGGTATACTATACACTGAACACCATTCCGGAAGGCGCCAAACTGGCCGCAACCGAATTAAAAGGAACGGCCACGGCCGCCCCTGCCGCTACCGCCCCTTCCAAAACCGCAGGCGCTACCGTGTCTCCCGATGGGCGGAATCAGCCGGCCGCCGCCGCGAAACCCGCCGCGCCTACCTTTGCCAGCCTCAAGCCCATGTTGCAAAAACATACCTGCCTGGCCTGCCACGACGAAAGCAAAAAGATGATCGGACCGGCATTCCGGGAAATCGCGAAACGGAAATACTCCAACGCCAAAATGATTGAGCTGATCAAAAGTCCGAAAGCGGAAAACTGGCCGGATTACCCCGCCCCTATGCCGCCCATGTCTCACCTTCCTAAGGCCGACCTGGAGAAAATCGCGACATACATTAACTCGCTGCGGTGA
>JBEBRS010000098.1:0-10622 GCA_040394705.1 Leadbetterella byssophila
GGCCATTTAAGCTCTTTTATTTATACTTTTTACAATTAAAGATGCAAAGTTAAATCTATTTTTTCAAAAACTCTTTAAACAAAAGGCTTTTAATTGAAATAATTGGCATGCCTTTTTTAAAGGTTTTTCAGGTATCGTAAGACAACGTTGATTCTTCAGGATTAGTACAGTTTCCCCTATAAAAACGAAAATTAAAACGATTTTTATTTCCCCGTCTTTCCCCACCTGCTTTTGGGGCCGAAGAACGGCCGTATCTACCCTTCCTCCCCGTCTACCCGCACGTCGATGGTCCAGAAGTCCCGCAGCTCTTCCCGTATTTTCGGAACAAGGGAATTCCTGACATCCAGCCATATTCCGCAGCGCTCCTCAAAAACCTGCTCTTTCACCGTCAGGTTGAATTTTTTAATCATCTGCATTACCGCGTTGGTCTGATCAAAATCATAGTCCACGCGCACGGCGGTGTTGATGGTTCTCACCTCTTTTTCGGCACTGGCCAGGGCGTCAGAGGCAGCTTCCCTGTAGGCATGAATAAGGCCGGGTACCCCCAGAAGAGTACCTCCGAAATACCGTACCACCACTACCAGTCCAAAAGTAACGCCGGCAGAGAGAAGCGCATTCAGAATAGGCTTTCCTGCCGACCCGGAAGGCTCGCCGTCGTCATTGGCCCGGTAATGTTCTCCTGCATAGCCCATTCTCCAGGCATAACAGTGATGCCGGGCCTTAGGGTGCAGGGCCTTGATCTCCTCCAGTATTTCCCTGATCTCTTCTTCCTCCCTGATAGGGAACGCATATCCGTAAAATTTACTGCCTTTGTCTTTGAAAAGGCTCTCGCCGCGGGTGGTCAGGGTACAATATTCATCAGAATCATTCATCATAAGGGCAAATTTAATACTTTTCAGGCAGGTATAAGTTTTCGGTCCGGCCGGCCGTTATCTTTTTATTAACACCTGGCGGATGCAACCTTTTGATCCTATTCTTAATCTAACAGGTAATATTTTTAACCACATCAATATGGTATCATATTGAGCTAAACTCCATTTTATATGAAAAAGCTATTTTTTGCCCTCGCGGCCTCTACTTTTTTCCTTCAGGGGTGTGAAGGCCCTGTGGGTCCTCCGGGCCCTGCCGGCGCCGATGGGCTGATTGGGGAAGTACACGAAGTAAGCGCCACTTTCAATTCGGCCAACAATTTCGCAGTGGATTTTGATTTCCAGGGACAACCGATCGAGGCGAGCGACAAAATCGTAGGTTTTATCCTGGAGGGCGAAGACAACCAGGGCAACGACAACTGGGAACCCCTTCCTCAAACCTTCTTTGACAACGGGAACACGTATGTGTATACCTTCAATTTCTCCCGCACCGGATTTACCCTCTTCCTGGACGGCAACGCTAATCCGGGGCTGCTTGCCAGCTCTAAAAGAAGCGACCGGGTATTCCGGATGATGATTGTGCCGGCCTGGCTGGTGGGCAAAGTAGACCTGAACAACATACAGGATATTATGGCCAAAATGGGTGCGACAGAATCGGATATCAACGTTATTTATTAAACATCTCGACTTCGCTCGATGTGACAATTGGCCACGCCTCACTCGGTTCTCGACTCCGCTCGAACAGACAAGTACGGTCACCATTTGTCAGTTCGAGCGGAGTCGAGAACCGCATTTGTCAATTACAACCCATAAAGTTTGGACATCCACGCAGCAACAAAGCCCCCTTCCTCCAAAAGAAATCCAAACAATACTTGATTTTTAAACATTTATATCCCTATTTTTGCACCTTGTAATGAAAACAGGGAAACACATATTCCGTATCTTGAGCTTTTTCATGCTTTTCTGCGTGTTTACTACACAGGTATCGGCATGGACTGTGCAGGAAAACTGTGTTACCTGTGAAGAACAGGACGCGGAAGATAGCCGGCCGGTATTCAAGCAACTTACGCACGAAACCGTAGTACCGCATTATGATTTCTCTTTCGGAGAAATTCATAAATTCTTCCAGAACAACCTGGTCTTTTTCTTTCCTGAAGGGCCTTCCCGCGGAGTTTCCCGCATTTCCGTGCCCCTCAACTCCTATATGGCCAAGCTCCTGGAGCACCATATCGCCATTAATGCCCCCTGAGGCACTTCGTATCTCATTCTATCTAATTTAGGAGCGGCACCCCACCGCGCCTGTCAACTATTGTATCATCCTTTTCCCGGGGAAAAAAGGAACATCTATCAATTTTTATGAAAAACAGAGGAGGAATTCTACTCTTATTTGCCGCCTTACTTCTGCTGAGCCTGTACTATCTGGCCAGAACCTGGAAGATCAATGACATCCGTAAGGATGCCGCCGCCTACGCTACGGTTAACGGGAACGTAGATCCGGCAAAACAACAATATTACCTGGATTCCCTGTGGAAACAGAAAGTATTTTTAGGTTCTACAGTAGAAAGCCTGACCAAACAGGAACTGGGACTGGGCCTTGACCTTCAGGGGGGTATGCACGTGATCCTGGAAGTATCGCCGGCAGACATCCTGAAATCGCTGTCTAAGGGCTCACGTGACCCACGCGTTACCCAGGCCATCAACAAAACCCGGGAGCTCGCCAGCAAGGGATCAATTAACTTCGTAGATCAGTTTGAGAAAGAATACAAGGCCCTGGCGCCTGACGCCAAACTGGCTACCGTGTTCTCCAACAGCTCGAACCGCGATGAACTTTCCCTGAACTCTTCTGATGCCCAGGTAAAAAGTTATATCCAGAAGCAGATTGACGGCGCATTTGACCGTTCCTACAAGGTAATTCAAACCCGTGTAGATAAGTTCGGGGTTTCTAACGCCAACCTTTCGAAGATCCCCGGAACCAACCGGATCCAGGTGGAACTTCCCGGCATAGACAACCCGGAAAGGGTAAGAAAATTACTCTCGGGTTCCGCGAAACTGGAATTCTGCGAAGTGTATACCTTACAGGAAATCGGACCCAATTTTGACCGGTTTACGGCGCTTCTTCTGAAAATCGACGAAGAGAACAGAAGCAGCACTCCCACGGTGACCGACACGACAAATGCAGGCTCACTGGCTTCGGCCCTGCAAAGCGAGACGGCAGCCACCGACTCTACCGCCAGCCTGAACTCCTTGACCAACATGTTTATCATGTCTCCGTCAGGCCTGGCCATCAAAACCAAGGATACCGCCCGGTTAAACAGTATTTTGAAAAGACCGGACGCTCTGGGCATTTTCCCTGCCGATATGACTTTCCTTTACGACGTAAGTCCGCTGGAAAATACGGGAGGTACAGAAGATATCGTGAATATCTACCCCATTAAGAATTTCGGTAACGCGCCTTTAGGCGGAGAAGTGGTAACCGAAGCCCGCCAGGATTACGACCCTATGACGGGTAAGCCCAACGTATCGATGCAAATGAACCCCACAGGAGCCCGTAAATGGAAAGACCTGACCGGTAAAAACGTGGGCAGGAGCATCGCCATTATTCTCGACAACTATGTGTATTCCGCCCCTAACGTAAACGGGGAAATCGCAGGGGGGAACTCCTCTATTTCGGGAAGCTTCTCGGTAGAGCAGGCCCAGGACCTTGCCAACGTACTGAAAGCCGGTAAACTGCCCGCGCCTACCACCATCGTGGAAGAGGCGGTAGTGGGTGCTTCAGTAGGTTCTCAGGCGTTTAAGGCCGGGGTTATTTCTTCCCTGGTAGGTCTGGTGGCTGTATTGATCTTCGTACTGATGTACTATAGCCGCGCAGGCTGGATCGCCAACCTGGCCCTGGTTATCAACCTTGTCTTGCTACTGGGTATTATGGCTTCGTTCGGTGCTACCATGACCCTTCCGGGCATTGCCGGTATGGTACTCTCTATCGGTATGTCAGTAGATGCCAACGTACTGATCTACGAGCGGATCAAGGAAGAAATGGCTTCGGGCAAAGCTTTCCCGGCGGCCATCGCCTTAGGATTCAAAAATGCCATGCCGTCTATTATTGACTCTCAGCTTACTTCGGTGATCACCGGGGTCATCCTCTTTGTTTTCGGAACCGGACTGATCAAGGGCTTTGCCACTACCTTGCTGATCGGTATTGGTACATCACTCTTCTGTGCTATCTTTGTTTCCCGCCTGATTTTTGACAACCTGATCAAAAAAGGGAAAACCATCAACTTCCGTACGGCCTGGACAGAGCGGTTGTTTGGTAACAGCAACATTGATTTTATCAAAAACCGGAACCGTTTTTACGCTATTTCTGGCGGAATCATGCTGATCGGACTTATCTCTATCGTGGTGAGAGGTTTCAGCCTGGGGGTAGACTTCAAGGGAGGTAGAACATTTGAGGCAAAATTTGAAAAGAATGTCAACACCGACGAGGTACGTAACGCGGTAGAAAGTGTTTTCCCCGGCTCTGCGGTGGAAGTAAAAACCTACGGCGGCTTTGATAAGGTCAAAATCACCTCAGCCTACCGGATTGACGACACAAACATTGAAGTAGACGATGAGCTTAAAGCCGATCTGAACAAGGCCATTGCCGATGTGAACGGCAATAAAGGCACAGTAGTTTCTACTTCCAAGGTGGGGGCAAACATTGCCCAGGATACCATCTGGGCTTCCGTAAAAGCGGTCATCTACGCCATCATCCTGACCTTCATCTATATTCTTATCCGTTTTCGTAACCAGGCCTTTGGCTGGGGTGCCGTACTGGCGCTGGTACACGATGTGGCCGTGATTCTCGGTATCTTCTCCATATTCCACGGCTGGCTCCCCATTTCCCTGGATATCGACCAGGCGTTTATCGGGGCGGTGCTTACGCTGATGGGGTACTCCCTGAACGATACCATTGTAATTTACGACCGTATCCGGGAATATATGCGGGAAAAAGGGGGCAAATCAGAAAGCATTGAAGCCATTATTAACAATGCACTGAACAGCACACTTAGCCGTACAGCGGTAACGGGTATCGCCACCCTGATTGTACTGTTTGTACTGCTGGTCTTTGGAGGTGAAACCATCCGCGGTTTTATCTTCTGTATGTTTATCGGGGTAATTGTGGGTACGTACTCGTCTCTGTTTATCTCTGCTCCGTTTGTAGTAGATTCCCTGAACAGAAGCAATAAAAAGAAAGAAGCCGCGGCTTTGAAGGCCGCGGCTAAGCCTGCGTAAGCGAGCAAAAAGTCCGGGCTTTAACAGTCCGGCAAACTGTCTCCTATGTTTGATGTAGGAGACAGTTTTTTTTACTTCAGATCGAAGCGGTCAAGGCTCATCACCTTATCCCACGCAGCTACGAAATCTTTTACGAATTTCTCACCGGCATCGGCACAGGCGTACACCTCAGCCACCGCTCTCAGCTCTGAGTTGGAACTAAACACCAGGTCGGCACGGGTACCCGTCCATTTCTTCTCCCCGGTTTTGCGGTCTGTACCCTCGTATACCTCTTTATCCGGAGACACGGCTTTCCATGCTGTACCCATATCCAGGAGATTCACAAAGAAGTCTGTAGTCAGCTGCCCTGGGCGGTTGGTCAGCACACCGTGCGCCGAGCCGTCGTAGTTCGCGTCCAGAACCCGCATACCGCCTACCAGTACCGTCAGTTCAGGAGCGGTCAGGGTAAGCAGCTGCGCCTTATCAATCAGGAGCGCTTCGGTTGCCACAGACGACCTTCCTTTCCGATAGTTACGGAATCCGTCGGCTTGGGTCTCCATGTATCTGAACGAATCCACATCGGTCTGTTCCTGGGAAGCATCTGTACGTCCGGGAACAAATGGAACGGTGATGCTGTATCCGGCGTCTTTCGCGGCTTTTTCTATGGCAGCACAACCGCCCAGTACAATCAGGTCAGCCAGCGAAACTTTTTTGCCCGCAGAGGCGGTCTCGTTAAACTCTTCCTGAATAGTCTCCAGGGTCTTCAGGGTATCTGAAATCAGGGAAGTATTGTTGACCTCCCAATCTTTCTGAGGGGCCAGTCTGAGGCGTGCGCCGTTGGCACCGCCACGTTTGTCTCCGCCCCGGAAAGTAGAAGCCGAAGCCCAGGCCGTAGAAACCAGTTGAGCCACGCTCAATCCGGACGCCAGGATATTTGCTTTCAACAAGGCGATTTCTTCCTCGTTAATTAATTCGTGGTCTACTGCGGGTACAGGATCCTGCCATATCAACACCTCTTTAGGCGCGTCAGGACCGAGGTAACGTGAACTGGGACCAAGATCACGGTGGGTAAGTTTAAACCATGCCCGTGCAAACGCATCAGCGAACTGATCCGGGTTTTCCAGGAAACGCCTTGCGATCTTTCCGTATTCCGGATCATACCGTAAGGAAAGGTCAGTAGTCAACATTCTCGGGGCATGTCTTTTTTCCGGGTTATGCGCATCAGGAACGGTTTCCGAGCCCATTCCGTGTTTAGGTACCCACTGATAGGCTCCTGCCGGGCTCTTTTCCAGTTCCCACTCGTACCCAAAAAGGTTCCAAAGGAAGTTATTGCTCCATTTCGTAGGAGTAGATGTCCAGGTTACTTCCAGTCCGCTACCAATGGTATCTCCTCCATTTCCCGTACCGAAACTGTTTCTCCAGCCCAGTCCCTGGTCTTCCATATCTGCCCCTTCCGGTTCAGCACCTACATGCTCAGTAGGACCGGCACCGTGGGTTTTCCCAAAGGTGTGACCACCGGCAATCAGGGCTACGGTTTCTTCGTCATTCATTGACATCCGGCTGAAGGTATCGCGTATATCCTTCGCTGCTGCCATATAATCCGGGTTGCCGTCCGGCCCCTCCGGGTTTACATAAATAAGTCCCAACTGGGAAGCCGCCAGGGGATTTTCCAGCTCTCTGGAAGGTGCTTCAGCGTTGTTCGCATCACCGCCTTTGCCGTAGCGAAGGTCACCGCCCAGCCATTCTTTCTCTGAACCCCAATATACATCCAGTTCAGGCTCCCATACATCCTGGCGTCCACCGGCAAAACCGAAAGTTTTAAAGCCCATGGATTCCAGGGCTACGTTCCCGGCCAGAATCATCAGGTCAGCCCAGGAGATGTTCTTCCCGTATTTTTGTTTAACAGGCCACAGCAGGCGGCGCGCCTTATCAAGGTTTACGTTATCCGGCCAGCTGTTCAGAGGCGCGAAACGCTGCTGCCCGGCAGACGAGCCCCCTCTTCCATCCTGCACCCTGTACGTGCCCGCGCTGTGCCAGGCCATACGGACAAAAAGAGGACCGTAATGGCCAAAATCTGCCGGCCACCAATCCTGAGAATCTGTCATCAGAGCGTGCAGATCCTGCTTTAGTGCTTCCAGGTCTAAGCTGTTAAACGCTTCCACATAGTTAAAGTCGGGGTCCATAGGGTCAGAAAGTGAAGAATTCTGTCTCAAAAGACTCACTTTTAACTGGTTGGGCCACCAATCGTGGCTTTGTGTTCCCTCGCCCGCTACCGGCTTGGTCATGGTTCCGTTGTGGAACGGACACTTGCTGATGTCTCCAAGATTTTCCATTAGTCTATTTTCTGTTTTCGTTTATTGTGTAAAATTAAACACCAAAAAACTATTGACAAAGAAAATTATTTTTATATTTGCTATTGACAACATCAATAAAGCATGAATATTCAACAATTAGAGTACATTATAGCCTTAGATCGCTATAAGAATTTCACCAAGGCTTCGGAGAGCTGCTTTATTACCCAGGCTACCATGAGTACTATGATCCGACGCCTGGAAGATGAGCTGGACGTCACCCTCTTTGACCGAAAAGCCAATCCTATTTTAACTACCGATATCGGGAGGGAAGTAATTGAGGAAGCGGAAAAAGCCCTGGCCCATATAAAAAAGATATCGCTGGCCGGGAAAGAAGACAACGGCGTATTTGAAGGAAAAGTGAAAATTGGGGTGATTCCTACCGTGGCCAACTCCCTTCTTCCCTTAATACTGAAACCGCTTATGGAAGATTACCCGAAACTGGAGATCGGCATCACCGAGATCACCACGGAAAACATGCTGGAAAAGTTAAAAAATAATGTGCTTGATTTTGGGATAATTTCTACCCCTATCGACGCGAAAGGGTACGACACCGAGATACTGTATTATGAACCTCTGAAAGTATACGGCAAGGTGAGGTCAAACAAAAAATACCTGCTTACGAGTGAGCTCAGCAAGGAAACCCACTGGCTTTTGGAAGACGGGCACTGCATACGCGACCAGATCATGAACTATTGTTCCTTGCAGAACAAAAACAACCAGTTATCCAATCTCAAGTTTCAGTCGCACTCGTTTGAAACCCTCTTGAACATGGTAGATAGCTTTGGGGGGTTAACCATTATACCGGAACTCTATGTGCAAACCCTGTCCGAAAGCCAGCGGAGCAAAATCCTGGAATTTGAAAGCCCGGTTCCGGTACGGGAGGTCAGCATGATTTCTTACCGGACAGACGTCAAGGCAAAACTGGGTAAAGCCCTGACGGAAAAAATCAGGAAGTGGGTTGGGGAAGTTCTAAGCGTAGACCTTAGCAAGACGGTCATTTTGACCCACCATTAAGTCTAGGCCTGGATTACCTTCACTACCTTAAAATATTCCCCCTCCCTTTGGGGGGCGTTGCGCAGTCCCTCACTCCGGGTAAGGTCATCGTGGGCGCAGTCTTCGCGAAAGGCATTCACATTGTCGTGCATGTGAATAACCGGCTCTACTCCTGCGGTATCCACTTCTTCCAGCTGGTCTATCCAGTCCAGAATCTGCTCAATATCTACCGAAAGCTGATTTTCTTCTTCGGCGGTCAGTTCCAGGCGCGCCAGGTGGGCAACCTTCTTAATGGTGGTTATATCGATGGGCATATCGGTCCAGTTCGGTTTGAATGATCGTATAAACTTCCTGCTTTAACTCGTCTACGGATTTCCCTTCCGGAAAGACCGGTTCGTGAATAATCACTTTCGGGAAATCCCAAAAGACGAACGCAGCCGGCATAATCCGGTACAAATTTACGAAAGTTATCGGAACCATCGGTGTATTGCTTTCCACCGCCAATACAAAAGCCCCGTCTTTGAACGGTTGCTTCATCACGGGTATGGTCTCGCTAAGAATTCCGCCTTCCGGCATAATAAAAAGGCTTCTTCCTTGTCTGAGAGCGGCCATAGACCGTTTAAAAGAGCGCACCCGGCTTTTCTTATCCTTCCGGTCTACCTGGATATGCAACTTGGCAAACATATACCCCAGCAAAGGTACTTTTTTCACCGAACTCTTTCCCATATAGGAAAAATAGTTTCGCACTACTTTCATCCCTACCGCTACATCGAGGTAGGAAAAGTGGTTAGCCACGAAAATATAGTTGGCTTTCCGGTCGGGCCGAAACCGGAATTCGGTCTTGACCCAAAGGCCGCTGACAAAGAAAAAAATATCCGCCCAGAAGTTGGTTAGTTTTGTTCCCAGTCGGTTCCACCTTTTGACCTGTATACAAATGAATATAAAAGGAAAAAGCACCAGGAAGATCACTACCAGCCAAAACACACACCAGGCATTGTACAGGTAATTAAAAAAGTTAGCTTTCTTCCGCGACATGCTTTTTCAATTGTACCGGTTCGGTCGCATTCTTCCGCATCTTCATGTTCAGCAGTTCCACAAAAAAAGAAAATGCCATAGCGAAATAGACATAACCCTTGGGAACGTGTACGTGAAAAGCTTCCGCTACGAGCAAGGTGCCGATTAACAATAGGAAAGAAAGCGCCAGAATTTTCACAGTAGGGTGCTTTTCTACAAAATCACCAATGGGTTTGGCAAAAATCAGCATCACGATAGACGACAGGATAATGGAAACTGCCATTACGGAAATTATGCTCGTCATTCCCACCGCCGTAATAATGGAATCTACCGAAAATATAATATTGATCAGCACGATGTCCAGAATAGCCCTTTGCAGAGTAGCGGCCGTTTTTCCTCCCGACAATTTATCTCCGTCTTCTCCTTCCAGCTTATGATGGATTTCATACGTAGTTTTATACAGCAGGAAAACACCCCCACCCAATATCAGCAGGTCTTTACCGGAAATACCGATATCCCAGGGCAACCCTATATCCTGGAGGTTAAACCACGGGGCCTGCAATCTCAGGATAAAACCCAGAAGAAACAATAAGCCAATCCGGATAAACATGGCCAGGATGATCCCCCAGTTACGGGCTTTGCGTTCGTCTTCCGATTTGAGTTTGGAGGCAATTACCGAAATGAAGATGATATTATCTACTCCAAGGATAATTTCCAATAGCGTAATGGTCAATACACTGGTGAGTGCCGCAGAAGTAAGAAGTTCTTCCATCAATGAATTTTTGAGTAAAAATAACTATTGTCCGCATACTAAGTGTAAAACGGAAATAAATTTATGAAAGTTAAAGACTTATCTCTCACGTAAATTCACTTCCTCCAAAAAACCACATCATGGGAGATCCGCAAAAATGTTCTCCGGTAAGAGCAGTTATTGGGACTCCCACACTTTACGCATGACCCCAAGAATGTAATCAGCGTCTCCGCAAGCTGAAGACTCTGATTGAACACAAAAAAGCCCCGGAATTACTTCCGAGGCTTTTGATAAGTATGCGGCGGGGGCGCCTAGCCATCTCGCCTACTCTCCCCAACACAAAAAAGCCCCGGAATTGCTTCCGAGGCTTTTGATAAGTATCCGGCATCTACC
>JBEBRS010000099.1:0-10588 GCA_040394705.1 Leadbetterella byssophila
CTGGGCTCTGATCTTCTTCGGAATATCCGTTTCCGAAGCGCAATTGTATGTAAGCAAAAACGCCTGCCTGGCCAATCCGAACGCTACCACGCCAGGAACAGGCACCGGAACTGGTACTCCCCAGGCACCCACCTCCTGCGATGAAAGGGCATACTTTTTTGAAGCCTCTGTCAATAATTTTGGCCATTGGGAATGGGATTTTGGCGACGGAGGGCCATTATCTGTTCGTGAAGATTTTAGAAACCCTCGCTATACTTATACCTCACCAGGAACTTATACCGTGACCGTCTCCGCTATAGATAACGGCGGCGGCGTATTGGCCGGCCCCTTTTCCAGTGAAATCAGAGTAGGTTATTATCCGGAGCAGCCTTTGTTTGGCAAAAAAACGGAAAAAGATACCACCATTTGCCAGGGGAAAACCATCACGCTCGATCCTTACGAAGGGCTTCTCACCTCCCGCCCTTCCGATGTAAGCTACAAATGGTTTCCGGGAGGCGAGATTACTCCCACCATTGATGTCAGCGATGCGGGCTGCTATTCGGTAGAAGTAATTGATAACCTGACCGGCTGCTCGCGCTCGGCTAAAATCAATGTAAAACTGTGTTATGAAGACGCCAACTCGGGCGGCGGTTCTGAAAAATGGTATTTCGGATACGGCTCGGGAATCGAATTCACCCTCACCGGCGATGAAATGGTACAGGATTCTCTCGCCGAAGACGGCAGCCTCGACCCTCAGCCCGAAATCACCAATCCTTCCTTTGAACCTACACGGCCCGAGGTCAACGCAATGCGGACCGACGAGGCCGCGGCCATGGTATTTGACCAAAACAACCGCCTGGTACTGTATACCGACGGCCACAAACTGTATTCCGGGGATGACGATTCTGAAATACCTTTCCTCGGCGATGATCCCTTTGCCGGGAAAAACGTGGGCGCCCAAGGTGTAGCCCTGGTTCCCAAACCGGTTTGCAGCGCCTGCGACTTCATCAACTATTATCTTTTTACGGTGGATGAAACCACGGGACTGCTGACCTATTCAGTCATTGACATGCGGGAAAACGACCGGCGAGGAGCCGTAGTAGAAGCGAATATTCCCCTGGCAGTCAATATGAGTGGAAAGATCATTGCCGAGCGTAGTGGCGACGACCTTTCCTATTTTATTACCGCATTCGATGCCCTCTCCGGGAACTTTCAGTCGGTCACGGTTGATTCTCTGGGCACACTCACTACCATCCAAACCATGTTCCCTCTTCAAGGAGGAACGGTTTCGGAAGGATATGTAGCCATTTCACCTGAAGGAACCCAACTGGCCCACGGATTGATGATTAACGGAAAAAACCAGATACAAGTCGCTTCCCGCGACCCGGAGACCAACGCCTTGTCGGCTCCGCGAACGATTGACCTGGTGGGATACCCGGCCCCGCCTACGGTGTACGGCCTGGCTTTCAGTCCGAACGGTGCTTTTCTGTACGTCACATTAAAGGGTAACGGCAACAATGTGGAATCCAAACTTCTGCAGATCAACCTGGCAGACGACTCCGTCACCGAAATTGCATCTTCCCAAGAGGAGTTCGGCGCCCTGGCCCTGGGGCCTAAATACGGCGCGGGCGAAAAATATGTATATGTCACGATCAATAATTCAGGGGCCATCCATTATATACAGGAACCCGATGAGGCGGGAAGAGACGCGGTGAGTTTTACTATGAACCAATCCGGTAACTCCGGCATGGAAGTGGCCGGCACCACCAAACTGGGTTTTCCCAACGTGGTAGCCGCAAAGCCGGAACAAGACGGACAGGGACTCGGTGCCAACTACAGCGGCAACTGCCTCAATGCCCCCACATTTCTGACCGCCCAACAGATCTGTGACCCCATGGAAAATGAGTTTGAATGGGAAGTGGAAGGCAGTACCTATAAGGAAGAAGCCCCTGTGCATTATTTTTCACGGGCGGGCTGGCACGATATTAAACTGACCGTGAAAGTGTACAGGAAAACAGCCGTAGGAAGCGGTATTGGAAACGCTACCGGCGGCGTCACCGGTAACCTGGGAAATGAACATTGTACTACGGTCACATTTGAGGGAAGAATCTACATTAAACCTGCGCCGGAAGTCAGCATACCCGACCCCCTGTATCTTTGTCCTGAATTTCCGTACAACGGACTTACGTTTGAGCCTCAACCCACCGGGGGAACCACATTTACATACGAATGGCTTACGTCGCTAGACGCTCCCATCCATGCCAATTACCAGGACCCTATATTAAATTTACAAGCAATTGCCGGCCAGGGAAATTTCAAAGTCAAAATCACCAATGAGTACAATTGTACGCTGGAGCAGCCCTTCCATGTAGACGAGGCTTGTGAACCCATTGTGGAAATCCCGGATGCCTTTACACCCAATGGCGACGGGCATAACGAAACGCTTAGAGTGATTCAGCATTTCATTGAAAGGCCCAGACTGGAAATCTTTAACCGCTGGGGAGAACAGGTTTTCCAGACCGAAGACCTCACCGAACAATGGGACGGTCGCTATAAAGGCCAACTGCTCAGCAATCAGCTATTCGCCTACGTGTTGCGGTATTACGCCCGTGATTTCCCGCAGGCGGGTGAGCAGAAAAAAGTGGGATCGGTACTGGTGTTGAAGGGGAGATGAACCACCGATAATCTGCAATATGCGAATTGGATATGTAATCCCTACGGGATATGGGGGACGCTGAGACGCATATTTTCTACCTATAGGCTGTCCCTACGGGACACGCGATGGCGCTGTTCCAAAATATCCTGTAAGGATTACATATCGGTAGAAAAAGGATTCCGTCATTTCCAAAATACCCCGTAGGGGTTACATATCGGTAGAAAAAGGATTCCGTCATTTCCAAAATACCCCGTAGGGGTTACATATCGGTGGCGAATTACGGATCGATGTCATTATGTTATCCAATTTACCCCGTAGGGGTTACATATCGATAGGGGTTACATTTCGGTAGATTACGTATTGGCAAAACATCTCTTTTGCATTTCCACCCAAAAAACCCTATCTTGTGAAAAATCCGTTTCGATTATGGCCCATTCTACCCCCTCCATCGGACATCCCACGTCGTATTATATTGACCTGGAAGAAAAATACGGCGCGCACAATTATCACCCCTTGCCTGTGGTGCTGGAAAAGGGAGAAGGTGTTTACCTTTGGGACGTGGAAGGCAAACGGTACTTCGATTTCCTTTCGGCCTATTCGGCGGTCAACCAGGGCCATTGCCACCCGCGGATCATCCGGGCGCTCACCGACCAGGCCCAAAAACTTACGCTCACTTCACGCGCTTTTCACAGCGCCCCGCTCGGGGAATTTGAGAAATATATTACGGAGCTTTTCGGATACGACAAGGTATTGATGATGAATACAGGGGTGGAAGCTGTAGAAACCGCCCTTAAACTTTGCCGGAAGTGGGGATATGAGAAAAAGGGAATTCCGGAAGAGAAAGCGCGCGTACTTTTTGCCCGGGAGAACTTCCATGGAAGAACCACCGGCATTATTTCGGCCTCCACCGACCCCGTCAGTACCACCGGCTTCGGTCCTTTCCTCCCCGGCGTGGAAACCGTGGAATATGACAATGTGGAAGCCCTCGAAAATGCGCTGATTTCGGATCCTTTTATCGCGGGTTTTATCGTGGAGCCCATCCAGGGCGAAGCCGGGGTAAAAGTACCGAAAGACGGCTACCTCACCAAAGTGGCCCGCCTCTGCAAGGCCGCCCGCGTACTCTTTATTGCCGATGAAATACAGACGGGTATTGGCCGTACCGGTAAAATGCTGTGTGTAGATCATGAAGGCCTGAGACCCGATATCGTGATTCTCGGGAAGGCCCTTTCGGGCGGAGCTCTACCCGTTTCTGCGGTACTGGCCGACGACGAGATCATGCTGACTATCCGGCCGGGCGAACACGGCTCGACCTACGGCGGCAACCCTCTGGCCTGTCAGGTAGCGCGCGAAGCGCTCCAGGTGGTACTGGATGAAAACCTGGCCGAAAAGGCCCGTACCTTAGGAGAGCTTTTCCGTGCTCAACTGAACGACTATATTGAAAACAGCCGCGCGGTGAAACTGGTAAGGGGCAGAGGACTGCTCAATGCCATCGAAATCAACACCACCGAAGATTCAGAACTGGGTTGGGAAATCTGTATGGCCCTGATGCGGAATGGGCTACTGGCCAAACCTACCCACGGAAATAAGATCCGTTTTGCCCCTCCCCTGGTCATTTCGGAAGAAGAATTGCGTTCCTGCATCACCATTATCACCGATACTTTAAAACAGTTTGAACCTATTGACTGATCTTTTTTGTTGAGATTTAAAAGCATCCTGCTGTATATGAACTCGTTTTTTAAGAAGATCAATAGTGACCAGCTGACCCTGGTAGATTTTTTTGCCACCTGGTGTGGCCCTTGTAAGACCATGGCCCCCATGCTGACCGAACTGAAACAAAAAGTAGGGGAAGACGCCTCCATTCTGAAAGTGGATGTGGACATCAATCCGGCTATCGCACAGCAGTACAAGATACAGGGCGTACCTACCTTAATCCTATTCAAAAACGGTGAACCCCTCTGGCGCCAGTCGGGTGTAGTTCCCGTGCACCAGCTGGAAAAAATTATTCAGCAGTATAAATAACTATCGGACCAAAAGCTAATATCTAACAGCTAATATCTAATATCTAACATCTAATATCTAACGTCTAACATCTAATATCTAACGTCTAACATTCCCTTCATGAAACATATTCTTTTCCTGGCACTTCTTCTCTCCCTGAACGCATGTATTTCTACCGGCGAAGAAAATAACGAACAGGAATCTGCTGCTGCTACAGAAGCCGCGCAGGGTCCTTCCGGCGTAGTATTTACGCACCTCGACGGCCGTGATGTGGACCTTTCCGCCTTGAACGGCAAAGTAGTGGTACTTAATTTCTGGGCCACCTGGTGCGGACCCTGCATCAAGGAAATGCCCTCTTTGCAGGCTTTTTACAATCAGTACCAGGGGCATCCTGAGGTAGAATTTATGGTGGTGGAAATCGATAACCAACCCGACCTGGCCAAAAGCTTTGTGGAGAAGAACAACTACACTTTCCCGGTGTACAGTCCTGCCAGTATGATCCCGGAAGCTTTTCTCGGACAAGCCATCCCTACCACGGTTATTCTCAACAAAAAAGGAGAAATCAGCTACCGCCACGAAGGCATGTCAGACTTTATGGCCCAGAATTTCCTGAATCTCTTTGAAGGCATACTCCGGCAGTAATTCCTATTTTGTCGCGCTGATCAGTGCTTCCAGGGCATCGGCATGCACCACGGTGAGGTTATGCCGGTTGAAAATACCGGAAGCGTTATTTCCCGTTCCGCCATTGTCCCAGTAGAAAGGCAGCAACCCGTTGGCCTTTGCGGCCCGGGTCACATAATACAGGTAATAGTTCCGGGCTTTTTTGTGTTCTTCCAACACATTGGCGGGAAGTGTAGCCCGATACGAGGCCGCGTATTCTCCCAGGATCACCGGCACCCCTTTGGAAACAAACTTCTCTTTCATCATAGAGAAAGTCTGATCTACCCACTCTTCCTGTCCCCAGTTCGAAACGCCCGCGCTGCCTTTGAAATCTTTTCCCCAAAGGTATTTGAAGCCGGAACTATCGTCTATGGTAAAGTCATAGGGGTCGTAGTAATGTACTTCGGCCATCATCCGGTTAGCGACAGGATCCTGAGGCAACACCAACGACTCATAGGTATACTGCACATTGGTATTGTACCCCTGCGCAATCAGCACTCTCCAGGCATTTTTCCCGCCGGTAGAGCGTACGGCGTCTACAAACGTCTGGTTGTACGACATCTGCACGGCCAGATGTTCGGCTGTAGGACGGTTATAGTCGGCATGCACCTCATTCGTACCCGCGAAAAGAAGATGTTCGTCGTAATCGCGAAAGGCCACCGCAATCTGTTCCCACAAGGCTTTTTGCTTCGCGTTGACTTCTGTCTGCCGGGCGTAGGTAGGATTGTTCTCCAGCCAGCCCCCGTCCCAGTGAATATTAACAATGGCGTACATGCCGTTTTCCACACAGTAATCTACCACCTCCCGCACGCGCATGATCCACTCGTCACTTATCTTGTGGGTATTCCGGTCTTCAATATAGCCGCTCCAGGCCGTAGGTATGCGTACGGCATTAAAACCCGACCTTTTAATCAGGTCAATCAGCGCTTTTGTAGTTTTGGGGTTTCCCCAAAGGGTTTCGCTGGCGCTAAATTCGTTGGAACAGGCTTCCAGGCTATTGCCCAGGTTCCAGCCGATATTGATCTTTTGGGCGAGGGCGGACGCGTCGCTTTCCACGCCGACTTTATCCGGGGCTATGGTTAATTTTTTACCTTCCTGGTGAACGGTGATGACGCGGCTTGCCTTGCCGGAAGTAAGGGTAAGCGTACCTGTTCTGGGGAAATGCGTGGGGTTTTCCCCGATCAGGAAGCGATAACTATTCCCCGTGGGCGACTGCTGCACCATCCAGAAAAAAGGATTATGAACGGTAAAGGAAGCGGAAGATTCCACTTCAAAAGCGATCTCTCCTCCGGGAGAATCCAGGTCGAATTCGCTTCGACTGACATTCAGCATATCGGCACCTTTTTGGGTAATTTTAACCTGGGCGCTGACCGCTCCGGAACGGATGGTCAGGATACTCTCCCGGCTTTGCGCATCGGTATTTGCCTCTACTGCCACTACTGCCCGGGTGGTTCCCGCACTACCTTCCTGTACGCGGAGTATGGTCCAGGCCTGAGAAGCGGAGGCCGTCCAACCCGTATTGCACTTCACATGAAAATCATACTCTCCGGCCTCTTCCCCTGCCTGGATTTCGGTCAGAGACACCGCAATTTCCGGCACTACTTCCGGTGTTTTGTCCTGACAGGAAAGGCCTACAAAGCACGATAATATGAAAAGCACGATTCGGGCCATAAAAATGCGTTGGGGGTAAAAATATTGGGAGGCCTCAACCAAGGAGGCCCCCAAATACGGTTTAAAAATCAATCAATCCTTTACGTAATGAAATAGGAGTACTTCGTCTTTGGTATCTCCCCCCGTTATGGAATTTGACACCACACCCAGCCATAAGCCCTCGGCATCGATATTGTTCAGGTTCGCCCCGCCGTGGGAAACAAAGTACCAGTCGTTTTTACTGCCCGAAACCGATTTGGTATTGGTGGTAGGCAGCCACTCAGCGGCCGTTCCCTTGTAATCTACCAAGGGAATACTGATATTGAGTATACTTTTTTCCGTATCAATAATAACGGTACCGGTGGCTTCGTAGGCTTTTCCGTCAAGGGTTTGTTTCAGATCCACTTTGATATCATTTCCGTCCAGTCGAAAGTGCAGGCTCGCACTTTCCGCCGCAGCTTTCACTTTGGCATCCCAAACCCAGCCGTTAGACGTGAAATCATTCCCAAAGGTAGCAGCACTGGTCCAGCCGCCGGCAAAGTTGGGCGGAAATTCCACCCAATCCGCAAACCAGTCTACATCGGGTTTAAAAGTCTTGCCGACCAGTGCTGTTTTCCAGACGGCAAGTGGATCACCTCCTACCGCTCCGCCGGGTACAAAATGGTAGGCCATGTATTCATCCTTCACGGGGTCACGTGCTCCGAGCCAGATTCCGGTTAGATTTCCGGAGGCGTCGGTCTCTGTCTTTAGCAATCTCAGCGTCTTTTCTGCGGTAGTATTGACAGATACCCAGTCAGCAATGGGGAACGAAATCGCTTTATCAAACTGGATATTATTCTTGTCATCAATGCTATAAGTGCCGCTAATAGCCTTTGCAGAACCGTCAGTAAAGGTATAGTTCCCTGCTTTAGCGCCCGTTTTGGCCAGTGTCAGAGAAATATTGCGAATGGTAGCCGCATTGTATGGAGCCCAACCTGTGCTCAGATAATCCTGGGCGCTGGTCCATGGATTCAGGAAGGCGCCTGCCAGGTCAGTCCAGTTGTACGGTGTAGCCGTAGACATTACCCATTTTTTGGTGGTGGTGGTTGACGTGGTCAGGTCATCATTGGCGTCTCCTGTGTAGGGAGGTTCAGGTTCGGCTACTTCACCGGGCGTCCAGTTATCTTTGAATTCCTTAGAGATATAATTGTACACCAGCAAACAGGCCCCTTCTCCTGACAAAGCAGCATCCCGAAGTACAGCCAGCTGCATGTGATCTTTGGTCAGGGAAAGAATACGGATATTCCCCCAGTCAATCACCACGCCGTCACGGCCGCTGTCGTGCAGGGGAGACGCATCCGTCATGCGCATGGTTTTGTTTTCAGTATCCAGCATATACGTCCCTTTTTCCTCTCCTCTGCGCGGTATAGTGGTATGGTTTACCCTTACGTTTGCTCCGCCTTTGAGGTCAAAAGTCATGGTTCCGTAATCTGCCGCACTCATCAACCATGAATTTCCTTTGTAGTCGGGATTCCAGTTCCAGCAGTCACCGCCTTCTTTGAGGCAATCGCCGAGCCAACCGTTATCTGTTCCGTAGAAAAAGAGAGGGCCCGTAAATTGGCGGCTTAGCGCATCTCCGTCCAGGTCAAGGTGCCAGGTTTTTTCCTGATCTACCCCCCCTGAGAGCATTTCCCACATTTCGTCTTCTACAAAAGGAGCATAAAAAGTCTCTACATTAAACGAAGCCGGCTCGCCGTACACAATTCCACCGCGGGTTTGCACACCGAATTTTACGGTGTAGGTTCCGGGAAACGGAATCCGCAAACTCACTGAATTATTCTGGCTACGACCCTGGGGATGATCCCATAGCGGGGTGTATTTCTTATCCATCAAACTGGTAAGATGGATAATATTCGGATTTTGGGGATCTTTTTCAATTTTATAAGCTATCCCTTCCACGAGGTCGCCCGTTTTCACATCCACGCTGCCCAGGCCAAATTCTTCGGGTGAGCAGGACACCAGCATCCCTACTCCGGCCAGAATGGAGACTAATACTTTTATTACACTTTTCATCGTACTTCAATTTAAGGTTTTAATTCCATCCCGGATTTTGCACCAATACGCCTTTCGAAAGGGTGATCTGCGTATTAGGTATCTGCATAAAGCCGCGGGTTTTGGTCACATTTTCTGCTTTGATCACTACCTGATCTGCTGCATTTCCGCTCAGTACATTCTGGGTCTGTGCAATGGCTGCTGCTGCGGTGGTCAGGCCCTGGCGCAGGAGATCCCAGTAACGCAGGCCCTCAAAAGCAAACTCATACCTGCGCTCCTCCAGAAGATTTTCTTTTGTGAGGGCTTTCGGCGTTAAACCGGCTCGGGTGCGAACCGCATCAAAATAGGCCTGGCCATTTGCAGCGCCCAGTTCTGCGGCCATCAGCAACACATCGGCATAGCGTATTACTACAAAATCCTGGTCCTGAGAAATCTGAAAATCATTGCTTCCGCCTGTGTCTGAAGTACCGTCAGGCAAGGCAGTGGGCGTGTACTTCTTATTGGTATAACCGGTGTATTCACGCTGGTCTTTGATGTCAAAACCATCGGCTATTCCTTCCTTTTCCAGGTCTATTATTGACGCCGTCTTCCGGCTGTCATTCGCATCAAAAGCATTCACCAGCCGCGGGTTCACTGTGCAGGCACCCCACCCTTTTCCGTAGGGAGCAAAATTGGTATTCCTCATCCCCATCATGACCAGCCAGCGGTTGCCGTCTACCATCCCGTTATAGTTCTGGGTATTGTTGAATTTCTGGGTAAATACGGTTTCCTTGTTTCCCATGCCGGCATAACCTGATTTATCTAAGGTGTTGGCAGCGGCATCCGCCACATAACTGGCGGCCGGCCAGAGCGACTTGTACTCTTCTACCAGTCCGTACTCCCCACTGGCAATTACGTCTTCCAGTCCCTGAAGTACCTCTGCTTTGCTTACTCCCAGGTCATCTTTGGCATAATAGCCGGTATAAAACAGGTACACGCGGGCCAGCAATGCTTTTGCGGCAAAAGGAGTAACGCGCCCGTCATTAGTAGCTACATTGGCCTTAGGATATGCCGTGGCGGCGATATTGGCCGCTGCAAACTTCAGGTCTTCTGCAATCAGCTTATACACCTCGGTAGGGTCTGCCTGGGGAACATTATCGGTGGTAGGTTCGGTGATCAGAGGAATTTTTTCAAAAAGCCGTACCAGATCGAAATACTGAATGGCACGCAGGAAACGGGCCTCACCTTCTATCCGGTTCCTGACGTTGGCATCGCTGCCAAAATCAATGCCATCGAGCTTATTGATCAGGATATTGCACCGGAAGATGCCTGCATAGTAATCAGACCAGGTGCCGTTAAAGATATTATTATCTGACGGACTCTGGGCGATATCAAAGCGGTCCAGCGCCTGATAAGCACGCCCATCGGTATTTCCGGTAGCCCCAAAGGTATTGTCGGAAAGTATCTCAGAAGTTACATAAAACGAAATATTTCCGTTGGAGGAAGTGCGCTGAAAGCCGTCATAGCAGCCGATCAGCGCCATCTCAGCATCGGCTACGGTTTTATAAAAATTATTATCGAGAACACTGGTCATCGGGTCAACATCCAGGAAGTTTTCCGAGCAGGACATAAGAC
>JBEBRS010000100.1:0-10558 GCA_040394705.1 Leadbetterella byssophila
TACCGTTAAATAAATTTTAAGGAAAATTTAATATTTGGGCGACACCCCTTTAAAACCCTAATAAACAGGTAAAAAACAGCCCTAAAGGCCATTTCAGGCAAAAAAGGGAGTACTTAGAGGGTAATTTCTCCATAGGAATAAAATTGGGGGAAACTTGTAATGTGATTTAAAACCGATACCTTTACTACGTTTTCGAGTTACCACTTCGTTTGCAGGTCAATAGTCATATCGGTTTTGCTACGGTGTTTGAGCTCTATTTTTAAATTTTTTATTTTTTTTCAAATGAACATTTTTGTAGCAAAGTTGAATTACGACACCACAGACGACACCCTTCTTGGCGCGTTCCAGGAGTTCGGTACAGTAGATTCAGCTAAGGTTATTTTCGACAAATTCACAGGCCGTTCCAAAGGATTCGGATTTGTGGAAATGCCCGACGACTCTGAAGCCCAGGCGGCTATCAACAGTCTGAACGAGACCGAACTGGATGGTCGTACCATCGTGGTAAAAGTTGCCGAACCAAAAGGCGAAAGACCACAGAGAAGAGAGAGATACTAAGACATTCCGTTTCGTGTTCATGCCTCCCCCACCGGGGAGGCATTTTTTGTTTATGCACCCCGCCGCAATTGCTCAACTTCTGAAAAACGGATTGCTGAAAGCTCATGGCTATTTCTTATATTTGCGTAAACGAGAGAAACCCATATAAATGAGCGACGAAACCTACGACCCTGCCCAACAGAAGGAGATACTGGACGACATGTTTGAGAAGTATTTCCTGGAGTATGCCTCGTATGTGATCCTGGAAAGGGCCGTTCCGGCCATAGACGACGGACTTAAACCCGTGCAGAGGCGGCTGTTGCACGCCCTGAAAGAAATGGACGACGGCCGTTTCAATAAAGTAGCCAATGTGATTGGCTCCACCATGCAGTTTCACCCCCACGGAGACGCTTCGATCGGGGATGCGATTGTGAATATCGGACAGAAAGAACTCCTCCTTGACATACAGGGAAACTGGGGCGATATCCGCACCGGTGACTCTGCCGCCGCCCCCCGGTATATTGAGGTGAGGCTTTCCAAATTCGGGCAGGATGTACTCTTTAACGAAGACACCACCGAATGGCAGATGTCGTATGACGGACGCAAGCGGGAACCCGTGACCCTACCTGCCAAGTTTCCCTTGGTGCTGGAAATGGGCGCGGAGGGAATTGCCGTGGGCTTGTCTACCAAAATCCTGCCTCACAATTTTATTGAGCTTTGTGAGGCATCCATAAAATACCTGAAAAATCAGCCCTTTGTACTTTATCCTGATTTCCTGACCGGTGGACTGATTGATGTCAGCCATTATAACGACGGCGCGCGGGGCGGAAAGGTGAAGATGCGGGCGCGGATATCGGAAGTGGACAAAAAGACACTTAAAATATCGGAGATCCCTTTTTCTACTACTACGGGCAGCCTGATTGAGTCGATTATCAAAGCGAACGACAGCGGAAAAATCAAAATCAAAAAGGTGGAAGACAACACGGCGCGTGACGTGGAAATACTGATTCACCTCGCCCCGAATACCTCCACCGATATTACCATTGACGCCCTTTATGCGTTCACCAACTGCGAAGTTTCGGTTTCCCCGAATGCCGTGGTGATTGTGGATCAGAAGCCCCGCTTCCTGGGCGTGAGCGATATCCTGAAGAATTCTACCGACCAAACCATGCACCTGCTCAAGCGGGAGTTGGAAATCAGGCGGGCGGAACTGATGGAGAAACTGCTTTACAGCTCTCTGGAAAAAATCTTTATTGAGAACCGCATTTACCGCGACATTGAAGAGTGCGAGACGTTTGAAGCGGTGATTGAGACCATTGACCGCGGCCTGGAACCCTATAAAAAAGAGTTTTACAGGGAAATTGTGCGGGAAGACATCCTTCGCCTTACCGAAATCCGGATCAAGCGAATTTCCAAATACGACAGCTTTAAAGCCGATGAGCTGATGAAAAAGCTGCAGGAAGAACTGGTGGAAGTCAATGATAACCTCGAAAACCTGGTACGCTACACCGTGAATTTCTTCCAGGAACTGCTTAAAAAATACGGAAAAGGAAGAGAAAGAAGAACGGAGATTCTGGAGTTTGGTGAAGTACAGGCCGCTATTGTAGCCGCCAATAACCAGAAACTGTATGTAGACCGGGAGAACGGTTTTATAGGGTACGGACTGAAGAAAGACGAGTTCGTGATGGACTGCTCCGATATTGACGACATTATTGTGTTTCGCGCCGACGGGAAGTTTTCCGTAGTGAAAATACAGGACAAGGTATTTGTAGGCAAAAATATTATGTATTGTGCTGTTTTCCGGAAGAACGATGAACGGAAAATCTACAACGTGATGTACCTCGACGGGAAAAGCGGCCGTACGTTCGCCAAACGTTTCGCGGTGACGGGGGTCACGCGCGACAAGGAATACGACGTCACGAAGGGCAGTCCCCGATCAAAAGTCACCTACTTCTCCGCCAATGAAAACGGAGAGGCAGAAGTGGTCACGGTCAACCTGACATCAAGCTCCAACGCGAAAAAGAAAATTTTTGATTTTAACTTCGCCGACCTGCTGATCAAAAACCGGTCGGCCATGGGCAATCTGGTGTCGAAATACGCAGTGCGTAAAGTCAGTTTTAAAACTGCCGGAAAATCTACCCTGGGCGGCGTAGACATCTGGTACACCCCTACCCTCGGCCGCCTGAACAAAGACGAGCACGGCGACTTCCTGGGGAACTTCGGCGCAAACGATAAGATCCTGGTACTCTATAAATCGGGGGAATACGAACTCACCAATTTTGAACTTACCAATCATTATGAGCCGCGCCAGGTGATGGCCATCACCAAATTTGATGAAAAAAGGCCCGTTTCCTGCATCTACCTGGATGGGGAACACCGCAATTACCATATCAAACGCTTCCTGATCGAGACTTCTACCCTGGACAAAAAGTTCATGTTCATTTCAGAACATCCGAAATCAGAACTGGTATTCGCTTCCTGCGATAAGAAGCCCCGGGTGGAGGTAAAACACCGGAAAGACCGCAAGACCGAAGTCACCACCGACCTCTACAAAGTGGATGAGATGATTGATGTGAAAGGATGGAAGGCCCTGGGTAACAAACTTCCCTTCGATAAAATTGTCAGTCTGAAGGTAATGGAACCGGAAGAGGAGCCGGAGGAGGAAGAGGAAGAACTTGACATGACCGAAGAGGTCGAAACGGAAGAAAATGAAGCGCCGGATTTCGATCATACGAAACCCGGCGGTGAAGGAGCGCAGCTGGGACTCTTCTGAGGCCCGGCTGTTAAAACATAGCCCTGAAAATCAGAAACAGTCCCGCTGATAACAGAATAGACACGGGCAACGTCAGAATCCAGGCCAGGCCAATGTTTTTGATGGTTTTAGATTGCAGGTTTTTAATTCCTTTCGAAGCTACCATAGAGCCGGCAATACCCGACGACAGGGTATGCGTAGTACTTACAGGCAGTTTAAAACCGGAGGCCAGTCCGATGGTAATGGCCGCCACCAGCTCGGCCGAAGCGCCCTGGGCGTACGTCAGGTGAGACTTCCCAATCTTCTCTCCTACGGTCACCACAATACGTTTCCAGCCAATCATGGTACCCAGACCCAGGGAAAGGGAAATCATGAGGATCACCCAGAAAGGGGCAAAATCAATGGCAGAACGAATCCCTTTTTCTTCTTTTGTAGCCAGGGCAGCGAGGTCTTCCCTGTCTTTGGTGCTCATCACTACGCTTTCATCGTCCAGCAATTTCTTTGAATTGGTAGAAATCTGGAGAATGGCAGCCCGCAGATGCAGCCTTTCGGTGGTGTCATTGGAAACGCCTTGAGAGACGGGCATGAGAATAGCCACATTCTCCTGTATACCTAGAATATGGTTCTTCTCGTCTATCCCGAGGTGAGTAGTATCTATTTTGGCCACGATGGTTTCGATCCGTTCCAGGTCTGGCCCGATCTTCTTCAGTCCATCCACGTTGGTGATGGCATAATAGGAAGGCAGAATACCGATGAGGATCAGCATCACCAGCCCGATTCCTTTTTGTCCGTCGTTTTTCCCGTGGAAAAAGCTCACCAGGGTACAGGTAGAAATGAGGGTGGTCCGGATCCAGCCCGGAGGAGGCTGATTCTTTTTAGGTTCGGAAAAAATCTGGTTTCTCACGTCTTTACTCACCGATATTCTCAGGATGAACATAAGGATTACGGCCAGGGTAAAACCGATGAGGGGTGCAATAAACAGCCCCGTAAAGATCTGTTTCACCTTATCCCAGTTAATGGCGGCGGCGCCGGAAGCATTTTCCGGAAGGAGGGCGTAACCCAAACCTACCCCCATGATGGCTCCGATCAGCGTATGTGAGCTGGAAGATGGCAATCCGAAATACCAGGTTCCGAAGTTCCAGATAATGGCGCTGCAAAGCATAGCCAATACCATGGCGATGGAGTGGTAGACGTTCTGGTCAATCAGGAGATCGACCGGCAGAAGATTTACGATAGACATCCCTACCCCTACTCCACCGGTAATGACCCCGAGGAAGTTCATAAACCCGGACCAGATCACCGCCTGAGCGGGTTTGAGCGAGTTGGTATAGATCACTGTGGCTACTGCGTTTGCCGTATCGTGAAAACCATTAATAAATTCGAATACACATGCCGCAAAAATACAGACGGCCAGCAGGATGAAAATGTCGCTTTCTAATCCGAACATAAGAGACTGAGTTAGTATTCCGGTTTTAAGGGTGCAAAATTCCCTTTATTCAAAAAGAATCCTGGTAATTGTTATGTTATGAAATTGTTAACTTTCCTTTATCGCCAGCTGTCCGCACGCCGCGTCGATGTCCTTCCCGCGACTTCTCCTGATGTTCACGGTAACCCGGTTTTCCTCCAAAAAGGCCGCGAACTTGTCAATGGCCAGCGGATCCGCGTTGGTAAAATTGGCTTCCGATATCGGATTATACTCAATAATATTCACCTTTGACGGCACCTTCCTGGCAAAGGACAGCAATTCTTTTGCGTCAGCAATTTTATCATTAAATCCGTTAAAAACAATATATTCAAACGTAATTTTATTGCCGGTCTTCCTGTAAAAGTAATTCAGCGCTTCTGAGAGGTTGCGAAGCGAATTGGATTCATTGATCGGCATGATGGTATTTCGTTTCTCATCGTTGGCCGCGTGCAGAGAGAGCGCAAGGTTAAATTTGACTTCATCGTCTCCCAGTTTTTTGATCATTTTAGCGATTCCGGCCGTGGAAACCGTGATTCGCTTGGGCGACCAGTTCAGGCCATCCGGTGAGGTAATCCTGTCGACCGACTCCAGCACCGCGGCATAATTGAGGAGGGGTTCTCCCATGCCCATGTACACAATATTGGTCAGGGGCGCACCAAAATTCCGGTCGGCCTGCTCTTTAATCAGCATGACCTGGTCGTAAATCTCGGCGGCATCCAGGTTGCGCTCGCGGTTCATGTAGCCCGTAGCACAAAACTTACAGGTCAGGGAGCATCCTACCTGGGAGGAAATGCAGGCCGTCATACGGGTTTCGGTGGGAATCAGCACGCCCTCCACGAGATGCCCGTCATAAAGTCTGAAACCGGATTTTATGGTGCCGTCTGCCGACACCTGAGACGTGTGTACCTTTACGTTGCGGATCCCGAACTCCTCGCTGAGCTTGTCGCGGAGCGACTTCGAAAGGTTCGTCATTTCCTCTATGGAGGTGACCCCTTTCATCCAGAGCCACTCCCGGATCTGCTTCGCCCGGAAAGCCGGTTCACCCGCTGACTTTAACCACTCCCCCAGCTGTTCCTGAGTTAACTTACGCAAATCCTTCTTCATATTGCCCATTCTAAATTCCTGCAAAATTCTTAATAAAAACCTGCATTGTCACTACAAAATTCATTATTAAAGAGATACAAGATTATTTTATTGCATTTTTTTGATATTATCTTTTGTAATTTACATATTTTTAATATTTTACACCCCTGTATGGCCAACCTTGCAAAATACCCGTACTTTTTCCTGCTCCTGGTTTTCCTGGGAACCGCGGAACCTTTTGCATGTCTCGCCCAAAAGGAAAGGCCTTTTGGGTTTAATCCCATACGGAAAAAAGAAAATTACAGCTTTTGCCCGTTTGATCTGAAAGCCAATCTCATTGTCGTCAAAACCCAGATTGATAAGTCAGACACCCTCAACTTCATCCTGGACTCGGGAGTGCAAAGCATCATTATCCTCGACACCTCTCTCCAAACCAGGATCAAACCTAATATAGGCCGGGAAATTTTTATCAGCGGCATAGGAGAATCGCCCCCGTTCACGGCTTTCGTTTCCCTGGGCCATACGGTGAAATTCGGCGGAATTGTGGGGTACAAGCAGAATATCGTCTTCCTGAAAGAAAACCACCTGAACCTCTCAGAATACCTCGGCATTCCCATTCACGGTATCCTGGGTAGCGATATTTTCAAACGTTTTAATGTGGTCATTGATTACCCCGCCGGCGTACTGACTTTTAGTGACCCCCTGAAATACCGTCATAAAAAACGAAAAGGGGTAGCCGTTCCGCTCCACCTGGAGAGAACCAAGCCCTATATTATGGTAAATCACCTGGAATCAAACGGTAAGTCGGTAGAAAATCTGAAGCTGGTGATCGACACCGGCGGGGCCCATTCCCTGCTTTTAAACCGGGAATCGCTTCCGCCCGGACTTATCCCTGAAAAGCTGATTGACGGCCACCTGGGCAGGGGACTGAACGGCAACATTGAAGGAAAACTCGGACGGATAGGCCTGTTGCGTTTCGGCAATCATAATTTTAAAAATGTAATCGCCACCTTTCCTGACAGCCTGTATTTCGACAGTAAAATTACGCCCGAGTATCTCCTGAGAAACGGAAGTATCGGCGGAGAAATATTGAAAAGATTTGTGGTTACGCTGAATTATCACCAGAACCTGATGGTCTTAAAGCCGGTGAAAAAAGCCCTGAACAAACCGTTTGAATCGGATATGAGCGGCATGGACGTGCGGGCTACCGGTAAGGACTTACGAACCTTTGAGGTGACCGGGGTATTTGATCAGTCGGTGGCCGATCTGTCATGTGTGATGCCCGGCGATAAGATTATTATTTTCGACAAGAAGCTGGACAGCGCCATAACCATCAGCGAGGTATACGAAATCCTTTCCAAAAAAGAGGGCTATCTGCTTGAAATGGTGGTTTTGCGAGACCATGGCCTTCTTCCCATCCAGTTCCGCCTGAAAAGAAGCATTTAGAAACGATAGGAAAGGTTTACCCCAATGCCCCGGATGCCGAGGTAGGGTACGGGCCGGATGGATTTTATTTCCGCCGTGTTTTCATTGAGTTCCATACTGAAATATTTATCCTTCAGTCCAAAGCGCTCCCGTATCCTGTCTTTGACAAACTGCTTCTCGTCTTCCGTTAACCCGAGGAGGTGGCTGTTTTGTCCGAAAGCGTAAAACTTGTGCGCCGACCCGATATGCGGCCCGATAAATACGAGATCAAGGCCTACCCGGTTCCAGGTAAACTGCCTCCCGATCAGGATACCGCCGGAAAGGGTACGGAACGTAAAATTAATCGGAAGTTTCACTTCAAAGTACCGGTTCTCTTTCATCACGCCGATCTCGGCGGGAACCTTCATGTCAAAATTTTCGTACATGCCGAAAACCCCTACAAACGTGCGGTGGCGCTTTTGCCCGAAATAGTACCGCAGTTCCGGCGAATAGCCCTTGACTCCAATCTCGGCTTCGTCCATAAAAATATGATCAAACTTGATGCCGGTGAGGCCCACCCCGTGTTCTTTGGCCATATTGTCTATAAAATTACCAAACGGAATGGCAGATTTGGGCCGAAAAAAGAAGGTATTGTTAAACGCCAGGTTACTGCTTAACTTCCTCTCGTACTGTACGGAGTAAATCTTCAGGGCCGTTCCGGCCACATTCAACCGGACCGTATTATTTTCCTGCGCCCACAGCGCGCCGGGAATAAAAATGCAACACAGTAGTCTTTTGATCATTTCCTTTTGAAAAAAGTGCACAAAGGTAAACACCCGCACGGTAATTTACATGCAGATAACGCCGCTTTTCTTAAAACCGGTATATCTTTGCCCGCCGGAAACCCGGGACGTCTGTCTTCTATTTATTAAATAAATAGCTATTTTTGCAATTCAAACGTAAACTGAAACAAATGTCAAGAGTATTGATTATAGGTGCCGGTGGTGTAGGCACAGTGGTGGCGCACAAATGTGCGATTAACGCAGATGTCTTCACCGGAATCATGCTGGCCTCCAGAACCCAAGCCAAATGCGATAAGATTGCCGCCGATATTAAGGAAATGCACGGTGTGGAGATTGCGACCGCCCGGGTGGATGCCGACCGTGTTCCGGAGCTGGTAGCCCTGATCAAAGAATTTAAACCAAAAATGGTGATTAATGTGGCCCTGCCTTACCAGGACCTCACCATTATGGACGCCTGCCTGGAAACCGGTGTGCATTACCTTGACACCGCCAATTATGAGCCGAAAGACGTGGCCAAATTTGAGTACAGCTGGCAATGGGCCTACCAGGACAGGTTCAAAGAAGCCGGCCTGATGGCTTTGCTGGGTTGCGGTTTTGACCCCGGCGTAACGCAGGTGTTTACGGCATACGCAGCCAAACACCATTTCGATGAAATGCATTATCTCGACATTGTAGACTGTAACGCGGGCGATCACGGTAAGGCTTTTGCTACCAATTTTAACCCGGAAATCAATATCCGGGAGATCACCCAACCCGGCCGATACTGGGAAAACGGAGAATGGGTGGAGATCCCGGCCATGTCTGTTCATAAGCCCATTGCTTACCCCGGCATCGGCGAAAGGGAATCGTACGTGCTGTATCACGAAGAGCTGGAATCTCTGGTGAAAAATTTCCCTACCCTCAAAAGGGCGCGGTTCTGGATGACTTTTGGTCAGCAATACATCACTCACCTCCAGGTACTGGAAAACGTAGGCATGACGAGCATTGTGCCGGTGAAGTTCCAGGGACAAGACATTGTGCCCCTGGAGTTCCTGAAAGCGGTATTGCCGGCTCCGGATTCACTGGGCGAAAATTATACGGGAGAAACTTCTATCGGATGCCAGATCAAAGGTATTAAAGACGGAAAAGAGAAAACGTATTACGTATGGAACAACTGCAGCCACGCCGAAGCCTACAAGGAAGTACGTTCTCAGGCGGTTTCGTATACCACCGGGGTGCCGGCTATGATTGGCGCCATGCTGATGCTCACCCATGAAGAATGGCTGAAACCGGGCGTGTATAACGTGGAAGAACTGAACCCTGATCCGTTCATGGATTTACTCCAAAAACACGGTCTGCCCTGGAATGAGAAGGTGAATGTGGAGTTACCGCACGAATATTAACACATGGAGGAGTGTCCAAAAGGCACCTAAAATCAATTGGGTGCTTTTTGGGCAACTTCTTTAATCTTGTTGGCTTTTAACACAAAAACAAATCAGACCATAAACACCACATGAATCAACTCCACAATTAACGGAACACGAACCGTTTGGAGGGGATACTATTGTGCAAGATGTGGACCCGGGACTCCAGAGTTACCATTACCAATTCTACCTGTAATTTCATCACCCTTTAAAAAATCAAGTACTGAACTTGCCTCTTTAAGTTTCGTAAGGTTGATTATATTCGACAACTCATCGTTTTTAAGTATTCTTGAGTACCCTACTCCGGAGCCGTAAAAATCACTAATCTCTTCTCCAAAAACGGATTTAACATCGTCTCTTATTGAATTACTATAAGCATTATCTAATGCGCCCAGAAAGAACTCCTTTTGGCCCTCTACAAAATATAGCCCGCCATTTAAATAAATCAACTCCTCAATGTCAAACTCGCTTTTCTCAAAATTTTGTAGATTTTGCACAAAAAATATATGCTTAACGTCCTCCGTCTCAGTATATATATTTAAATCTCCATTACAGGAAACCCACGCCTTTATATCCCCATTTAGGCGAATACTATTATTATATTTAATCAAATCGAATTTTTCTATTTCTTGTTCAAAACTTAGGGGCGTGTAGTCCCCGGAAAAATTAACAAGTTGTGAACAGGAAGTGGTTATTCCGACAACCGCAATCCATATCATAAACTTTTTCATGGTCATCTCAATTTAGTTAATACAAAACAACTTTACACAAAACCCTATTAATAAGCAAATTATTTTATATTTTTCTACTAGAAAACCATTCCTTATGAAATATACAACTTGGGAGTTATTCCCTTATCTTTGTACCAGTTTCAGGGTGCTTCGGTCCGGAATTGGCTGGAAAGAAGATAATAGGGAATCGTGTGTGAATCACGGGCTGTCCCCGCAACTGTAAGCTTCCGTCAAATTTTCTTTCTGCAAAACCACTGTTCTGTTATGGGACGGGAAGGTATGGAAAAATGGGAGTGAGCCAGGAAACCTGCCCGGAAGTTATTCTTGCTGCGGTATGACGGCGGATTGTACCGGGTGAGCGTTCGCCTTTTTATCATCTTTTT
>JBEBRS010000101.1:0-10540 GCA_040394705.1 Leadbetterella byssophila
CCGGAATAATCTTCGGTATATACGCCCAGGTCCTGGGTCTCAATAAAACTACAGGAGTCGATATTGGCGAGGTCAATGACGTTGATGCCGCCTGTACGCTGCCGGCTCCCTTCGGGTTTTTCGCCTATGGAGAAATGGGGGAGGTAGGTGAAAGGGTCGTTGATTTCCCTCAGGAAAACCTTCATGGAAGGGGGCAGGTGAAAGATGCCGTCTCCTTTAGAGTAGCCCTGGGAAAGCAGTTCGGTCATGCCGTATTCGGAATGAATGGTTTCCACTCCAAAGCCGGCGGAGAGAACGGTGTGCAGTTCTTCGCGGATCATTTCTTTTCTTCTTCCTTTCATTCCGCCGGTCTCCATCACGGTGAGGCGATCCGAAAAAGCGCGTATTTTTTGTATGAGAGCTTCGTTTTCCAGCAGGTCAAGCAGGCCGAAGGTAACGCCGATCAGCAGTATCTTGCGTTGGTCGCGGGCTACTGCCGCGCTCATCTTTTCCACCATTTCTTCCGTATTGTTCAGAAAGAAGCCGCTGAAAGGGCTGTAGCTGTAGTAAATAAAGTTCTGCACCATATACACGAGCGAAGAATTATTTCGTTCGAGATAAGAAGGTAAAAGTGCGAAAATGTGGTAGTCGGAAAGGGGAGCATACATCTGCTCGAAGGTCTTCCTGCTCAGCACTTCGTACAGGGTAAGATCAGAAACCGCATGGCGGCTGGTCTGGGCCGATGTGGTGCCGCTGCTTTCAAAGATCATCTGCGGCTCGGTGAAGCCCGTGGCAACGGTGTGGCTTTTAAAGAACGCGATAGGCAGGAAAGGGATCTTTTCTACCCGGTGAACGTAGGCGGGCGATTTGCCCAGGCGGTCGGCGTATTGGCGGTAAAGCGGATTATGAGCATACTGGTACTGAAAAACCTCCAGGGCCAGCGCTTCAAAACGGCGGGCGTCGGGAGGGAGAGTGACCAGGGCAGACTTTAATTCGTCGCGTATGCTCATGTTCAAGGTTTTTTATTATTTTTACAAAAGTAAGTTTAAACGATGCGTTTTCTTAAAATAATTGGAGTCTTCTTGTTCTGCGGTACCTTTCTGGGCGGATGTTTCAGCGTACCCGAATTCGCCGATGCACCGGAAATTGAATTTTCCGGGATAGAAAACTTCCTGCGTGTAGATGAACAATCCGGAGGGTATAAAGATTCGGTAGTGATCTCGGTGTTCTTTCGGGACGGCGACGGCGATTTGGGCTATGTACAGCGGGAGATCGACTCCCTGGCAGAAAGGGGCGGAGGGCAGAATTTCGTGGTCAAACAATTCCGGAGAGTAAACGGCAGGTACATCGTGTACGAACCCCTGGAAACGCAGTCGGGGTATTTTCACCGCCTTTCAGGCGATAGCCCGGGCCCCATAGAAGGTACCATTCATTATAGCGGCATACAAGTCTACCACTCGTTTTATCCTTATGCCAAAGACACCGTAAAGTATGAGATTTATATCCGCGACAGGGCCGGAAATATCAGCAATACCGTCCTGACCGACTCGGTGATTCTCCGACCTATCTGAACAGTACCTATCCTTAAAAATTGACTATGAAATATTTTTTTACATTGATCGGCCTGGTGCTGATGGTTTCCTGTAAAGTAGCTCCTAAAGCTTCCGAAAATAAAGTAAAAGCCAAAGCATTGGCCGACCAGTTCATTATTGCCGACGGACACGTGGATCTGCCGTATCGCCTGCAAGTGAAAAACTTCCGCCTGGAGAAGGCCTATACCGGTATTCCTGTGGAAAGTGAGGAAGGAGATTTTGACTTTGTACGGGCTAAGCAGGGCGGACTGGACGCGCCGTTTATGTCGGTCTATATCCCGGCCGACCGGAACGCGGCGGAGGCCAAACTGCTAGCCGATACGCTGATTCGTATGATCGAATATATTGCGCAGGAAAAAAGTGATTATTTTGAAGTGGCCCGTACGCCCGCGGATGTGCAGCGTATAGCCGCCGCCGGCAAAATCGCGCTGCCCATGGGCATGGAGAACGGTTCGCCCATTACTTCTACAGACGATGTGGCCCTGTACCGGGCCAAGGGGATCAGCTATGTAACGCTTACCCACTCCAAGGACAACGATATCTGTGATTCGAGCTACGACACCACCCATACCTGGAAAGGACTGAGTCCGTTTGGCGTAGACGTGGTAAAAGCTATGAACCGGGCCGGTATTATGGTAGATGTCTCGCACATTTCAGACGATGCCTTTTACGATGTGGTGGCCACTTCACAAGTGCCGGTGATCGCTTCCCATTCTTCCGCCCGTCATTTTACACCGGGTTGGGAAAGAAACATGTCTGACGATATGCTGGTGAAACTGAAGGAAAACGGGGGGGTAGTGATGGTGAACTTCGGATCTACTTTCCTGGATGCTGAGGTAGTGAAATACAAGGAAGCCGCCTCGGCCCGTATTCGCAAAGAGCTGGCCGATAAGGGACTTTCCGGGCGGGAACTGCGTGAAACATTGGCCAAAGAGCTGGCTAAAGACAGCCGGAATTATTCGGATGTGAAGCGGGTGGCCGATCACGTGGATCATATCGTTAAACTGGCGGGGATAGACCACGTGGGCATAGGGTCGGATTACGACGGGGTCGGCGACAGCCTCCCTACGGGCCTGAAAGATGTTTCCGATTATCCTAACCTGCTCGAAGAGCTGCTGAACCGGGGGTATTCGGAAGCCGATATTGAAAAAATTTGTTCCGGGAATGTCTTTCGCGTCTGGAACAAGGTGCTGGAATATGCCGCTGCTCAGTAATGCTCCACGTCCGCCTTTCTACCAGATCGGTGGCCACGTGCAGTCCATTTACCCCAGCTTTTTCAGGAAGGTGGAGATTCCTTACGAACGGGAAAGGCTGGAGCTCGAAGATGGTGATTTCCTGGACCTGGACTGGCACTTTACCGGATCGCGAAAGCTGATGGTGGTGACCCACGGGCTGGAGGGAAACTCCCACCGGCCTTACGTAACGGCCCTCCTGAAATTGTTCGGGGAAAATGGATTTGACGGTCTGGGGTGGAATTGCCGGAGTTGTAGTGAAGAGATGAACCGACTGCCTAGGTTTTATCACCACGGCGATGCGGAAGACCTGCGGACGGTGGTAGAGTACGCCATTTCCAAAGGTTACGAAGAGGTGTTTTTGTCCGGTTCTTCTATGGGCGGAAGCCTTACTTTACGGTTGCTGGCAGAGTGGCCGGATCGCCTGCCGAAAGAAGTTTCAGGGGCGTTTGTGGGGTCGGTACCCCTGGATGTGTACGATGCTTCAAAAGAGCTGGATAAGCCCTATAAGCGGTTTTATATGAAGCGTTTTCTGCGTAAACTGGGTGCGAAGCTGAAAGTGAAAGAGGCCATGTTTCCCGATAATCCCCTCCTGAATTGCGAAGACTATCATCGTATCCGGAATTTCGTGGATTTTGATAACCGCTTTACCGCACCTCTGCACGGCTATGCCGACGCCTTCGATTTTTATAAAAAAGCCTCTACCAAACCTCTTTTGGGGCGGATTGCCGTACCGGTGATGATTGTGCAGGCCCTGAACGATCCGTTTTTAGGGCAAGCCTGCTACGATACGGGCGATACGGTGAATCCGAATGTACACTTTCGGGTGACATCCCGCGGCGGCCACGTGGGTTTCATGGAGGCGGGGCAGCTTTATACCTGGACGGAGCGCCAAGCGCTGGCATTTTATAAGGAAATAGGCGGTGCACTTTAAGTGAATCAACTGAGAAGTGTTTCCGCTGAAATGCCCAATCCTTTATGGATTTTACGTGCCATTTCAAGCGACATGGGTCTTTTTCTGTTTAGAATTTCCGAAACACGGCTTATACTGCCAAAATAGGGTGCGAGGTCCTTCCTTTTCAGCCCCAGTTCAAAAGCTTTGTGTTTTACGGCTTCTACCGGATCCGGGGCCTCAATCGGATAATGTTTCGATTCGTAATCCTCCACCAGTAGAGAAACCAGCTCAAGTAGCTCCTCTTCCTTGCTGTTTTCTTCGCAATCAATCAGGTCATCAATAACCGATAAATAATAACGGTATTGCATTTCGGTCTTCACCGGACTTAATTCTTTCTTTATACTTGCAGTACTTTTCATAATCTGAATGTAGAATTTATATACAAAGATGTATATTTTTTTAAAACAAAAAAATCCGCCTTGTTTCCAGGGCGGATTTTTGATCTAGGTTTTCTCTTTTAGTACCGGTACATCTCCGACTTAAACGGCCCTTCTACCGTTACGCCGATGTATTCGGCCTGGGCGGGAGTCAGTTTTTCCAGCTTGGCGCCTACATGGCCCAAATGGAAAGCGGCTACTTTCTCGTCGAGGTGCTTGGGCAGTACGTATACGTCTTTCTCGTATTGGTCTGTGTTAGTCCACAGCTCAATCTGAGCCAGGGTCTGGTTGGAGAAGGAGCAAGACATCACAAAAGACGGATGCCCCATGGCGCAACCCAGGTTTACGAGACGGCCTTCGGCGAGAACGATGATGTCATTGCCGTTGATGGTGTACATATCTACCTGCGGTTTGATGGTAGATTTGGTGTTGCCGTAGTTTTCGTTTAACCAGGCCATATCGATTTCATTATCGAAGTGGCCGATGTTACATACCACAGCCTTATCTCTCATTTTGGTGAAGTGCTTGCCCTGGATGATGTTGAAGTTACCGGTAGCAGTAACAAAAATCTGGGCTCTTTCCACGGCTTCGTCCATCGTGACCACTTCAAATCCGTCCATCGCAGCCTGTAAAGCGCAGATCGGGTCAATTTCGGTCACCATGACCCGGCATCCGGCACCTCTCAAAGAGTCGGCGGAGCCTTTGCCCACGTCGCCGTAACCCGCCACTACCGCTACTTTACCGGCCAGCATGAGGTCGGTAGCCCGGCGGATGGCGTCAACGAGTGATTCGCGACAGCCGTATTTATTGTCGAATTTCGACTTGGTCACCGAGTCGTTTACGTTGATAGACGGCAGAAGCAGGGTGCCGTTTTTCTTTCTTTCGTAAAGGCGGTGTACGCCGGTGGTAGTTTCTTCCGAAAGGCCTTTGATGCCCGCTACCAGTTCAGGATACACGTCGAATACCATATTGGTCAGGTCGCCGCCGTCGTCCAGAATCATGTTCAGGGGGCTCCTCTCTTCTCCGAAGAAAAGGGTTTGCTCAATACACCAGTCAAATTCTTCCGCGTTCATGCCTTTCCAGGCGTATACCTGGATACCGGCGGCGGCAATGGCCGCGGCGGCGTGATCCTGGGTAGAGAAGATATTGCAGGAAGACCAGGTGACTTCAGCGCCCAGTTCTACCAGGGTTTCGATCAGTACCGCGGTCTGGATGGTCATGTGCAGGCATCCGGCAATTCTCGCGCCTTTCAGGGGCTTTGAAGGACCGTATTCTTTCCGGATTTCCATCAGGCCGGGCATTTCGGCTTCCGCCAGGGTAATCTCTTTGCGGCCCCATTCGGCCAGTGAAATATCCTTTACTTTGTAAGGGATGTACGTTTCTACTGTTTTCATATTTTGATATTGCAATAAATTCCACTAAAAAACAACGCAAAAATAGATAATTTATTTAATATACTAAAAATAATGCAGTTAATAAATCTATTGTAGTTGTGAATTTTAGATAAAAGTACTTTTTGAAGGGGGGGTAGGTGTGAGCAATCAGCTGTCAGCAGGTCGGTACATGAATCGGTTTGCCGCCGCGGCAGCTGATAGTGGTCCGCCACCCGGCAGAAGGCTGAAAAAACAATATGCCCCCGGAAGCGGACCTCCGGGGGCATATTTTAAATGGAAAATCAGGCGAGGGCAGCGTCTGCTTCGCTCTTACGCTCCATACGTTTTCTTTCGTTCTCGTCCAGGTAGATTTTACGCATCCGCAGTGATTTGGGGGTCACTTCCAGGTACTCGTCTTTCTGGATGTATTCCATACATTCTTCCAGGGAGAAATTGATCTTCGGGGCAATCTTCACGTTGTCGTCTGAACCGGAGGCCCGCATGTTGGTCAGTTTCTTCGATGTCTGAAGGTTCACCACGATATCGTTCTGGCGGTTATGTTCGCCCACTACCATTCCCATGTAAACGTCTTCGCCCGGATCTACGAAAAATACGCCTCTGTCCTGGAGTTTGTCGATAGCGTACGCTACCGCCGGTCCGTTCGCCATGGAGATCATGGAACCGTTGATACGGCCGGAAATGGGGCCCTTGTACGGTTCATACGCTTTAAACCGGTGGTTCATGATGGCTTCGCCCTGTGTAGCGGTCAGTACGTTAGAACGCAGTCCGATCAGACCCCTTGAGGGGATATTGAACTCCAGATGCTGGAGGTCGCCTTTGGGTTCCATGATGAGCAGCTCTGCTTTCCGCTGGGTGGCCAGCTCAATCACTTTGCCCGCCGTTTCTTCGGGTACATCTACTACCAGGGTCTCGATAGGTTCGAGTCTTTCCCCGTTTTCCCCTTCTTTGAAGAGTACCTGGGGCTGGCCCACCTGGAGTTCGTAGCCTTCGCGCCTCATGGTTTCGATCAGTACCGACAGGTGAAGAATCCCTCGGCCGAATACCAGGAATTTATCTTCGCTGTCGCCCTGTACCACACGCAAGGCCAGGTTTTTCTCCGTTTCTTTCATCAGGCGGTCGCGCACGTGCCGTGAAGTCACGAACTTACCTTCTTTTCCGAAGAAAGGAGAGTTGTTGATGGTAAACAACATGTTCATGGTAGGTTCGTCAATGGCGATGCGGGGCAACGCTTCCGGGTTTTCCGCATCGGCTACGGTATCCCCGATCTCGAAATCTTCGAGGCCGGTGATGGCGCATATTTCGCCGGAAGAAACCGATTCCACCTTGGCTTTTCCTAATCCTTCAAATACATGAAGTTCTTTGATCTTCATTTTCTTGATGCTGCCGTCGGCTTTGCACAAGGCCACTTGCTGTCCTTCTTTTACGGTGCCTCTGGCTACGCGGCCTATGGCAATCCGGCCTACGAAAGCGTTGTAGTCCAGAGAGGTGATCTGCATCTGGAAACTGCCCTCCACTACAGGAGAAGCGGGGATGTGCGCTATGATGGCATCCAGTAACGGCGTAATGTCTTCTGTTTTCTGTTTCCAGTCGGTACTCATCCAGCCTTGTTTCGAAGAACCGTAAAGGGCCGGAAAATCCAGCTGCTCTTCTGTGGCGTTCAGGTTGAACATGAGATCGAACACGTTTTCGTGTACTTCATCGGGGCGGCAGTTTTCTTTGTCGACCTTGTTGACTACCACGATGGGCTTCAATCCCAGGTCAAGCGCTTTGCCCAGCACGAAGCGGGTTTGGGGCATGGGACCTTCAAAGGCGTCCACCAGCAGAATTACCCCGTCGGCCAGTTTAAGCACACGTTCCACCTCTCCGCCGAAGTCGGCGTGGCCGGGAGTGTCAATGATATTGATTTTAACGCCTTTGTATCGTACGGAAACGTTTTTGGAAACGATAGTGATCCCTCTTTCACGTTCCAGGTCGTTATTGTCCAGGATCAGGTCCTGGAATTCCTGGTTGTCACGAAAAATTTTAGAAGCGTGAATGATTTTGTCCACCAGGGTGGTTTTTCCGTGGTCAACGTGAGCGATAATCGCTATGTTTCTGATTTCTTGCATTTTGCTTACCTCTTTTATAAGGATTTTGTTAATTTTTTAGCCTGCCTGCTCTAAAAAGCGTGCAAAGTTACGTGTTTTTTTCAAAAAAATCTGGATTATCTATTTTGTTTTTTTGTAAAGAATTGATAAGCAACGGGTTGGAAAAGCACAAAAAATGGAGGGCAGGTGTAAGTATAACGTGTAGGCCGTATACCAAAGTATATATAAGTTGCTAATTGAAAATATTTTAAATAAAGCCGGGAAAACCTTATATTTGCGGAAATTTTTGTGAATCACCTTAAAATGCTTAAAAGATATGTCGGAAGTAACAGAAGAAAAAACCCACTATTCTGAGTCGGAGCTGAAGGAGTTTGAAGAAATTATCAAAAAGAAGCTGGAGGCCACATACAGCGAAGTTAATTTCATCAAGGAGACGTTGAGCCGGAAGAATGACAACGGGACAGACAACACGGCGGTGGGGTCTAAAACGCTGGAAGACGGAGCCGATGTACGTGAAAAAGAGCAGCTGAGCCAGTCGGCCGCACGCTTGCAGAAATTCGCTACCCAGTTGGAAGCGGCGTTGATCCGGATCAAGAACGGTACGTACGGCATCTGCCGGGATACGGGCAAGCTGATTCCGAAAGAGCGTCTGAGGGCGGTTCCGCACACTCAGCAGACCATTGAAGCGAAGATGTCAAGGTAAGCGCATAAGATTTTTCCAAAAAATCAGGCAGGAATGCAGGTGGAAATCTTAAAAAAATACAAAAATGACGGCCTTAATGCTTGGTTATGAAAAAAGTAACCGGTATTTTTGCAGTCCGAAAAAATAAATAAATTTATAAAATACTAATATAATGGCAATTACTGGTAAAGTTTCCCAAATTATCGGCCCGGTTGTAGACGTTAGTTTTGAAGGTGTGGCTACTTCATTACCCCCGATCCTGGATGCAATGTATGTGACGAAATCCAACGGTCAGCGGGTAGTACTGGAATGTCAGCAACACCTGGGTGAAGACCGGGTACGTACCATCGCCATGGACAGTACAGACGGACTTCAGCGGGGACAGGAAGTGGTGCTGCTGGGAACTCCGATTACGATGCCTACCGGTGATGAAATCAAAGGAAGGCTGTTTAACGTGGTGGGCGAAGCCATTGACGGTTTAGGAGACGTGAAAACCCAAGGTGTCTCCATTCACCGTTCGGCTCCTAAATTTGAGGATCTGGCCACTTCTACCGAAGTGCTTTTTACAGGTATTAAAGTAATTGACCTCCTGGCGCCTTATGTGAAAGGAGGAAAGATCGGTCTTTTTGGTGGTGCCGGTGTAGGTAAAACCGTACTGATCCAGGAGCTGATCAATAATATTGCCAAAGCGTATTCCGGTTTGTCCGTATTCGCCGGTGTGGGTGAGCGTACCCGGGAAGGAAACGACCTCCTGAGAGAGATGATCGAATCCGGTATCGTGAAATACGGTGACGCTTTCAAAGAATCGATGGAAGAAGGCGGATGGGATCTTTCCAAAGTAGACCGCGATACCCTGAAAGATTCGCAGGCTACCTTTATTTTCGGGCAGATGAACGAGCCTCCCGGAGCAAGGGCGCGGGTAGCGCTTTCCGGACTTACCGTAGCGGAGTACTTCCGTGACGGTGACGGAGAAGGCAAAGGCCGGGATATCCTTTTCTTTATTGATAATATTTTCCGTTTTACTCAGGCAGGTTCTGAGGTGTCGGCCCTGTTGGGACGGATGCCTTCGGCCGTGGGTTACCAACCTACCCTGGCCAGTGAGATGGGTCTGATGCAGGAGCGTATCGCCTCTACAAAAAGAGGTTCTATTACATCGGTACAAGCGGTTTACGTACCTGCCGATGACCTTACTGACCCGGCGCCTGCCACCACTTTCGCCCACCTGGATGCCACTACGGTACTGAGCCGGAAAATTGCGGAATTAGGCATTTATCCTGCGGTAGACCCCTTGGACTCTACTTCACGGATTCTAACCGCAGAAGTACTGGGTGATGCGCATTATGCCTGTGCTCAGCGTGTGAAAAACCTGTTACAGCGTTACAAAGAGCTTCAGGATATTATCGCCATCCTGGGTATGGAAGAACTTTCAGAAGAAGACAAACTGGTAGTAGGCCGTGCGAGACGTGTGCAGCGTTTCCTCTCCCAACCCTTCTTTGTGGCAGAACAGTTCACCGGTCTGAAAGGCGTGCTGGTAGATATCAACGATACCATCAAGGGCTTTAACGAGATCATGGACGGTAAGTATGACCACCTTCCTGAAGCAGCGTTTAACCTGGTAGGTACCATTGAAGACGCAGCGGTTAAAGGCCAGAAACTAATTGAAGAAGCAAGCCGATGAAACTTGAAATCATAACACCGGAACAGAATGTCTTTTCAGGAGAGGTAGATTTGGTCACCTTGCCAGGGAAAGAAGGACAGTTCCAGATATTGAAAGATCACGCTCCTCTGGTGAGTACCCTGAAGACAGGTGACCTGGTTTACGAAACCAAGGGGAAGAAAGAAACGATCGGCATTGACGGTGGTGTGGTGCAGGTACTGAATGATAAAGTACTGGTATTGGCTGAAGGAATCGTATAATTGAGATTGTATTGTTATATATACAAGGAGCCGGCTTTTGCCGGCTTTTTTGTTTTCAAAGGACATGATTCGATTGGGAAGGAGCATATTGAAAACAACACAGCGGTACGCAAAATGCTGCGGGAAAGAGGAGTAAAACCTGAAAACCTGCCCGCCCTTGAAGATGTTAAGAAAGTTCAACGGAGGCTGGAAAGTGAAGAAAAGAGGGTTAGCAAAACGGATGAAAAACTAACTAAGAGAAAATAATTCCTCTCTCAGCTTGCTTTCACCCGCAGGTTCTCCAGCATTTCCCTCGTCATAGAATCAATATCGTACCAGTAGGCCA
>JBEBRS010000102.1:0-10533 GCA_040394705.1 Leadbetterella byssophila
AGTATCAGAACAATTTACCGGGACATCAGAACATTGGAACAGGCAGGCGTTCCAATCATCACCGAAGACGGCAAAGGTTATACGCTAATGGAAGGTTATAGAGTACCGCCCGTAATGTTTACCGAAGCACAAGCCAACGCATTAATTACCGCAGAACAATTGGTTCTCAAAAACAAGGATACTTCGTTCATCAAAGATTACACCGAAGCCGTTGACAAAATAAAAGCAGTTCTGAAATACAGCATACAGGACAAAGCTAACTTACTTGCCGAAAGAACCCGATTTGACCAAAACATCAACCGAGAAAGAAACAGCAATAATTTGTCGGATTTGCAGTTTGCTTTGAGCAATTTTCGCCTCACAAAAATTGAATACATCAACGAGCAAAACAAAACGACAACCCGACATATTGAACCCTTTGCATTATTAAGTACAGAGAATTGGTTATTGATTGCATATTGTCGTTTAAGAAAAGAATTTCGTTTTTTCCGTTTGGACAGAATTGAAAAATTGGAAGTGCTTTCCGACAAGTTTGAACCACACAGAATGACCTTACAAGAGTATTTTGACAGGTATCACTGATGTGACCCCTGACATAAGGCTGTCATACCCCCATTTTACTTTTGTTGCCAGAAATAGCAAAGTGCTGTTTCGTTTAACAAATTCAAAAGTAAGTAAAATGGAAAAAAAAACGATTGACCCTTGGATTTGGGGCGAACAAACCAACTCTGCACAAGCAGTAGAAGTAAAAAATGTTTCGGGAACACTTTACTGTTCGGGGCAGGTAGCCATTGATGCTAATGGCGTGCCAAGTAATGCGGATATACGTTCGCAATTACAGCAAACTATTCAAAACCTTGAAACGCTTATCAGCGAAGCAGGTTACGAAGCAAAAAACATTGTAAGGCTGAATGTTTACACAACATCAGTACAAGATTTTTTTACAACTTGTATGGACGTTTATGTGCCGTTCATTCAAAAACACGGACTTAAACAAGCCACAACGTTGCTTGAAGTCAAAGGGCTTTTTGCAACTTTGACTGTAGAATTGGAAGCAACGGTAGTAAAGTAACAATGAACGAAACGGAAACTTTTTATCCGACAAGCCCAACAGATTGGAGAAAATGGTTAGAAAAAAATCACCATTCAAAACAGTCTGTTTGGCTTGTTTTTTATGCTAAATCATCAGAAAAATCATCTATTACGTGGAGCGAAGCTGTTGATATTGCGCTTTGCTTCGGTTGGATAGACAGCAAAAACGCATTGACGAAATTGCAACCTCTGCAGGACAAAAAAAGAAACCAAAACAGTTTTGACGACAGCATAAAAAACGGCTACTAACAGATCATTATAAATCTATAAAAAGGTACACTCACATGAACGAAAAATATTCAAATGAAGCGATACTAAAATTTTTACCAAATTTCACCAGTAACTATAGCAAAGTTAATGGTACAACGCTGCATTATGTATCAGGCGGACAAGGAGACCCTTTAATTTTAATCCCTGGTTATCCCGAAACTTGGTGGGCTTACCATAAAGTTATGCCTTTACTTGCTGAAAAACCAGATGAAACATCAAAGTTTATTGTCGGATTTTTGAAATAGTGAAGTACAGACAATAATGATGTAAAAAAACAGCGAAACGCTAACAGGGGTTTTGCAAAATGGTGGGGTTTCGGCTAAATTGAACGCTCCTCCTGCTAATCCCACCGGGACGAAAAACTGCCGACCGTTAGCGATCATTATAACGGAAAATGGATTAAACAGACAGAATATGAAACCAAGAATTTCAGTATTGACATTAGGAGTGGCAGACCTGGAAAAGTCTGTTGAGTTTTATCGGGACGGCCTTGGACTATCCACAGAAGGAATTATCGGAAAGGAATTTGAATATGGTGCTGTCGCATTTTTTGACTTGCTAAGTGGTCTGAAGTTAGCCCTTTGGCCCAGAAAAAGCATAGCGAACGACACGGGTATTCCGCTACAAAACCCCTCTGCATCAGAATTTACTATCGGACACAATGTCGCCAGTAAAGAAGAAGTAAATGCGATAATGGAACTTGCGGAAAAGGCAGGGGCAAAAATCATTAAACCTGCCGCAGACACTTTTTGGGGCGGTTATGCCGGTTATTTTCAAGACCCTGATGGCCATCTTTGGGAAATAGTTTACAACCCGGATTTTCTGCCTGAAGATTAAATGAGAACCACTTAAAAAGTTAGAGAGTATAAGTTAAACTGTGTATCGGGATAAATCGAGAAATTACTTTTCTACTTCAGAAGTTATTTCTATCGGATTGCTCATTATTTTATGAACCGGACAGGCGTTGGCAACGCCAAGCAAACGACTTTTTTGCGTTTCATCAAGGTTGCCGATAAATTCCAGCTTTCTGTGGATTACAGTTTTGTTTTCTTCTTTAATAAATTCCAGTTCAATATCAATTTTCACTTCCTGCAAATCCCACTCTTTTCTGTCTGCAAACATTTTTACAGTAGCTGACGTGCAAGCCGCTAATGCAGATGCTAAAAGTTCTTTCGGTGAAAAACCCAGATCCTTTCCACCCATATCTACCGGTTCGTCTGCGATTACTACATTGCCTGATGGTGATTGAATTTCAATTTTATAGTTTTCGCTCTTTATGCTTGATGATATTTTTGCCATAATTTTAATTTTTAGGAAAAAGGCTTAACATTATTCCCCATTAGTACAAGACCCCTAAGGCCAATAAAATAGCAAGAATATTATAGCCTGCTACCCACCGTATTCATCGTGATTGGGATGAATATGGTGTTGAACTATGTTCCGAATTATCTTGACGTGTTATGATGATGTTCCATAATACCAATCGTTAAATAAGTATCACTCCGTTTCTATGGGGTTTTGGATAACTCCCAAATGTACGAACATTCCGCTATCAAAATATAATTTTTGCTTTACTTTGTAACATGTTATTTGTATGCCTATTTTAGCTTCAAAATAAACAGTACGAGGAGCTGTCAGCTATCTGCGAATTGGCGAATCAGCGAAACGTCAAAGACCGCCTCCTCCCAAGCTGAGAACTAAAAGCTGAAGGCTGATAGCTAAAAGCTGATAGCTAAAAAAAGCGATGCAAATAGATTTCAAACCTTTCAGGGACTTTATCCACAATTACACGACTGAGAATACCCGAAATCGGTTTAAAGACTCGGAGATTAAGCATATTGAAGTGAAAGTAGACCGCGTGGAGGCCATCGTGAAGGGGAGCGGCCTCTATTCTGTAAAGGTAGACTACACCCTGGCAAAAGTAATCCGGGCCTCCTGCACCTGCGCATACGACTATGGGGGATATTGCAAACATATCGTACATGTGCTGGTCAAGGCAGATGAGATACTTCACGAAGAAGGAAAGGGTAGTACAGCAGAGACCGGCATCCCGGCGGACTACCTGAGAAAAGAGGGGAATACGTTTATCCTGGCCGAGAAATCCCTGTTGAACCTATCTAAACAAAGCTACGTTTTTGCAGGGCAAAGAGGTAACCGACCAGCGGATATGGAGGTAATCCTGTCGGAATTCGGTATCGGGAATCTGGGCATGCGGATAGGTGAAGGGGCTTATTACCAAAGGGCGGAATACGTAGTGCAAATCCTACAAACAGACGATCACATTAAACTGCATTGCGAATGCGAAAGCAAAACCCTTTGCAGACACCTGCAGTTCGCTCTTTCCACTATCCTGGATAACTTCCACTTCCAGTTGTCATTTAACACGGAAGAAAGACACCGTTTACTGGCCCGAACGGCAGCAGAAAAAGGATGGGGAAACATCACCCATCCGGACGAGTTCTTTAGCATAACCATGCGGAACAACCGGCTGTACGTGCAGCCCAAAGTTAAACTGCTGCCTTATACCGAAAAAGACAAAGTACAGTTACGTCAAAAACTGTTGCCCGATTTCCAACTTCCCCGGGAGGTGCATACCCGTGATTTTGTGGTGATCCGGGAAGCATATCACAGCGGAGATGCAGGGTTCCTGCTGATGGAAGCCCCCCTTTCCAAGTCAGGAGGCATTAAGTCGCCCATAGAAAAGGCAGATATCCACGAAAGGTTAAGAAATGCACAAAACCGGGAAGAAACCCTGTTTTACCTGGCGCTGCTGTCGGATCATACGCAAAAAGCGAACATAGAAACGTGCCGGGACCTGATCCGTAACCCCCTGAACCTGGATTTTTATTCTTTCCAGCCCGGCGGGTTTTCTGAAAAAATAACCGCTTCAAAACTTACCGCCCTGGAAATGCAAGCAGGTTCGCCCGAAATCAAAATTATGGTGAAGGAATCGGGCGAGTTCTACGTACTGACATGCGAGGTAAATTTAGACAGCCACCGCACTACTTCCAGGTATATCCGCCTTCAGGGGCCACTCTTACAGCACAAAAATAGGATGGCCTGCCCAAATAACGAGGCAGAACTGAAAGTACTCCACTTTTTTGAAGAGAACGGACACGAAGTTTACCTGCACCGCAACCAGTTTGCGTCTTTTCGGGAAGAATTTCTAGCCCCCCTTGAAAATGCCGTTACCGTGCATTACAGTTTTATAAAACCTGCACCGAAAGCCATGATCAAAAAAGAATCTCTGGATGTGATCTCCCGGCATTACATTTACCTGTCAGAGGTAGGGGAATTTATCCTGATCACCCCGGCCCTCTCCTACGGCGATGTGGAAGTGGCCGTTCTCTCACGAAAAACGCCGTATGCCACGGCACCCGACGGTACCCTGTTTGCCATTGAGCGGAAAGAAGATGAAGAACACCGCTTTATCCGGAATATACAGGCCCGGCACCCTGACTTTGCACAGGTGCCTCAAACCGAGTTCTTTTATCTGCACCGAAGGAAATTCCTGGACGAAGACTGGTTTATCCAGGCATTTGAAGCCTGGCGAGCGGAAAAGTATACCATCCTGGGCTTCGGTGCACTGAAGAATAACCGGTTCAACGAACACCCCATGCAGGTGAGAAGTACCGTAAACTCGGGCATCGACTGGTTTGATATTACGGCTGACGTCTCTTTCGGAAAACAAAAGGTGACACTGAGACAAATACAAAAATCAATTCTCAATAAAACACGGTTTGTGGAACTGGGTGACGGCACCCAGGGGATTCTCCCTCAGGAATGGATAGAACGCTTCTCCCATTACTTCCGGTCAGGAGAGATAAAAGATAATAGTATCCATACCCACAAAAGCAATTTTCAGTTGATTGATCATTTGTTTGAAGAAGAGGTAATGTCTGCGGAGGTGAAACAGGAAGTCAGAAGGTACAAAGAAAAACTGGCGGATTTCCAGTCGATCAGCGACGTCAAAGTGCCGAAAAAACTCAAAGCAAAACTACGTGATTACCAGAAGGAAGGATTAAAATGGTTGAATTTTCTGGATGAGTTTGGTTTTGGGGGATGCCTGGCAGACGATATGGGATTGGGCAAGACGATACAGGTGATTGCTTATTTTCTGGTGCAACATGAGAAGGGTAACCGGAAAACCAACCTGGTGGTGGTTCCTACCTCCCTGCTTTTTAACTGGCAGCGGGAGCTCGACAAGTTTGCCCCGCACCTGAACTATGCGGTACATTACGGACTTCAGCGTAAAAAAGAGGAGTTCAACAGGTACGATGTGGTGATAACTACCTACGGTACCCTGCTGTCTGATATTGCCGTTTTAAAGAAGGCGGATTTTAATGTGATTGTGCTGGACGAATCCCAGGCCATCAAAAACCCTGACTCCAAACGGTATAAGGCGGTTCGCCTTCTGAATGGCCGCCAGCGTCTGGTGCTGACCGGAACCCCGGTGGAGAATAACACCTTTGACCTTTATGCGCAGTTGTCGTTTGCGCTGCCCGGGTTACTGGGAAATGCCAAGCATTTTGCCGACAGTTATTCGAACCCGATAGACAAGTTCCAGGATGCAAAAAGGGCCCGGGAGCTGCAGCAGAAAATTCACCCTTTCGTGCTGAGAAGAACCAAAACCCAGGTAGCCAAAGAGTTGCCTGAAAAAACAGAGATGGTGGTATACTGCGAAATGGGTACGGAACAAAAACGGGTGTACGATACCTATAAACTCGAATTTCAGAAGTACCTCTCGGGACTGGATGCCAGCGAGCTCCACTCCGCCACCATGCACATTCTTCAGGGCCTGACCAAGCTGCGCCAGATCTGCAATTCGCCCGTGCTGCTGGCCGATGCCGAATTCTATGGCGACCACTCCGCTAAACTGGATGAGCTCATGCAGCAAGTGGAAAAGTTAAAAGATCACCACAAAATTTTGGTGTTCTCCCAGTTTACGGGCATGCTTGACCTGGTAAAAAGACGCCTGGAGGATGAAAATGTCGGATATGCTTACCTTTCGGGGAAAACCAAAAACCGGGAAGAACAGGTGGCCCTTTTCCAGGAGAATGAAGATGTACGGGTGTTCCTGATCAGCCTTAAAGCCGGCGGTACGGGGCTGAATCTCACCCGTGCAGAATACGTATTTTTGATTGACCCATGGTGGAACCCGGCGGTGGAGAATCAGGCCATTGACCGTGCCTACCGCATTGGCCAGCAGAATAAGGTAGTGGCCGTCAGGTTTATTACACCGGGAACCATCGAAGAAAAAATCATGGATTTACAGGAACGCAAACGCCAGCTTGCCGATGACCTGATCCGAACCGACATCCACGTCTTAAAGAATCTCAAAAAGGAAGACCTGATCGGGCTTCTATAATTGCCCGATCAGGCCAAACGACTGATTATGATTCCAGTTCTCCCAATAGGTCGCCCAAATCAAGGGGGCGGGTGTACATGTCTATGGAGCCGTCTTCCTGCACCGGCCATACTTCCCGGGGTTTGTCCCAGTACAATTCTACCCCGTTACCGTCGGGATCATTGAGGTACAATGCTTCAGAAACACCATGGTCGCTGGCACCGGTCATAGGATAGGCCGCTTTCCGGATACGATCATAAATCTGAGCAAGATCTTTCCGTGTAGGGTATACAATGGCGGTATGGTATAAGCCTACCCCCTGCTTGGTGGCTGGCGGCGCTCCCTGGCTGTGCCAGGTGTTCAGCCCAATGTGATGATGGTACCCGCCGGCCGACACAAACGCAGCCTGGTCACCGTAGCGCATGCTCAGGTCAAAGCCCAGCAATCCGTGGTAGAAAGCAAGCGACCGCTCCAGGTCGCTCACTTTTAAATGTACGTGCCCGATCTGTGTCTGGGCAGGAATTTTATAATTACTCATTTTATCCCGGGAATTTAAGCGTTTCCGTAAATATTAGATTCCCCACCGTCAGCTGAATTTTCATGCTATTTATTATTTAACGGTTGGACCATCTTTCCTGCAATTACGCCATTGATTTTTACATATTTATATTAAATCAATACTTTCTTTACCGCCGCCGATAAAGGAGTAGTGGGCCGGCCGATTAACTGCGAAAGTACTTTGCCGTCATCAAATAACGCATCTTCTCCCGCAGCGGTATCAAAAGCCGCCAATGCCTGTGCGAAACCCTCCGGAACTCCGAGTGACTTCAACACACCCGCGTATTCCGCCTCAGGAAGATTGGTATAAGGAATTGCTTTACCCGTTTGTTTCGAAATCTCTTGAGCCAGCTCTCCCAGCGTATAGGACTCATCTCCAGCTAATTCATACACCTTACCCTTATGGGCTTCGTCTGCCAGAACTACTGCAGCTGCCTCGGCAAAATCTTCGCGGGTCGCTGAAGAAATCCGTCCCTCGCCTGCACTACCGGCAAATGCCCCGGCTTGTACCGCCCCGGGTACCGAACCGGTGTAGTTTTCCGTATACCACCCGTTTCTTAAAATGGTATAGTCAATTCCAGATTCCTTTAAAAGTTTCTCGGTTTCCAGGTGTTCACCCGCCAGACTGAGCGAAGAAGTGTCTGCATGAAGGAGGCTGGTGTACACAATCCACTTCACCCCTGCCTTTTGTGCCGCTTCAATGATATTTTGATGCTGGATTTTGCGTTGACCGATCTCATTGCTTGAAATCAGCAAAAGATGATCAATTCCTTTTAAACCCGCCTCCAGCGTGTCTTTTTGGGTGTAATCAAAGGCCTGAGCCTGTATTCCCAGATCTGCCGCCTTCTCCGGTGATCTCACCAATGCCACCAGCTGGCCTGCATCTACTTTCGTTTTTAATTTTTCTACTACTAAACGGCCCAGCTGGCCGGTGGCTCCTGTTATTCCTATTTTCATATTATTGTAATAAAATTTGTTACATTTTTAGTTAAAAAAAATCAGTCGAACTGCTCCACAAAACTTTTCAAACTCCGATGGATTAGGGCGCTGTATACGGCCTCGTCCGTCTCGGAAAAAAGGCGGTCTAATTTTGCGTTAATATCTTTCCCCACCGGGCATGCAGTCCCACCGCATTGGTTCTTTCTTCCCAACACATTCGAATTTTTCACCGCCTTATAGATATCGGCCAATGAGATATCTTCCTCTGAAATATTCAAAGCAGAACCGCCCTCTTTGCCCTTTTTGGTAATCACCCATCCCCTTTCCTGCAAAACACTCAGCTCTTTCCGCACAATCACTGGGTTAATATCGATACTCCCGGCAATCCAGTCGGAACTCAGCCACTGCCCCTTGTTCCGGGCCAGCAAAGTGAGGATATGAATGAGTGTCGCGAATCTTGTATTGCTCATGATGATACAAAGGTAATACCAATTTTTAAATGTAACAAATATTATTACATTTATTTTTCATTTACATCTAAAATAGCCTTGGTACGATATCACCACGTCTATTGCATTGAATTTTCAGAAATCCGAAGTTTTCGAACGCTTTCCGAAGGTACTTAATAACAAGGCTACGACCCCGAAAAGGATAATGAAGAGGATGCCGTTCATGGTATGCAGGAAAGTGGCCAGGGAAACGCCATCCTGGTTAGACAACCCGTACAAGATCACGATCTTCCCTACCAGAAGGTGGTAACTGCCTATGCCGCCCACAGTAGGTACGGCCATGCCGATAGTACCCATCACCAGGAGGGTGAGTATAGCCAGGGCCGACAAAGACGACCCGATTTCCAGGGAGTAGCACAACAGCATGGAAGAAAAATAGTAGAGAATCCAGATCACAAACGACTGCATCAGAAACAGACCCGGCCTTTCCAGGTGGAGCACACTCACAAAGCCCTCTTTCAATCCTTCAAAAAACGATTGAAAACGGCGGATCAACGGAAGAGCGAAGATCTTATCTTTCCAAAGGAAAAACAAAAGAGCCAAAATCAGGAAAACCAGGGGAAGCACCCACCCTACCCGGAAGTCGGGCATCAGCTCCTGAAAAAGGTGCAGGATCCGTTCATGTTCCAGCACCAGGTTCACCAACACCAGCACCAGCAGCACCAGGACGTCGGTCACGCGTTCGGCAATAACGGCGCCGAACGATTTATCAAAAGGAATCTGTTCACTTTTCTGGAGGCTCACCGCCCGCGCCACCTCCCCCGCCCGCGGAAAGATGAGGTTAGTGAGGTATCCCACCAAAACGGCCAGGGTAGCACGATACACCGAAGGCGTATACCCCATAGGCTTCAGCATGAGGGTCCACCGCGCCGCCCTGAAAATATGGGAAAGCAGCGCCAACACCCCTGCCGCGCCTACCAGTAGATAATTGGCATTCTTAAAATCACGGAAAGTCTTCTCCAGATCTATCTCATTGAACACCCAATGCAGAAGTCCCAATCCCAACACCAAGGGGATCAGGTAAGAAACGACTTTCCCGATCTTCATGAAACCACGCGGTTATTTTCATCCGGGAATACCACCAGGGGCTGATGGCTTGCCGCTTCTTCCGGGGTCATCCAGGCGTAAGAAATAATGATAACAATATCACCGGGCTGGGCTTTCCGGGCCGCCGCGCCGTTCAGGCAGATAATGCCCGAACCCCGCCGCCCTTTAATGGCATACGTCTCCAGGCGCTCGCCGTTATTGTTATTCACAATCTGCACTTTCTCGTTTTCCCGGATCCCCGCCGCATCAAGCAGGTCTTCGTCAATGGTCACACTCCCCACATAATTCAACTCCGCCTGCGTCACTTTTACCCGGTGGATCTTCGACTTAAACACGTTAATAAGCATACTGCTTTCTTCATTTTTTGGCAAAATTACGATATAAATAGCAGATCGCAATAGGGGTTTTGAGTTCCGAGTGCCAAGTACCGAGTGCTGAGTTGCGAGTAGTGAGTTATCACAATTTTTCCTAATTTTGCATTTCCGCCCGCTTGAGGACGGAAACACCATTAAACCGTTCCTCAAAAATGGAAACAAGAAAAAAATATTTTACCGCCGGGCCCGCCGAACTATACCCCCGCCTGGGAGAATACCTGCGTGAATTTACCGACAAACAACTGGGATCAATCTCCCACCGGAGTTCCGAGTTTAAGCAAATCTACCGTTTTGCCGATGAACAACTGCGAATTCTCCTGAATATCCCGGAAGAAAGCGCTGTGATGTTCACCGGTTCCGCTTCTGAAATATGGGAAAAAAGCCTCCTGAGCCTGGT
>JBEBRS010000103.1:0-10517 GCA_040394705.1 Leadbetterella byssophila
TTTTTTGCGAATTACGCTTTTGCTCATGCGCTTAGGTCTCTTCTGGGTCTCTACGGGCAGACTGAGCAGGTCGCGGATGACCACGGAGGCCGCTACGCCTCCAAATGCAGCGGGAAGATACGAAATGGTGCCGTAAGCCGATTGCTTAAAATTGGATCCGTCTGTCATGATAAGGGAGTCTTTGTCCATTTCTTCGGTAGAAAACACCGCCCTCACCCCTTGGGTTACACCCAGCCTTTTGACCCGCTTCCGGATATAAAACGCCAGTTTACAGGTGTGCGTGTCGTACAAATCCGCAACCCTGATTTTGGTGGGGTCTGTTTTACCGCCCGCGCCCATGGAGGTTACCACCGCCTTGCCCGACTTGAATGCCTCTTCAATGAGAGTCAGTTTAGGTGTGACGCTGTCGATGCAATCCATGACATAGTCAAAGGGTTCCCGCATCAGCTCCCGGCATCGCTCGGGCGTAAGAAATTCATTGATCACATGCAATTTAAGGTCGGGATTGATACTCAGCAGCCTCTCCCTCATCCATTCCGCTTTAGAAACCCCGTGGGTGGTAAACAGGGCCGGCAACTGCCGGTTTCGGTTGGAAGGGTCTACCACGTCTCCGTCTACGATGGTCATTTCGCCCACGCCGGAGCGGCAAATAAATTCGGCCGCAAAAGACCCTACCCCGCCTAAACCCACTACCAACACGTGAGACTGTTGTAAACGGTCAATCCCTTCCCGCCCTACCAGTAACTCTGACCGGGACAACCACGCTAAATCGCTCATAATCTTATGTAATTCTGATGTATTATTTTCTGTAACTCTGGCAAGGCCACGTCTCGTAACACGGCCGCTTTCTCGTAAATCTCCTGAATTTCCACTCCCTCCCGCCCATCGGTCTCCAGGAAGAGACGGTCGGCCGGTGTTTCGCGGAAAGCACGCTGCACATGGGGTTTATCCCGAAGCTCCATCCCGAAGGAAAGATAAAAACCTGCCGAAATCAGCTCCCGGGCCAGCTCTGGCTTGCGGTTAAAGCCGTGGATCACCAAGGGTATCTGCGGATTCACTTTCCTGGCCACAGCCAGAAGTTCATTGAATGCCCGCACACAATGCACCACCACCGGTTTGCCTACCTTTTCGGCAATACAGATCTGGCGGATAAACACCTCCTCCTGCTCTTTCAGACTTCCTCCTTTCAGCGCGTCCAGCCCCGCTTCGCCTATACATTTCACCATGGGTAGCGCAGCCACTTCCGCCAGGAAAATGAGCAGTTCTTCCAGCCCCTCTCCCGGAATGTACCAGGGATGAATACCCACCGAAACTGCCGGGAGATTCTTCCATTCTTCCTCCTCCCGGTTTCGCAAAATCACATTGAAGATCCCGCAGACACCGGCATATTGGCTGACTTTATGGGTATGAAAATCGAGGAACATTTTATTAATTTTGGCAAAATTATAAAAAATGATCCTTAGCTGTAAATCTCTGGAGGAACTTCGTTCGGCAGAACTGTATGAAATCCTGGCCCTGCGCTCGGAAGTTTTTGTAGTAGAGCAAAACTGCGTGTACCAGGATCCGGATTACAAAGACCTGAATGCCTGGCATTGCCGGGGACTTCATGACGGACGGCTGGCCGCCTACACCCGTATTTTCGATATAGGACAGTCGTTTGAAGGCTACTTGTCGATTGGTCGCGTACTGGTTTCTCCCCGCTTCCGCAGGCACGGTTTCGGAAAGGCCATCATGGAATATTCCATTGCGGAATGCTACCGGCGTTTCGGAAAGCAGGCCATAAAAATCGGAGCCCAGTCTTATCTCGAAAAATTTTACACGGAATTGGGTTTCCAAACCTCCGGACCGGAATACCTGGAAGACGGTATCCCCCATAAGATCATGATTATGCCGTAAAATACGTGTTTAAGGCACTTTCTTCTGCGCCACGCATGGCCTGCACCTCCTCCGGTGTTTTGTCGCGGTACCCCAGCAGGTGCAAGACCCCGTGGGCCATGACCCGGATCAGTTCCCGCTCAAAAGTGGTTTCGAACTTCCCGGCGTTTTCCTTCACCCGCTCTACACTGATAAAGATATCTCCCTCTATCATTTCCTCCGTTTCTGAGTTGTCAAAGGTAATGATATCGGTATAGGTGGAGTGATTGAGGTATTCGATATTGATTTTAAGGAGTTCTTCGTCGCTCAAAAAAATGTAATTCAGATCACCGGGTTTTGATCCATGGCTAAGTACGAGGTTTTTTAACCACGCTTTCTTTCGTCTTCTGTCGGTCAGCTGAAAACCTCCCACTTCTATATTGAAGTTAATCATAAAATATATTTGTATGCATAAACCCGGCCTTTTCAACCGGTAGTTTCAAAATTTTTCAAAATTATGTATATTTTTGCCACTGACAAGCCATTGAACATAAAATCAGAACCGGTTCGTAAATGAAAATAGCTGCGATAGACATTGGCTCCAATGCCGCAAGAATGCAAATTTCCTCTGTTTTGAATGACGACGGCAAGGCCGTTTTTAAAAAAGTGGAATATGTACGGTTTGCCCTCAGGCTGGGCCATGATGTGTTCCGTGACGGGAAAATCGGGTACGACAGCGAAGCAAAACTGAAAAAATTGCTGACCGTTTACCGCCTGCTCATGGAGCTGCACGAGGTAGACGGCTACCTGATCTGCGCCACATCGGCACTCAGAGAAGCGGAAAACGGCCTGAATATCTGTGAACGGGTAAAACTGGAGTTGGGCATGACCATTAACCTGATTTCGGGCGAAAAAGAGGCCGAAATGATCAACAGCGTGATTGTGAACGAACTGGATGCCGACAAAACCTATCTTCACATCGATGTAGGAGGCGGCAGTACGGAACTGAATGTCTATAACGGGAAAATAAAAGAGAGTTCTCAGTCGTTTAAAATCGGGTCGGTCAGGCTGATGGAAGGCAAAGTAAACCGCGACGTCTGGAAAAAGATGCAGCGGTGGATAGCCGAAAACATGCCGCCCCGGAAGGAGACCATTTGCATAGGCACGGGGGGAAACATCAGCAAGATATTTGAGTTTGTACCCAAAGACGAGAACGGACTAGGCTCCCTGGAAGACATTGAAAAAGCGGTGGAATATTTCAATCAATACACCGTAGAAGAAAGGATTAACAAATTGAAAATGAACCCTGACCGCGCCGATGTGGTCACGTATGCTTCGGACATTTACCTCTCGGCAATGCGCTGGGCGAAATCGAGCCAAATGGCGGTGCCGGACCTGGGCCTGAAAGACGGTATCATGCTGGAAGTGTATCAAAATTTACTGAATGAATGAGTAGAATCCTCCTGATCGGGCTGCTGATGGTTTCCCGCCTTACGTTTGCACAGGATTTCTTCCGGCTGAGCGGAAAAATTACGAATCCGGCCCAGGATTATCTCACTTTTACCTATTATGCCGACTGGATATCGGAACCGCGGGAGTATACCCTGAAAATGAACCAGGACAGCGCCTACCTCGTGGAATTCCCCCTCACGCATATCGCGTATTGCGACATTTCTTTCGGAGAACACGGTTTACACCTCCTGAAAATTGAACCGGGAGATCAAATTCACCTGACCTTTGATAACGATGACTTTAATGGAACTGTGCAGGCCGAAGGCCCGGGCTCTTCGAAATGGACCTTTCAACTTGACCTGCGGCGGAAATACGAGGTAGACCACGACCTGGAAATGGAGTTGAGCAACTTCAGAGGCTTTTCCCGCGAGGCCTTCTTCTCAAAAACCGAAGGCCTCCTGCGGGAGCAGACCGCTTTCCTGGAAGAACGTTCGCCCCTCCTCTCTCCTGATTTCTATGCCCTGCAAAAAGCCGACCTGACCGGAAAACTCAAGCTGAAAGAACTGGGCTACCTGAATTTTAACCGCCTGGACGACAGCACGCTCCGGGTAGACTGGAACGCGTTTAGTGAAGAGACCCGCGGGCGGTCGATTTACCTGGGCCAACTGGCCGAGGGCTTTATGCAGAACCTCCTCAGCGGATTCCGGCACCGCGATTCCCGCACCATGGAATACGAGTACCTGAAAAACCTGAGAAATACCGTAGGGCAGGGCATTACGGAAAGAATTCTGGCTGCACGGATCCTGGATTACCTCAACCTCGACGGACTGACCGAAGAAATTAAGCTCCTGGGCGAAGATTATATGTACTTTTCGGATAACGATACATATAAAAAAGTCATTGCCGCCCACTTCCGCAAAGGGGAAATACTGCAAAACGGGAAAGAAGCCCCCGATTTTATCGTGGAAAACCTGAAAGGAAAACTGGTGGAACTGAAAGATTTCAGGGGAAAAAATGTAGTGTTGGGATTTTATGACGACGAATGCTTTCTCTGTAAAGAAGACATCAAAGCCATGGAGTTTGTGGAAGGTTTCTATTCCAAAAGAAAAGACCTGGCTTTCGTATTCGTCAACCTGAGTCCGAAATCCCTGTATCGTGAATTTGTAAAAACCAGCAAACCCATGGGTATCCACCTGAACGGGTACAACAATCCTTTCCTCCAAAAATATTACAGCACGGATATTCTGCCCGGCTACCTGATCCTGGACCGCTCCGGAAAAATCTTGTCGAATTCGGTAGATGAACCCCGCCTGGACGAGGGCCGCTCCCTCATACAGGATTTAGACCGACTGATTTACGCGAAATGAGGAAAATAATCTTCATATTACTACTTTCTCTGGTAGGGAATGCCTGCCGGAACAGCCCTCCGGTGAACCGGAACGAAGTACTGACCGACATTTCTTTGCGGTACAAGGGTACGCCCTACAAATACGGGGGGAATACGCTACAGGGCATGGATTGTTCGGGGCTGGTTTTCCGTACGTTTGCCGAGCTGGGTCGTTCGTTTCCCCGCTCTTCCTATGAGCAGGCTGAAATTTTTCCTTCGGTAAAAAAAAGTGAAATCCGTCCCGGTGATCTGGTATATTTCCGGATTGGAAAAAGTTCCCGGATCAATCATACAGGAATTGTCACGAAGATTGTCCGCAAAGACCTTATTCTCTTTGTGCACTCATCGAGTTCGGCAGGAGTTCGGGAAGATAATTTGTATTCTAACTACTGGAAACCTAAATTTGTAAGAGCCACCAGACCCCAGATCTAATATTATGGCCAGAAAAATTCATCTTCTAGTGATCGGCCTGATCCTTTTTGCGGTTCAGGCAAACGCTCAGGGCGAATATTTCGGGCAAAATAAAACCCGGAACCGCACCAACACGTTCAAGGTACTCCGGAGCAATCACTTCGATTTATACTATTATCTGGAAAATAAAAACCTGGCGGATGAACTTCTCCGGAACAGCGAGCACTGGTATAAGCACCACCAGGAGATTTTCAAGATGTCATTCATTGAGCCTAACCCCCTCATTATCTACAATTCTCACCCTGATTTCCAGGAAACCACGGTCATTGGCGGACGTATAGGCGAGGGTACAGGCGGGGTCACGGAAGGTTTCAAGACCCGGGTGGTGATGCCTTTGTTTTTCACCAAACGCCAGACCGACCACGTGCTGGGCCATGAAATGGTACACGTGTTTCAATACCAGACCATGACGTATGGCAGCGATTCTACCAGCCTTCAGAACATGGGAAATATCCCCTTGTTTATGACAGAGGGGCTGGCCGAGTATCTCTCCCTGGGCCGGGAGGATCCGCATACGGCGCTCTGGATGCGCGATGCCGTTCTGAATAACGATTTGCCTGATATTGAAGACCTGGTGGTGAAGCAACACCAATATTTCCCCTACCGTTGGGGCCAGGCTTTCTGGGCGTATGTGACGGGCCTGTACGGCGACGAGATCATTCGTCCTCTTTACAAACAAGTGGCGTTGTACGGTATCCAGGAGGCTTTTATCCGTATTTTCCGGATGGATATCGACGCTTTCTCTAACCGGTTCAAGAACGATCTGAAACAGTATTATACCCATTTTGAAGGGAGTAGAAATAAGTCGGTGGCCGAAGGAGCAGTGATTTCAGGCCCGGTAGGCGGAGAAATGAACATCGCGCCCTCTATTAGTCCTGACGGCCGCTATGTGGCCTATGTTTCTTCGAAAGATATACTCAGCATGAATCTTTTCATTGCCGAAACAGCTACGGGGAAAGTGGTGAAAAAGATCAATACCGACGGGTTCGGACAGCATGTAGACTCCTATTCCTTTATGGAATCGACCATTACGTGGTCGCCTGACGGGCAGAAAGTCGCCCTGGTGATCCAGTCGAAAGCCCGGAACAAGTTGCTGGTGCTGGACGCCTTCCAGGGAGAAAAGAAAGAATACGCCATTCCCGGACTGGACGCGTTTACTCACCCGGCCTGGTCGCCCGACGGGGAGTACCTGGCGATGACGGGGATACGCGCAGGGGCCGTGGACCTCTACCTGTATAACCTGAGAACGGGAGACCTGCGAAACCTGACGAACGACGATTACTCGGATGTACAACCGGCGTGGTCGCCTGACGGCCGATATATCTATTTCGTCAGCGACCGGGGAGGAAAAACGGGGTATTTAGAGAAAGAACGCCTGGGCATTGTACGGTATTCGATGGCCACCGGACAGGTAGACCCCCTGTCACTGTTTGAAGAAGTAGACACCATGAACCCCCAGGTTTCCGCAGACGGAAATTCCCTCTATTTCCTGAGTTCTCCCGACGGCTTCCGGGATCTCTACCGTGCGGACCTGTCGGGGGGCGGTATCCGTCGCGTCACCAACCATTACACCGGTATTTCCGGGATCACGGCCTATTCCCCCGCCGTTTCCGTAGCTTCAAAATCAGGGGATGCGGTGTATAATTTCCTGAACAAAGGCGAATACGGCATTGTTTTTTGTACGGCTTCGGCGCTGGAGGCGGAAAATTACGAAGTGGTGAGGCGGGACACGGGTGCGGGCATACTTCCTCCCGGCCGTATCACCCGGGGCGAAGATGTGGTACAACGTAACCTCGACCGGACGGAGAGACCGGCGGTGGTCACGGCCGAGGTGTACCGCGATCTCCCTTACAAAGGCAAGTTCAAGCTCGATTATCTGGCCAATTCCGGTATTTCTGCGGGCATGTCGCGCTTCGGAGCAGGCATGGCCGGCGGGGTCATGGCCCTCTTTAGCGATATGCTGAATAACAATCAACTGGCTGCGACGGTAGCGTTGAACGGGGAGATTGAAGACTTCGGTGGACAGGTCTATTACCTCAACCAGAAACATAAATGGCAATTTGGCTTTTCCGGAGGGCATATTCCCTACCGCCTGTATGGGGGGTATGACATCGCCGCGGGAGATACGGTCAGTACCGGCGGGGGACTGACCTACATGGATGCCGTCATGAAAGAGCGGATTGTCCGGCTCTTCATTGATCAGGTCTCCGGGTACATCCAGCGGCCCCTGAGCCGCCAGGTGCGGGCCGAATTCGGCGTCAGCTCCAACTGGTACACTTACACCGCCAAAGATTACCCCCGCCACGGCCTCATGGGCGTCACCAGCTCGGGTTATCTCGCAGATTTCATCACTACAGGATATAGCAAAGCCGAACGGGTAAGTAAAGAAAACCTGGGCCTCGAAGGGTTCCACACCACCCAGATTTTCGGAGCACTGGTGGGCGACAATACCACTTTCGGTTCGGTAGCCCCCTTGAAAGGCTATCGGTACCGACTGGAAGCAGGCAAATATTTTGGCACCACCGACTACAACCTGGTGTTAACCGATCTTCGGAAATACCAGTATATCAAACCGTTCACCCTCGCGGGGCGGTTCTATTACGAGGGCCGTCTCAATGCGCGTAACCTCGAAAGCCTGAACCGCATTTATCCCCTTTACCTCGGCTACCCCTGGTATATTCACGGTTTGGATAAAAACATGTTTATCGGATCCTGGAACCAGGTGGGCGAAAGCAGCCTCAGCGGAGAGCAAATGGCCGTAGCCAATGTGGAGCTCCGCCTACCCTTCACGGGGCATAAAAAACTGGCCCTCATTCCTTTCAACTACGTGGCCTCCGACCTGAATTTCTTCTTCGATTCCGGAATGACCTGGAGTACGCGTTCCTCCCCATCCGGTGAAGGCGGTACGCCGGCGGTTTCCCGCCTCACCCGCAATAACGCCGTCATGTCTTTGGGCGTCAGCCTGCGCATGAACCTCCTGGGTTACCTCATCATTGAGCCTTACCTCTCCTACCCTTACCGCGACAAAAAGTGGCAGGGACAAGTCACTGGTGTAAATTTTATGATTGCGGGTTGGTAAATTATTTTTCTTCCGTATATTTGCACTCACAAAAACGGGGATGTAGCTCAGCTGGCTAGAGCGCTTGACTGGCAGTCAAGAGGTCGTGGGTTCGAATCCCATCTTCTCCACTTGATAATCAAGGAGTTAAGCAGCACTTAACTCCTTTTTTGTTTACAATCAGATGGCAAAGGCAATTCTATTGGTGGGTCTCGGCGGTGGCATCGGCAGTATTTTCCGGTACGTCACTTCATTGACCGTAAACAAGTACTTTCCTAACGCATTTCCCATCGGCACCTTTATGGTCAACATCCTCGGATGCTTTCTGATTGGCCTCTTTTTGGGACTCTTTAACCGCACACAGGAAGGCAGTCCCGACCTTAAACTTCTATTTTTGACCGGGTTCTGTGGCGGCTTCACCACATTCTCTGCTTTCGCATCCGAAAACCTTTCTTTGCTTCAATCGGGCCACACCGGCCTGGCCATCCTCTATACCTCTGCCAGTATTATGGGCGGTTTACTGGCCGTTTGGTGGGGATACCGAATCTGAATATTCGCTCTCTTTAGCATCCGCTTGTTGTCGCTTTCTGTAAATCTTTATTTAAGCCTCTTACCCAAAAATAATTTTCTAACTGCTCCAGAACCTTTAGAGATCCAGTATTAGGTCCTGGAAAAGCGGGGTACCGCCCAACATTCTTATAAAAAAATTTGCGTAGCTAAATGACTTCATATATATTTGTAGCCAAATAGCTTCATATATGAATTTAAGACGTGACGTTTTCCAGGCCATTGCAGACCCTACCCGACGGGCCATCTTGCTGCTGGTGGCCAGCCAGTCGATGACCGCCGGTGCCATTGCCGCCAATTTTGACACCGCCCGGCCTACGGTTTCCCGCCATCTGCAGATATTAACCGAATGTGAACTCTTGCAACAAGAGCAAAACGGGCGGGAAATGTATTATCGCATTAGTGCAAAAAAAATGAAAGAGGTGGCCGACTTTATTGAGCCTTTTCGGAAGATGTGGGACGACCGCTTCAACAAATTGGAAGATCTAATGAAAAACTATAAAAACAAGTAAATGGAAACCCAAGTACAAGCCGGAGACGGCACCCAGGAGATCGTCATTACCCGCGAATTCAATTTGCCGGTAGAGTTGCTTTTTAAGGCCTTTGAAGAACCCGAATTATTTGAACAATGGATGGGTACAAAGGTGCTGAAAATGGAAAACAAAAAGCACGGCGCTTATGCCTTTGAAACATCGCATAACGGCGAAGTGATGTTTCGCGCCAACGGCACGATTCATGAATTTGTGCCCAACCAAAAAATTACACGTACCTTCGAAATGGAAAACACCCCTTTCCCGGTACAATTGGAATACCTGGAATTTCAGGAAGAAGGAAATGAAAACAGTCGCTTAATCATGCACATTGTTTTCAAATCCACCGAATTCAGAAACCAGCTACTGCAAATGCCGTTTGCGCAGGGACTCAACATGGCCCATAACCGATTACAGGAAACCTTAAACAAATTGAAATAGCGCTAACCAGCCAGGTGATGCATCATTACACCAAACAGATCAAACCAAATATTCCCATTAATATACGATGCGTCACCGGCTCAAAGCTCAAAACTTAATCAAAATGAAAAAACGAGACAAAATTATCTATTGGATCGCGACGATATGGCTAGCGTTAGCCATGACGGCCAGCGGCATTCAACAAATTTTCTCCATCGGCGGCTTTGTGGAAATCATGACCAACCTGCAGTACCCTGCTTACTTTTCGGTCATCATTGGCGTGTGGAAAATTGCCGGTGTAATTGCTCTGCTAATCCCGAAATTTCCCCTTGTCAAAGAGTGGGCCTACGCCGGATTTTTCTTCGTCATGTCGGGCGCATTTTTCTCCCACCTGGCCAGCAATGACGGCGCCGCCGAACTTTTTGCGCCCCTCTTTCTTACTGCATTAACGGTCATTTCCTGGTATTTCAGACCCGCGGAGCGGAAAATCGCTTCCTGAAATCAAAAACTGCCGAAGATGATTCTCCAATTTATCTTCGGCAGTTTCACGGGTCTTTCATCCCTATTTCGTGCATCTATTCCGAATTGTCAACTGCCCCAATGCCGAAAAATGGTGCATACCCTACCTGCGACGCCCTCTGCATATTCTTCATCGCGCCAATAGTTTAGCGGAATACAATATACTGCTAAAAAAGCACATTATGCGTACACAAAATCTACCATACGATATTGTTTAACAATACTTTATAAAAGTAAAAATCTAAAATGGTTTCATAAG
>JBEBRS010000104.1:0-10434 GCA_040394705.1 Leadbetterella byssophila
GTCAACCGGTGGTGGGGTGTATATCCGTGTTCCTGTATCGCTTTCCGGTGAAAAATAGTAGGATATCCGGCGTTTTGCTCCCAGCGATAATGCGGGTACTCCAGGGCAAGGCTCTCCATGATCTCGTCGCGGTGGGTCTTGGCCAGTACAGATGCTGCGGCGATGGCCATATAGCGGGAGTCGCCTTTTACCACGCAGGTATGGGGAATCATGGGGTAGGGCGTGAATCGGTTTCCGTCTACCAGCAGGTGTTCGGGTACGCATTGCAACGCGTCTACGGCCCTGTGCATGGCAAGGAAACTGGCTTGGAGGATATTGATGCGGTCGATCTCCAGGTTGCTGGCGGAGGCTACGGCCCAGGCCACCGCCACTTCTTCGATTTCTTTCCTGAGAAGATTCCTTTCTTCTTTGCTGAGTTGTTTGGAATCATTGAGTAGCTCGCTCTCATAGTCGGGCGGCAAAATCACCGCCGAAGCCACCACAGGCCCGGCGAGGCACCCTCTTCCCGCTTCATCAATACCCGCTTCTACGCAGGTGCGGTTGTAGCAGCGAAGCAGCATGGGTCAGAGTTCCGCGATTACCGTTTCTCCCCCTACGGGGCGGTCGTCAAGTTTCACCTTTACTTTTGCGGTCAGGGGCAGGAAAATGTCTATCCGCGAACCGAACTTAATAAATCCGAATTCTTCCCCCTGGGTGACCTGCGTGCCCTTGTCTACATACCAGCACAGCCTACGGGCCAGGGCGCCCGCAATTTGCCGGAAAAGAATTTCCGTGCCGTTCTCGTGACGGGTTACAATGGTGGTTCTTTCGTTTTCCGTACTGCTTTTCGGGTGCCAGGCTACCAGGTATTTCCCCGGATGGTATTTGAAATAGGAAACAAGGCCGGAGAGGGGGTTAAAGTTGATGTGTACATTGAGGGGAGACATGAAAATAGACACCTGTATCCGTTTGTCACCGAAGTATTCAGTTTCCGTTACTTCTTCTATGACGACCACTTTGCCGTCAGCGGGAGCAATAATGTGATGCGGGTTTATTGGTGTTTTTCTTGTAGGTTTACGGAAAAATTGCAGAACGATCAGGAAGAAAACGGCGCTGCCTATCCACAGCAAAGTTTGGAGGACTTTGTTGTCATGAGCAAAGCAGCAGGCGGCACCGTTAATGAGAAGCAGTGCCAGAACGGTCACAAGCAGGGTTCCGGTACCTTCTTTATGTATAGTCATAACCATATTGTTTTTCGTAATCCAGGCGTTTTATACGGCAAATATAGTAACAGAATTGATGAAAGAAGATTGGTTTTTCTGGAGAAGATGGGCAAAGCGGGAAAAGATACCGTTTTTTCTCGGCGTATTCCTGGTGGCGGGGTTGGTGGCCTGGGCGTTGTGGGGGTGGGTTTGCGGACTTGAAACGGTGTTTTCCTGGGATACGGTGACCGAGCTAAAAGAGAAAGCGGTGCAAACCCCTGCCTTGTACCTGGATCAATTCTCATTTTCCGCTACCACTCCTTTGTGGTATGTAACCGAATTTTATACTCCTTCCCCCTTAAGAATTAATGAAACGGCCTACCTGCTTTTTTTAGGGGGAATACTGGCGGGAATTTCCCTGGTGCTGGCCGGACTCTCCCGCCTGAGGGGGGCCTGGTTTCTGGTGGGGGCGCTTCTGCTGGGCGGGGTACTCTCTTCTTTTCGACTGGAAAGTATATTCCTGGTGAGCCGTAACTGGCCTTTCCTGGTGGCCTTTGCCCTGGCAGGGGGGGCTTATTTCCTGACCAACCTGTACGCCCGCCGCCTGGATATTGCCCGCACCGGCCTGATCTGGCTGGGGGTGTGGCTGGTTCTGTGGGCCATCGTGTGGAAATTTTCCGCGATTAACGCGCCTTTCCTGTCGGTAGGGGCGTTTGGCCTGACTGCGGGGCTGGCGCTGACCTTTATTTTTATTTTTCTGGTCTCTCATGAGGTGCTGGCCGCGCTTTACGGACTGGTATCGCGAAACAGTGAGAAGGGGAAGAACAGCCTGCCCCAGATACTGGTGGTCACGGCCGTATTCCTGGTGAATGCCGTGCTGATTTACCTCGAAAACGCGAGGCGTATTGAGGGAAACGGTTGGGTTATTCCTCCCCTTGTGCTCTACCTGGCGAGTACGGTTGCCGGGGTCTGGGGCTTTCGGAATCTGTCGGGCCAGCGGGGCTGGTTTAGCTTTCAGGGGGTAGGGGCCTGGGTGTACCTGGGCATGGCCCTGGTGGCTACCGCTACTATAGGGCTGGCCTATGCCACGGGCAATACGCCTTTAATAGAATTGCTGGAAGACTATATCAGTATTGCGTTTCTGGGAGTGGGGCTTTGCTTCTTTGTGCACGTAGGGCTTAATTTCTGGCCCCTGATCAAGGCGGGCCTTCCTTTTCATAAGGTGATCTACAAGCCGCCGTTTACCCCGCTTTTGCTGGCACGGGTAGGGGCGGTATTCGTCATCTTTTTCCTTTTTTCACTTAAAAACCGCTATTCGTATTTCCAGTTGCGTGCGGGAATCAGTAATGCCGTCGGGGATTTTTACCTGGGAGAAGGCGACTTCCGGTCTGCGGAAGTGTACTACAAAAGCGGAGCCAACTACGATCTCTATAACCTGCGCTCCAATCTCTCCCTGGCCTCTATGGCCATGCAGGCGGCCGACCCTGTGAGCGCCTGGTGGTTCTATGAGCAGGCGGGGGAGAAAACACCCCATAGCCTTTCTGCGGTAGGGAAAAGCAGGAGCCTGGAGATGCAGGGCCGGTTTTTTGACGCCATTTTTGCGCTGAAAGAGGGGGTAGAACGGTTTCCAGACGAACACCGGCTGTATACGAACCTGGCCCGTTTGCAGGACAGGGCAGGGGTGACCGACAGCGTTTTGCTGAACCTGGACCAGGCGTTGAGCTTGTGCAAGAACTGTGGTCCGGAGAACGTCAACTTCCTGGCTTTCTGGATCGAAAAGGGGCGCCAGGAAAAACTGGCAGAAATGCAGGCCTTGGCGGGCAATCCAGACAGTTACAGTTTTTGGGCCAACAGGGCGGCTATGGAGCGCCTGACCGGTGCAGAAACGGTGATGACCCGGTTTGGAGTAGCCTCCGATTCTTCCCTGGATATGGGGCGGGCGGCCTACCTCCTGAACGGCATGAGCAATGCCCTCACCCGGAACGAGACCGCCCTCACGTCGGCCTCACTTTCCGCTTTCCGGGAGAAGAATTATGCTCTACAGGAACAGCTGAGCTGGGCCATGGCCAACCAGGAATACTACCGTGAAAACAAAATGGAGGGAATACGGCAGCTGGCTTCCCTGGCCGCGTCACCTTCTAAGCTGGCCCCTTTGTATAACCAGCACCTGGGCCTTTGGCTGATGCGGGAAGGCGCCTGGAGCGAGGCCCTGCAGAGGCTGGAAATGGCGGGCGATACCTCTTCGGTGCATTTACTTTCCGGTACAGGCCTGAAGATGCAAATCGATGAAAAGCTGAAGGCGCAGGCAGAAGAACTGGCTGCGGGACTGGATAAGGACAATTGGGAAGAACGGCGGAATAAAGCACCCCTGAACCCCTGGTTTCTGGTTAAACTAGCCGATTTTCTGAGTGCAAAAGACCAAAAAACGGAGGCCTACAATACGGTATTTTATCCCCTGGAATTCCTGCCTGATTCGCCGGTGTTACTTCAAGCGTATGTGCAGAAAGCCCTGGATATCGCCATGATCCAATATGCGGAAGACGCCCTGGTGAAGGCGAGGATGGTGATGGGCGACGAGGAGTTCTGGGTCCTGGAAGACCAGGTAGAGGAAGCCAGGAAAAGGCAACAGAGTTTCGAATAGGGGATTTTAACAAAGCTTTAACGAAAATGTACGATACTTTTCGCTTATTTTCGGGTCTAATACCTGCAAACCATAAATGATTATATCAATGAATAAATTCGTAAAAGTCGCTCTGTTGACATTATTCTCTTTCCAGTTGGCCACGGCTCAGGATATCCGTTTGGGTGTAAAAGGAAGCTTAAATCTGACCAATATCCCTAAGTTTACTGTGATAGAGACCCTGGGACAGGATTTAAAATATATGGCCACGGGAGGTGGAGCTGTTTTCGCGGAGATTCCCCTGGATCAGAACTTCAGCTTACGGGCAGAGGCGGCGTATAACCGCCGAGGCGGGAAGATTGACCGCCTTAACCTGGGAAGCGGAACGATAGGAAGCATCATTGGAAACCTGACCAATGCCCGCCTTAACCTGGATTATATTGACATTACCCCTTTGGTGCAATACAAATTTACGCCGGAGGCCCCGGGAAGCGCCTACATTATGGCCGGTCCGTCGGTAGGCTTTTTGGTAGACAAAAGTATGAGCAATAACCTGCTCGGGTTTACCATCAATTACAACCTGGATCTGAATTATAAAAGCGCGGATTTCGGTGGAGTGGTGGGTCTGGGCTACGAGATGCCCATACGCGGAAATATCAGGGGTTTTGTAGAGGCTACCTACCGCCAGGGCTTTACCAATGCCATCAATAACATAGGGATTCTGAAAGTAGACTCCAAAACCAGTAATATTGGATTTTCAGCGGGACTGAGTATGCCGCTGGGGAAGTGAATAGAATAAGCTGATTCCTGTGCTTGAACGTATAAACCCGGCTACTTTCCTGTGGCCGGGTTTATAATTCTAGCACTCCGAAAGTTTCGCTTATGGTAAATTGTTTGCCATTTATGGCTTCTGTTCTCCTTTATGTTTTGTAACGGTAAATAAAAACTTACTCAAAGCAACTTCGGATTCCATTAAGAATATATATTTCCGACCTACAGAAACCTCATTTTTAGTATTATCTTCGTTCTATACTTACTAATTTTGTGCTCTAAAGCCGTAGCATGACCGGGAAAATCCTCCGTAGATCTCTGAAAATACTAGCAGTAGTCTTCATTGCTGTGGTGATGATGCTGTTGGCTGTACTGTTCTACTTTAATTCCGCGCCCGGGCAGAAACACCTCAGTAGCCTTATTTTCAGCCGACTTGAAAAACAGATCGGCACGTCCGTGGAGGGAAAGCTCAGCTTTTCTATTCCCGATTGGGTACACCTGGACGACCTCCTCCTCCTGGATCAGAAGAACGATACCCTCCTCTATGCTCAAAAAGCCTACCTCGATGTGGCCCTGTTTCGCCTCTTTAAAAGTGAACTGGTGATCGAGCAGGTGGAACTGGAAAATACGGTGGCGAAAATCGATCGCAAAGACGGGGTTTTTAATTTTGACTATATCGTGGAGGCCTTTTCCTCAGACGCTTCCGTTCCGGAAGATACCACATCCGCTGCTTTGAAGATCATACTGAAAGGAATGGATGTACAAAACCTGAGCGTGAACTACGAGGATGCCGACACGGACCAACTGTTACGGGTGAAACTGGGCCGCCTGGTTTCCGGCTTCAACCAACTCGACCCGGACAAAGCCCTGTATGACCTGAAAGATACCCGGATAAGCTCCTTGTACGTTAGCGGAAGGTTGGGAAATCCGACCGAAGATACCACCTCCTCGGGTCCATTGCCGGATGTCCGTTTAAAAGGACTGACGGCGCAAAACATCAACTGGGACCTGGACCTGGGAGGGCAATATACTTCCGGCAGTAATGCCGACCTGAGTGCCGACCTGAAGGAGCTGGACCTGCCCCGCATGCAGTTTGAGCTGGCCCGGCTTACTTCCTCCTTTGAAGAGGTGACTTTTAAAGATAAAAAGGCGCAGCCTTCGCTGAAGGGGGAAATCAATTTTGGTGATCTGGCCTTGAATGAAGTGAGGCTTTCCGCGGAAGACCTTTTCCTGAAAGACAGCTTGATGGGGGGTAAGGTGACGGCGTTCAGCTTTCGGGAGAAAAGCGGACTGGAACTCCGCCACCTCAGGGTGGACGCTTCTTTACGGAACGAGACCCTCCTGCTGGAGGGCGTAGATATTGCCACCGCCCGCTCCGCGCTCAAAGCCACCGCTACCGCCCGCCTGGATACCGCCGATTACGCCAGAACCCGCTTTGACGCGGTGATATCCGACCTCAAGCTGGCACCGTCAGAAGCGCTTTTCTTCGCGAAAAACCTGGACCAGACCCTGGCGCCTTTCCGAAACGACGTGATCACCGGCAGGGGCCGCGTAAACGGAACCGCGGAAGAGATAAACCTGGAAAATATTTACCTGGCGGCCCCCGCCGATACACGCCTCTCTCTGAACGGCATCCTGTATAACCGTACCCTGTTCGGCATGGATCTGCATATCCGCGATTTCTCGACCACCCGCCGTGACCTGGCGAAGTTCGCGGGAGGGCCACTACCCGAAAATATACAGCTGCCGGAAAACCTTGTGCTGAACGGCTCCGTGAAAGGCACTACCGAAGACCTCGGCGCAGAACTTTTCCTTAACTCCAGCCTGGGTGGCGCCCGACTGACCGGAAGCCTGAAAAACCTTTCCCGCGTGCCCACCTATACCGGTACCCTCACTGTAGAAGATTTTGCGGTGGGTGCCCTGATCGGTAACACGGAGGTGGGAAGCGTGAAGGGCGCTATACGATTTGAAGGGACGGGGCTAGATAATCCCGCCGTGACATTTGACGGCGAAATAGAGGAAGCAGGCTATGGCGGGGAGGTGTACCGGAACATTGCCCTGCAAGGAAACCTGGAAGACCAGCGGGTGGCGGCTACCGGTTCGGTAGACGATCCGCGCGCACGGCTGAAATTGGATGTGGTGGCCGACATGCGCGGAGAGGCCGTGACCCTCACCGGGAATACCCGCATAGAACGGGCCGACCTGAAAGCCCTGGGACTGACCGAAGAAAACCTGGTGTTGCAGGGCGATTTTGATATTAACCAACTGGTGGCCGACCCCAAAAAGCCGTTTATAGATTTCAAAGGAAAGAATATCGCGATTCTGCAAGATTCCGTGACCTACCCCATAGGCGACCTGACCGTGCTGACGGAGTACGGAGAAACCCTGAAAAAACTGGATCTCACCGCCCGATTTATCAACCTTTCGCTCTCAGGCAATTTTGAGTACGACCAGCTCCGCAGTATCCTCATGACCGAGGTGAATAAATATTTTAAACTGCCCGATTTCGAGCCCGCCAGCGACTCCCTGAACTATTACTTCGATATCAACGGAACCATCAGCTACGACCCCGTATTTACGGCCTTTCTGCCTTCCCTCAGGAACTTTAAGCCCGTGACCATTAATTCGGGATTGAAAAGCGAGGGGGAAATCCCTTTTTCCGGACATATTTCGGTGCCTTACCTCTTGTATGACTCGATTCAGGTGGTGAATACTACCTTTGATTTTACCGGAGACGGGAACCGCATGCAATACGGACTGCTGTCTGACCAGGTGTCTACACCCACTTTCCGACTCCGGAAAGCCGACCTGCACGGGGGACTTCAAAACAACGTGGCTTCCTTTGACCTTTCGGTGAAAGACAGCATAGACCGGCAGATTCACTCCCTGGCCGGGCTGCTCGAAACCGACGGCTCCCGGGTACGTATCAGTTTTGACGAGACCGGAAGTATGCTCTTTTACGAAGACTGGGGAGGAAACCCCTACGGGTACATCGATTACTCCTCCGTCGGCCTGTACGTCAATAACGTGGTGTTTTCTTCCGGGGAGCAGGTGCTGAGGGTGAACAGCGTCAGCGAAGCGCCGGACAGCCCCCTGACGGTATTTGCGGAGAGGCTCGACCTGAATTTCCTCTCCCGGGCCATCTTGCAGGACTCCACGCTTACTTCCGGTTACCTCGACCTTGACCTGCAGCTGGTGAATTATATGGGCGAGGACAACCTCGCCTTTACGGGAGAAGTGGATATTGATGAATTTCATTTTAATCAGGTGGCCCTGGGCGACCTGAGGGCGAGGGCGGAGAGCGATAACCTGGAGGAAATCACCGTATACGCTACCCTCAGCGGCCTGAATAACGACTTTGAGCTCAAAGGTGCCTACTTTACACAAAAAGAAGAATCCCTGGATTTCACCCTGGATATCGGCGGACTGGAGATCAAGGCGCTGGAGCCTTTCCTTGGAGCGGTGGCCTATGATTTGGCGGGAAATGTGCAGGGCGATGTTCATATCACGGGAGCACCCATGAAACCCCGGATCGACGGCTCGGCGCGTTTTGTGAGTACCGCTTTCCGGATCAGGGAAACCGCCGCCCTGCTCAGTATCAAAGACCAAAGCCTGAAAATTGAGCAATCGAAGATTCTTTTCGACCAATTGGCAGTGGAAGATGAACACGGGCAAGACATGGTGATCAACGGGGCGGTAGACCTTTCCGGAATGCCGGATTTCCGCTACGACCTGGACATTTCGACCGATAACTTTCTCATCGCGAATTCGGAACGCGGGCAAAGTGAGCTGTTTTACGGTATTGCCTACCTCGACAGCCGCCTGAACGTAAGGGGAACCAACAGCGAGTTCCGTCTGACCGGCGATATTACCACCAAAGACAAAACCAATCTTACCCTGCTTTTGCCGGATGAAAGTGTGGGAGAAGACCTGAATTCCGTAGTCACCTTCGTAGACTTCAGTGACGGGGAGAAAGTCATACGCCGGGAAACCGAAACCACCCTTTCCCTGGCCAACGCGGTGAACATCAACCTGGTGGTAGATGAAAAAACCACGGTGAATATGCTCATGAATCCCATTACCGGCGACATGCTCACGGCTTCGGGCAATGCCCGCCTGAACCTCGGTTTCGATAATGCGGGAGACCTGTTCATCATCGGGGAGATGAGTATTGTGAAAGGAAGTTATGAACTGACCTTCCAGACCATCAAAAAACGCTTTGAGATCACCGAAAACAGCAAAAGCAGTATCTCTTTCTCGGGCGATCCGATGAAAGGCGTAATGGACATTACCGCGGAATATAAGGTACCCGGCAGGAAAGATGTGAATACCTACCCCGGTCTGGACGATGAAAACAAAGATAAAATTTTTGGGGACATACGGGTAGACTTGGTCCTCAAAGGAGAGGTGATGAGCCTTTCGGAAGTAGATTTCCAGATCGTGGCCAAAGAAACGGAAGTGAGCGCGGTAGCCTCCAAGCTGCAGGAGCTGGGCTGGAGTATTGAGAATGACCGGGGAGAGAAGAAAAGCGGAACGGAAGGCGCCGTGACCAGTGCCAATCGGGAAATGCTGAAGCAAAACGCCATAATGCTGCTGGTAGCAGGGAATTTCTCGGCCGCCCAGATCTTTGACAGCTTTACCTCGTCAGGAGGGGCAGGCTACGAAGACCTGGCCCGGAGGAATGTCAGCCAGATGATTTCTTCCCAGCTGGAGCGCTATGCCTCGGGCCTGATCAAAGGAGTAGACCTGAACGTGGGCTTGCAGTCGTCAGGAGGTGTGGCCGAAGGTGGAAGCGACCGCAGTACCAACCTGAATCTGGGCGTCAGCAAACGGCTGGCCAACGACCGCCTCATATTTTCGGTAGGGAAAAACTTTGAACTCGAAAACAAAGACCTGCAGTCGGATGAAATCTTCGATAATGTGGAAGCCAACTGGCTGATCACCACAGACGGCAGATACCGCTTGAAAGTTTTCCGTAAAAACCGTAATCAGACTGCTATTGAAGGTTCTGTGATAGAAACAGGTATGGGTTTCATCATCGCCATTGATTATGATACCTGGAAAGAACTGATGAAAAGGAAGAAAAATGAAAAAAGCACTACTACTGCTGATAATTAGTCAGGCCATTGTATCCTGCAAGGTGGCCGACAAGATTCCGCCTGAAAAGCGGCTGTACGGCGGTGCTTCTGTGTCTGTAATTCGTCACGACAGCCTTTCAGGGGGGGAGATCCCCGAGTTCAAAACCATTCTGGAAGACGCCACGCGGCCTAGTCCCAACACCATGCTTTTCAGATATCCTTATAAAGTGGCATTCAACTATTTCCTGGGCGAAAAAAAGAAGGAGACGGGGCTGAAAGAATGGTTCCGGAAGCGCCTTGGGGAAGAACCCGTATTTGTTGATGCCTTTATGGTAGATCAGAATGTAACCAACCTGAAATCCCTGCTGGATTCTTACGGGTATTTCAACGCCTCGGTCAGCAGAGCATTGGAAGAAAGTAAGCTGCTGGGTTTTGCCAGGTATCAGGTGGAGCCTAACCGGCGGTTTATGATCGATTCGGTATTGATTGATCCTCCGGCCGAAGGAGAATTTTATGAAGATTTCCTGAGTTTTTCCCAGCATTTCAGACTGCCCAGGTACTTTAACCTGGAAAGAATCAGGGAAGAGCGCCAGAACATGTACACGTCTATGCGGAATATCGGATATTACTATTTCCGCCCGGAGTATATTCATATCCTCGTGGACTCCACCGAACGGCCCGCCCACCTCATCGCCAAGGTGGCGCCGAAAGACGATATCCCTGCCCAGGCCAGGAGAAGATACCAGATCAACAATATCTATGTGAGTGTCGATAAACCCTCCAG
>JBEBRS010000105.1:0-10333 GCA_040394705.1 Leadbetterella byssophila
GTCCGAAATATCCTGTAAATATACATCATTGGCATAACATAAGTAATTTTTTTCCACAATATTGCTGATCGCCCGGATGGTAGGAAGCTCCGAGGCCTCCGTGATTTCCACGCATCTGCCGTCTTTCCAGAGAATTTTTATCCCCGAATGGTTCAGGTCGTAACCGCTGCTCCTGGCTACCCCTTCCCGAAAAAAATACTTCTGCTCTTCCGTCTTTATCCCAGCCCGCTCACAGCTTTCGCGGAATTGGCCTTCGAGGACATCCAGATCAAAATTTTTATCAAATTTAATCTTGAAAAGATTGCGGTCCAGTAAACTTCGGCATAAAACGGACAAAATCCGGTCTGAATGGTTAGCCCACCCCTTTACCGCTGACCAGATATCCATATCGTCAAGCCGAACAAACATTTCCAGTATGGCGGGTTCCTGTTCTATACGGTCTAACGTAATTTTCTCTTCCAGGAAAATCCGTAACACCGGCGGCATGGGCATATCCGGACCTCCTATTCCCAATAAATCCTTCACCCGCTCAAAGATTTTTAACAAGACCGTTTCCGCGCAAAGAGAAGTTTTGTGAAGATAAACCTGCCAGTACATGTGCTGCCGGGCCACCAGAAAATTTTCTACACTCATCAGGCCCTTTTCTTCTACCACCAGCTGATTCTCAAACACATTCAGCATTTTGATAATCCTCTCCGCACCGATCTTTCCCTCTGCTACGGCCGTAAAAAAGCTATCGCGGTTCAGGTAATCCAGGCGGTCCATATCGAGCTGCCCCGACACCAGCTGGTGAAAAAAAGCCCGGGGATAGGTACCGTTAAAAATAGCCGTAGCCAGGGTCAGCCTCCCGCCGAAAAGCTGGTTCAACTTGTCGATCAGCAATTCCGAAACGGTTTCGTGCGATACCCCGTAAAACAGGGAATGCTCCAGTACGTGCGAAAACGGCCCGTGACCCACATCGTGCAACAGGATAGCCAGCAAAGTAGCCTCCCTTTCCGCAGGAGAAATCAGTACTCCTTTATTCTCCAGGGAATGAAGTGCTTCATTCATAAGGTGCATGGCGCCGAGGGCATGCTGAAAACGACTGTGTACTGCGCCGGGATACACCAGCTCTGCCAGGCCCAGTTGCCGGATACGGCGCAGACGCTGAAAGTAAGGATGTTCAATCACCCGGAAAATAAAGTCGCTCGGAATCGTGATGAACCCGTAAACGGGATCATTGAATATCTTCCGCTGATTCACCGGTTCAGTATTCAAGTTTATAGACCCATGCATAGTTACACGGATTGGTTTTCGGATTGACCTGCGGTGCCGTAATGGTTAAAACACCCCCCTTGGAGGTAAACTTCACCGGTGCGTCCAGGCCCAGCATACTTACCTTTTTCGGTTTGGAGGGAAGCGCAGCCTGTACTACATCTTTCCATTCCGTAGTAATCAGGTACACGGTATTGCCTTTGCCCGTAAAAAAGAGCTTATCGGTTTTCGGGGCATTTTGTACCGCCCTGCTACCGTAAATTGCCTCCCCGTTCACTTTAAGCCATGCTCCTATTTCCGCCAGTCGTTGCTGCATGATCACCGGCAGGCCGCCGTCGGCCCGCGGACCGATATTCAGGAGCAGATTACCTCCTTTCGAAACGATCTCCACCAGCATGTGAACCAGCTTTTCAGCCGAACTGTACATTTCCAGGTTCTCGTTGCGGCTATACCCGAAAGACTCCCCTATTCCCCGGCATTCTTCCCAGGGCCGGTTAAACTGTACCTGGCTGACATCCGCATATTCCGTAGTATAAAAACTGCCGTACTTGCTGCGGGTATCTGAGCCCCAGCGATCGTTAATCACAATAGAATCTTTTACTTTCGAATCATTGAAGAGCCATGACATGAAGGGGGCTACCCTCCATTGGGCCGTGGGGTGGTCCCACTCTCCGTCACCCCAGAGAATATCGGGCTCATAGGTCTCCACCAGGTCTTTCATCTGGGGAAGCATACGCTCATCGATGTAGCGGTTGAGGTCGGTTTTATACAAGGGGTTATACCATTCGTAGAGGGAATAGTAATAGCCCATTTTAAGTCCTTTAGCCTTCACCGAGCGGGTCAGGTCGCCCAAAAGATCCCGGCGGGGGCCTATATCTACGGCATTCCAGTTCCACGATTGTTTACTTGGCCACAAGGTAAAACCCTCGTGATGTTTAGACGTCAGCACCACATAACGGGCGCCGGAACCCTGAAGAATATCGGCCCATTTATCCGGATCAAAGAGCTCCGCTTTGAAATCATGGGCAAAATCCTGGTAGGGTTTACCCGCGTAATTCTTTTGATGAAAATCGGTAAATTCCTTATGGATCTTCAGCTTCTCGTTATTCAACCTCTCCCAATACCATTCCGAATAATAACTGCCAAAACCGTCGGCATTCGACAAGGTGGCCCAGGCCGGAACCGAGTACACGCCCCAGTGGATGAAGATCCCGAATTTGGCGTCCTCAAACCAGGCCGGTGTGGCCCGCTGGTCCAGACTTTCCCAGTTGGGGGAAAATTGGGCGTGAGCCGAAAGGCACAGGCCGAAGGTTAATGCAAATACAATTTTCTTCATAACGTTAAAGGTTCTGACTTGCTCTTGTCAGTTCGGGCACAAACGAGAACGAGAGTTCGAAGTTTGCCAGCGAAGCTGCGAGAACCGAATGCCTCTCGACTTCGTTCGAGGTGACAGTGGCAACTCATTTTGTCACCACAACTTATTCACTGATTACTTATCACTTAAAATACGATTTCGTTTGGATCACCTTTCCGTTGCCTGGCTCAGTAGTCACGGAAAAGACAAAACCGGGATTAACGGCATAAGACCCGTATTCCCCGTATTTATTCAACGCAATAAAACCTACCTGGAAATCCCTGGCTTTTTCCGGATTGATCTTCACAAGGCGTTCTACCGCCAGTCGGCAGGCCTCTTCAGGTGATTTCCCTTGGCGCATAAATTCAACTACCAGATGAGAGCCGGCGATCCGGATCACTTCTTCGCCCTGGCCTGACGACGTCACCGCCCCTACTTCATTGTCTACGTACAGTCCTGCGCCAATGATGGGGGAGTCGCCCACCCGGCCCCGCATCTTGAAACCCATGCCCGAGGTGGTACAGGCTCCTGACAAATTCCCTGCCTGATCAAGGGCTACCAGCCCCATGGTATCGTGGTTGAAACTACCGTCTTCCAATCGGTTAGGGGCAAAAGGACCGTTCTTAAGCGCTTTATTCTGTTCCAGCTCAATGTTCTTGACGGGTTTGTATTCCGACTTTTCCAGCCATTTTTTATACGCATTCTCCGCATCTTCCGAAAGTTTTTTCGGCTCCGCCTTGAACCCGTTCTTCAGGGCAAAATCCCTTGCCCCTTCCCCCACCAGCAGTACATGGGGACTGCTCTCCATCACTTTCCGGGCCACGGAGATGGGGTGTTTGATATCTTCCATAAACGCTACTCCCCCGCAATTCATGTGTTCATCCATGATGCAGGCGTCCAGGGTGACGTAACCGTCCCGGTCGGGGTTCCCGCCCAGACCCACACAGCAATTGACCTGGTCTTCGATATATCGGGCGCCCTGTTCCACGGCATCCAGGGCCCGGCCCTCTTTATGCTGTAAAACACGCATAGCCGCTTCGTTCACCGGGATACCGCTATCCCAGGTACTTACCACAATGGGCTTTTTTACCCCTTGGGCAAACGCCCGCGACGACGATAATACGGGCAGGGCCAGTAGTGCTTTCGACAGAAAACTCCTTCGGTTATTCATTCGATTCTTCCGGATAAGGTAAATAGATAAAGCCTGCAAAATCTCCGTCCAGCACAAAAAGACAGCAGTATTCTTCGGAATCTTTATAATTCTCTATAAAAAGTTCCCGCGATTCTTCTCCGATCATGCCCCTCAGGATAAAATCTTCGAGGAAATTGGCCCGGTATTGATAAACGGTTTGAAAATCAGGTTTATCAAATAGAAGGGCTCCCAGGTCGACCTCACTTTCGGACAAAACGAAGACCGGGTATTGCGAAAAGCCTCTTTTCCTGATCTGGTAAGACGATTCTTTCAGGTGGTCCGAGACTTTCAGAAAATCAGACGACACCTTGCCCATCAATTTCCGGTTGATCTCCGGTGAATTGGCATCGTCCATCAATGTGTTCTCGTTACTGTGATTAATCATATTGTTCCCGGAATATATAATTCTACTCCCTCAATAAACTTGTAGTCACGGACATTATAGGTAAAAAGCCTCTTATTAAGTACTATGGAGGTAGCAGCTACCCAACAGTCAGGAATTTTCAACCCGTGGCTAAGCCGGTACTTTTCAAAAACTCTCAATGCCTCAAGACTTATGTCGTTATTCATCAATGCAAGATTAAATCTCGTAAGTCTCCTTTTAATTTTATTCTGATCGGTCTTATTTCTACCTCCTGTCATCAATTCCATTACTACAATTGCAGGAATGATTATATTGTTCAATCCAATATCAGTCTCCAAAACCTTGACAGAAAGCGAATTCCTTTTGCTTGAAAGATCCCAGTAGTCGATCAATACATCTGTATCACAAACCACTAATTTTTCCTCCATTGCTCTGCCCTTATTTTCCCGGCATCAAGGCCCTTATCCGTAAAAATATCAGTCAAGTCTGAAGTATTTACCGACGGATCACCTAAAACGACCGTTACACCGTTAATGGAGTCAGTCTTATTGACTTTTTTCTTCTTATCGGGAGCAACAATAGAAAAATCGAAATACTTTGTCAAGTCTTTCAGTACTTCCAGTACTCTTTGATTTTTGTATCTGATTACTATTTCTTCCATAATCCAATCCTCCAATATGAACAAAATTAGTGAAAAACTTTTAAAATCCTGCGGATATGATGAGCTCCAGATCCTTATAGCGGAGATTAAAGCGGCGGGCCAGGCCCAGGTGAGTGACGCTTCCTTTGTGGGTAATCACCCCTTTCATAAACCATTTATTGTGAAAAATCATTTCATTTATTCCGCCCAGGTTGGCCGCTTTCATCAGCACCGGGGCAAAAATATTACTCAGGGCCTCACTGGCCGTGTGCGAGAAACGGGAAGCGATATTGGGAACACAATAATGAATCACATCGTACTTCTTAAAGACCGGATGCTGATGCGAGGTCACCTCCGAAGTTTCACAACACCCGCCGGTGTCAATGGCCACATCCACGATCACCGAATTGGGCTTCATTCGGGAAACCATCTCTTCGGTAATCACCATGGGGGCAAAACCAAACTCGCTCCGGAGAGCACCCACCACCAGGTCGGCTTCCCTCAGCGCATTGGGCAGGTTGACCGAGTCAATCACCGAGGTATACACCCGATTGCCCACGGCGTACTGCAACCGTCTTAAACGATAAATCTGCCGGTCAAAAACCTTGATATTCGCGCCGAGGCCCAGGGCCGACCGGACCGCGAACTCGCCCACCGTACCGGCGCCCACCACCACTACATTCCGGGGCGGCACACCTGTAACTCCCCCAAGAATCACCCCTTGCCCCCCGTTAGCGCTGCTGAGGTATTCCGAACCGATCAGAATGGCCGAACTCCCGGCGATTTCACTGATGGTGCGGATCACGGGAAATTCACCGGCTTTGTCTTCAATCAGTTCAAAACCTATAGCGGTAATCTGCTTTTCATTCAGTTTTTTGAAATAGTCTGAGGTCAGTTTAGGCAGATTAAGGGTGGAGATGAGAGTGGATGCCGGCCGCATATAAGCGAACTCCTCCTCCCGGAGCGGCTCGATCTTGAGGATAACGTCATTGTCGTAAACCTCCTTGCGACTGACCACAATATCGGCGCCGGCCTCCGCATAGGCGGTATCGCTGAAATTCGCGCCCGCGCCCGCGCCGGCCTCTATCGTCACATCTATACCGTTCCTGACCAGCACCCCTGCCGCGTCCGGGGTAAGCACTATACGGTTTTCATCGGGAGAAAACTCCTTGGGTAAACCTATACTCACCTTCTTCCCCTTTTTGCGGAGTGCTAAGGGAGATTCTTTCGGAGTAAGGGCGGTTTGCATCGCCAGGTCTTTGAGCGTATCCATGGGAAGTGAAAAACTAAAGCCGTCTGCCGCTATGAAACTGATATCTGGTAATTGCGCGTGGCATCTCTATTATGGCTAATGACGATATCCAGGCAAGACTCCGGCAAAATGGGCCGGATTACCTCCGGCCACTCCACCCAGCAGCGCCGTCCGGAGTCGAGGTACTCTTCCAAACCGAGGTTCAGGGCCTCTTCCACATTCTTCAGACGGTAACAGTCAAAATGATACAGCTTCCCGTCATAGTCGTTGACATAATTAAAGGTCGGACTGGAAACATCATCCCGGATACCCGACTTTCTCGCCAGGACTTTGATTAGCGTGGTTTTGCCAGCACCGAGATCCCCGGTAAACGTCCACACAGCGAGACCTTCTCCTAATTCAAATATACCGTCTGCTACCTGGTCCATTTCCTCCAGGGCCATATTGTTGAAATGCTTTGTCATTCACTCACAAATATAAGATAATTCATTTAGCAAAAACTACGGCGCGCAAGGTAAAAACCATATCCGTACTACTGTATATTGGCCAGAGTATATCCTTATTTCGTAAACCCAACATTTGAAATTTTAGCATACTCCATTCACAAACTAAACAAATATCCTTCAAAATTAATCTTAAATCTGCAAATCAGATATACGTTCTTCAAATATCGTCCGCCACACGTCGGATACGCTCAGCCAGGTCCGTCAGTGCTCCTTTCAACTGCTCCAGTTCAGCTGGTGTAAACCCTTCGGGGCTTTCCATTCCGTCTATTTTCTGATGAATCCATGAAGGGGGACGGCCAAAATAACGCATAGCCACTTTGGCCCAGGAAATATCCAGCATAATATCTTCTAACTTCCTTCTCATAGCCGGTCTTTTCATCATTAATGCTTCCATACTCATTCAGGTTACAATTCGTAAAGTAATTTTTGAAACAGACGTACAATCCAGATTTCCAATTCTGTGGACGGGTTATGCCTTGATCGCTTAAAGTTTCTTATCGCTTCAATAAGCTCTCTTTCGGGTTCGGTTAATTACCTATTCATGTGGAAACAGTTAACCTGATAAAGTTAACACGAACATGCCCACTTTTTCAACTATTTTAATTTATAAATCCTTTTATCCCCGAATTTCTTATCTGTAAGCAATTTTTGAAGGTGTATCGCATAGACCTGAAAGCAAAAAAGGCTCTCCCCTGAGGAAGAGCCTTTTGAGCAACCTTTAAATCTCTATTAGTTAAAGATATACTTTACACCCACCTGAAGTTTCCAGGTTTCTGTAAATCTGTAGTTATAATCAAAGGAAGTAGTGGGGTATTCTCCCTGCACTTTTATGAAAGAGTAAGAAGGAACATTGCTCGCGTCTCTACCTTCATATTTCAGGATACGGCCCTGGTTAATCATGTCGTATTGCGTCTTTCTAACCCCCCATTTGGTATTCAATATGTTACCCACATTCAGTATATCAAAGTGAAACTGAAGTGTGTTTTTGGATTGGCCTACATTCAGGTAATATTCACGGGTTAATTTCAGGTCGAAATTATGAACCCATGGCGTACGGGAGGCATATCCTTCTGCATATTTCCCTTTGTTGGCGCTCAGGTATTTATCTTGTTCCATGAAAGCAAAGAATGCATCTTCATCCGCCTGACTAACAAATTTGATGTCTCCTCTTCCGTTAGGAATATAGATCAGGTCGTTCTGGAAGTTATCTCCGTTCATGTCATTGGTGTACATGTAGCTGTAGTTAAATCCTGAACTACCTGTATAGAACAGGTTAATGAAGGTACCTGAATTGAAATTACCCAGCGCCCATGGCAATCTTGCCGATACTGAACCAATCACGCGATGAGGAACTACATACTGAGACCGTTGTACTTCAGGCATAAGCGGACCATTAACCGACACCAGGTTTTGGTAGGCGGAGTTAGCGGCACTGCCCGGCATACCCGTAACTTCTTTTGATTCGGTCAAAGTATACGCAGCCATCAGATTCAATCCTTTTACAGGCTCAGCCGTAGCGGTAACATTAAATATGGCACCCCATCCCTTGTTCGTATTTGTCAGCACAAAAGCGTCTTTTCTGTTGTACTTGATATCATTCAGCGTAGGATAGACATACCGGTCATCCGAACCACTAAAACGTGACCATGAGGCATCAGGTTGTTTCCAGTCCCAGTTTTCCAGCATTACATCGTAGATATTTTTAGTATAGATCCCCTCAGCGGTAATGGTCATGGGGAAGGACACCGGCACCTGATAATCCACAGCTAAAGATGACTTCCAAACCTGCGGCATTCTGAAGTCAGGATCTACCGCGTTGATCGCACCCGGCAAAGCGCCTTGCTCAGGAGAAATGGTAGTAGGCAAACCAAACTTGCTAATCATTTCCTCGGTGCTGGTCAGGATTTTCCCTGCCAACTGCGCCAGTCTCGGGTCTGAGTTAAGTACCCCATTGGAGAGCGTGGTACCCATAATTACTGAACCCTGCACCATACCTGAGTTGGTAGGCATATTGGTCAGGAACACGAGGGGAAGACGCCCCTGGAATACGCCGGTTCCTCCACGTACTTTCAGTTTTTTATCCCCGTACACATCCCAGTTAAATCCTAAACGGGGGGAAACCTGTACTTTGGATGTAGGCCAGCTACCTGTATCTATTTTCCTACCGTTATAATCCAGGTTATAAATAGCATTATTCCGGATCAGGTTATCTGCGTAGGTAATGTTATCCGCCCGAACACCCAAGGTCAGCTTAAAGTTATCACGAAGGTTCCATTCATCCTGCAGGTAAACTCCTGCCTGGTGGAAGGCTACTTCTGCTGCCGGATTTTTCTCTCCATCCCAGCCATAGGTTAAAGCGAAATCAATAGGGGCAGCCTGGTTTAAGAAATCTTCTATACTGGCATACCTATAATATCCTGTACCATTTCTCATGTAGGAGTTATTCGCCATCTGGTACTCATAGCTCAGACCGGCTGTGATCTTATGCTTGTTCAAATAATAAGTAAAGTTATCCGTAATGGTCATTACATTATTATTGACCCCGTTATTCCAGGTAAAGAGTTCATAACCGGCAGAGATATAAGGTTCCCAGATGGGGGTACCTTCCTCATTCCGGCCGGCAAGAATATCAATAAAAGGGAAAGGGCTGGAAGGTGAACCCCGCATATCCTTGATTTTGGTATAAGTAGCCAAAAGCTGGTTAGACGCTTTGTTGCCAAAACGGCTGTTCAATTCGCCGGTTACCGAATTTACAATGTTGTCATTGGAATAAATGGAATTAGAGAATACCATTCCTCTGTCTGAAGCCCGGCTAAAAGTTGCACGCGGGCCACCGTCCATTGAGTTACCGTTGGTAGGTGACCAGCTTTGGTTCTTGGTGTAGTTATACGTTACCCGGAAACGGTTGGCATTATTAATGTTCCAGTCCAACTGCCCCAACCATTTGATATTGCTGATATCGCCGGGAAAGTCGGTATAAGAACCCGCATCATACCCATAATTATCCATCAGGTGTTGTTTCACCCTGTCCATATCCGATCTCTTCGTACGGGAGATATTTAAGGCCGTATTGCTCACACCGTCTTCGGAAGGTCTCCACAGAACCACCTGTTGACCAGGTCTTTTCTCGGTTTCCACGTTGGCAAAAAAGAATAGCTTATTCTTAATGATCGGGCCGCCGAAAGTTCCGCCTAAAATCGTTCTTGATTCTTCCGGACGTACACCAAAATCGGTGTCACCGATCCGGTTACCCCGCATTTCCTGATTATTAAAATAGGTATACAACGAACCCTTGAATTTGTTAGTACCTGATTTGGTGATGGCGTTAATTCCTCCACCGATAAAGTTTGTCTGACGAACATCAAAAGGAGCCACTACTACCTGAATTTCTTCAATAGCATCCAGAGAAAGGGGGTTACCACCTCCGGGCAAATTATCACTAAGACCGAAGTTATTATTGAAGTTTGCACCGTTTACAGTAAAGTTGGTATTCCGTCCGTCTGCACCGGCAATACTCATCCCGCTTCCCATAAAAGGAGATACTTTCGCAATATCCGCAATACTCCGGCTAACGGTCGGCATTCTGCTCAGCTGGGTGTTGGAAATATTGGTAGAAGCTCCGGTTTTTTCTGTAGAGAAATTCGTTCTCGTTCCAGAAACCACCACATCACTTAGGGTAATGCTTTCCTCTGATAGTACTACATTGTGTATGTATTCTTCACCCAGTGCGAGGGTAATCCCTTCTTTCACATTTTCTCCGTAACCGATACT
>JBEBRS010000106.1:0-10159 GCA_040394705.1 Leadbetterella byssophila
GGGGTTACGGGCGTTTCGGTTCATATAGGCAATCATGGCCATGAAGCCCCGGTATTTGAGCATGGCATCCAGCAGCAGGCTGGTCTGGCTACGTGTCTCCGAAAGCTGATCTCCCAAAGTTCCCTGAGACTTCACCGCCCTGTCGTTTACATTATAGGCGCCTGAAAACAGCAGTTTAGGCCGATTTTCCCTCTCTATATCGCCTTCAAAAGTAGACCCGGAATTGGCAAAAGCGCCTAAGGGGAAGATCTCCACTTTCCCTGTGTAGGAAAGTCCCTGATCTTCTTCCATGGTGGTGTTCCTTCCGTTTCCGGTGGTAACCGCCATTTTAAAGTTATAGGAAAACCGGTCCCTGAACTCATTCAGGTTATGAATCTGCAATCCGAAATCCCGGTCCAGGTTAAATTTTGCGTTATTGATACTCCGGTCGGTTAGCTGCAATGCGCCCGAGGAGTTCACCCGCTGCCGGTTGCCCGGTAGTTTGGTTTGTCCTAAGCTAAAGGTCCAGAACGCGTTGGGCCGGAAAAAAATCACGGCATCCCGGATCACGTTCAGGTTGCCTCCGGCCTGAATTTCTCCTACGTCGTCAGGGGCGAAGGAGAGTTGTATGGCATAGAGGAAGCGGGGGTCGCCCACGTAGCCGTCGAAACGCAGTCGTAATCTCCTGACGTAGGCTCCTATGGCGGTCTTTCCGTCTTCGTCTTCTCCAAATTGCACCCTGTTCTGCATTCTGAACCGGATGTTCAGCTGAAAAAGACTATCCGGGGAGGTCATACCCACCCCTTTTCCAAAGTTATAATAGGGAAGTACCGATAATTTGATATCGTTGTCTTCCCGGCTTCCAGCCCGCTTCTTTCCCTCTTCCTGTGCGAACAGAGGTGCAATGGAAAGCAGGGCCAAAACAAAAAAAATGCCTTTCAATGTTTAAAAAATTTAGTTACCGATACGGGTAGAGACCATCAGCCTGTCTTTCAGCTGATCGAGGTATTCGATCCAGTTGCCTCCCGGCAGCCAGTCGGAAACCAGGGTGATCACCCGCGGCGCGAAGCCTTTGATAAAATCGTACAACTGGCTTTCTGCCAGGGCGTCTTCCGGGAAACGAATCCCCACTTTCTCTACAATCCAGATCAGGATACTGATTCCGAAAGCGGCGGTAATGGCACCGAGAAGGGCGCCAAAAAGTCCGTCTAAAACGCCTAGGAAGGTAATCCGTATGGCTTTTTTTACCAATAAGCCCACCTGGCGAATCAGGAAAAGGGCGGGTAGAAAAACCACGAAAAAACTCAGGTAGGGAGACAACCATTTGATCCTGTCGGCCCCGATACTGTCTTCCACGATGCCCGCGCCGAGGTACAGGAACTTAAAGCCGATAATGATGGCTCCCACGAAGGCGGCGATACCGAAGATTTCCATGAGCAAACCCTTCCGGTATCCGTTAAAGGCGCCGAGGGCTATGGGAATCAGGAGAAACAGGTCAAAAACCGACATACCGATCAGGCCAGGAGTTTTTTAGCCATTTCGGAAATGGCGCGTCCTTCCGCCTTTCCGGCCAGTTCCCGGGAGGCGGCTCCCATTACTTTCCCGATGTCTGAGGGCGATTTCGCGCCTGTTTTTTCGATAATGGCTTTCACGGCGGCTTCCAGTTCTTCTTCGGTCATGGCGGCGGGCAGATAAACCTCAATAATGGCGATTTCGGCCAGTTCCTTTTCCAGGAGATCCGGGCGGTTCTGTCCTTTATAAATCTCTGCGGAATCTTTTCTTTGTTTCACCGCTTTCTGGAGGAGCTTCAATTCGTCGGCTTCGGAGATTTGTCCACCGGCACCCGGCTTGGTTTCTTCCAGCAAAATGGCCTTTTTGATATCGCGGAGGGCCAAAAGTCTGACCTGGTCTTTGGCCAGCATAGCCGCCTTTATGTCCGCATCTATGGTTGCTTTTAATGACATTACTTTACTTGTTTTAGTATTTCAACGTATAAACTCCTAATTTTGGCATTCAAATTCAGGATCACAAAAATGACAAAATTATCGGTCAATATCAATAAAATAGCGACATTAAGAAATTCGAGGGGGGGAAATGTACCGGATCTTCTGCGGGTGGCCGCCGATTGTGAAAAGTTCGGTGCGCAGGGAATTACCGTGCATCCGCGTCCAGACGAGCGGCATATCCGTTACCAGGACGTCTTTGATTTGAAAAAGCAGGTGACTACCGAGTTTAATATTGAGGGAAACCCTACGGAGGGTCGTTTCCAGGAGGTGGTATTGTCGGTGAGGCCGGAGCAGGTGACGCTGGTGCCGGATGCGCTGGGGGCGCTGACGTCTAATGCGGGCTGGGACACGCGCCGGCACCAGGCGAAGCTCAAAGCGCTGGTGAAGCTGTATCAGGCGGAAGGGGTGCGCGTTTCCATTTTCGTGGATGCTTTGCCGGAGATGGTGGAGGCGGCCGCGGAAACCGGCACCGACCGGATCGAACTTTATACGGAATCTTATGCCTCCGGTTTTCCCATCCATCCGGAGCAAGCCATTGCCCCCTTTGTAGCGGCGGCAGAAGCCGCACAGAAAGCCGGACTGGGACTGAACGCCGGCCACGACCTCAGCCTCGAAAACCTGGCTTATTTTCACCGGAACATCCCCGGACTCCTGGAAGTATCCATAGGGCACGCCCTTATTTCCGACGCGTTGTATTACGGACTTGAAAATACCATACAGCTGTACCTCAGAAAACTGCAACAGGCCTGATCCCGGTATAAATACGCGTTTATCGGAATGCAAACCACCCGAACAATTGTATTAAAACCCTTATTTTAACTAATAAAACGGAAAGTTTTTCATAAATTTGCCGGAATTTTTCCAGCGAAACTCCGATATGATTTTCAACAAAAAGATAGTAGTCGTACTTCCCGCTTATAACGCCGCGGCCACATTAGAAAAGACCTATAACGAAATCCCCTTCGACATTGTGGATGAGGTAGTACTGGTCGATGACGCCTCCCGCGACAACACCATTGAAGTGGCCCGAAAAGTGGGCATACACCACATCGTTTCGCATGAAAAAAACAGGGGCTATGGCGGGAATCAGAAAAGTTGCTATCAGAAGGCCCTGGAATTGGGAGCTGACATCATCATTATGCTGCACCCCGATTATCAATATACCCCAAAGCTCATTCCCGTGATGTCGTATATGATTGCCAGCGAACTATACCCGGTGGTACTGGCCTCGCGTATCCTGGGCAACGGCGCCCTTCGGGGAGGGATGCCCCTTTACAAATACGTGGCTAACCGCCTGCTCACCTTTACGCAAAACCTCGTCATCAACCAGAAACTGTCTGAATACCACACCGGATACCGGGCATTTTCGGCAGAAGTGGTGCGAAACATTAACATCGAAGACAACTCCGACGATTTTGTGTTTGACAACCAGATGCTATGCCAGATCTTCAATAAAGATTATGAAATCGGGGAAGTGACCTGTCCTACCAAATATTTCAAAGAGGCCTCTTCCATCAACTTCAGAAGAAGCGTAATCTACGGTCTGGGATGCCTCAAAACCTCCCTGCAATACTTTCTTCACCGAAACGGCATCGTCAAAAATAAGATTTTTCTCTAACCCGCTCTGCTACTTTTAGGGCGGTTTAGGTGTAATTCCCGGTTTTAAAGCCTATATTTGACAAAACAATCCGTACTATGCGCACGTCCGCATTACAGATCACCCGTTTAAGTCTCCTGTCTAATGTGCTGATTGCGATCCTGAAGTGGGTGGCGGGAGTGCTGGGTAATTCGTACGCACTGATTGCCGACGCCATTGAGTCTACCTCCGATATTTTCGCCTCCCTGCTGGTCTTACTGGGCATCCAATATTCCAGTAAACCTGCCGACAAAAACCACCCCTACGGCCATGGCCGGGTAGAACCTCTGATCACTTTTCTGGTGGTAGCCTTCCTTCTGGTATCGGCTTTCGTGATTGCCTGGCAAAGCATTCAAAATATACGCACCCCGCATGAAGCGCCCAGATCGTTTACGTTATGGGTACTGGCCGGAATTATTCTCTGGAAAGAGTGTTCTTACCGCTGGGTACTCCACCACGGCACCAAGGCCAACAGTTCTTTCCTGAAAGCCGAAGCCTGGCATCACCGCGCAGACGCCCTGACTTCCGTGGCCGCCTTTATCGGGATTTCCATAGCGCTTGTGATGGGCAAAGGCTATGAGTCTGCCGACGACTGGGCCGCCTTATTCGCTTCCGGACTTATCATTTACAATGCTTACCTGATCTTCCGCCCTGCCCTGGGAGAAATCATGGACGAGCAGAATTACGACGAACTGAAATCCGAGATACAGGAGGTTTCCGCGGCCGTTCCCGGCATCCGCGGCACCGAAAAACTGTATATCCGAAAGGCAGGTATGACCTACCATGTAGACCTTCACGCCATCGTCAGGGCATCGCTTACCGTCAGGGAAGGCCACGATATCGCCCACCGCCTGAAAGACACCTTGCTGGAGAAAATCCCCTCCATAGAAAACGTTTTAATTCATATTGAACCCGATGAAGATTTATAGTTACCCAAGTATACACATGAAATAGCCATGAGCATTCAGCTATCAGCTATCAGAAAACCGGCACACCAAGCGATGCGCCGCCCGGAGGAGCGCCTCCCGCCGCCAATGTATAAGCGAAGTGTCGCGGGGCGGCCCTCCGCCCGGCTGATTGCTGAAAGCTGAAGGCTGAAAGCAAAAATTTTATACACATGAGAAAATGGTATCCCTTTTTAATTGGCCTCTGTCTGTTTTCCTGTACCCGGAAAGAGGCGCTGGAAGACCGGGTCAATGCCCTCGTAAAAGACAAAAATTTGCGGGTCGGAGTCGCCGTAATCGACATGGAAACGGGAGTGCTTACCGAAGTAAACGGAGCGGAGAATTTCCCCTTACAGTCTGTCTTCAAATTTCATATTGCGGCCAAAGTATTGGACGAGGTAGACCGGGGCCGTCTATCCCTGGATCAACCCATCGCCGTTAAGGCAGAGGAAATCCTGGAAAATATCTGGAGCCCCCTCCGCGATGAACACGGGCAAAAAGACCTGAGCATGCGACTCGACAGCCTGGTATATTACATGGTTTCCCTGAGCGATAACAACGCGTGCGATATCCTGCTTCGCCGCATCGGTGGCCCGGAGGCCGTGAATGCCCACATACGGTCGCTGGGCATTTCCGGCACACAGATAGAAGTCAACGAGGAAGAAATGCATCGGGATTGGGAAGCACAGTTCCGGAATATAGCCACGCCGGTGTCGGTGGCAGAGCTGCTTAAAAAATTCTACCTCCGCGAATTCCTTTCCGGCGATATGCATAATTTCCTCTGGTCACAGATGGCCCACTCTCCTACCGGCCAAAAGCGCCTCAGCGCGGGCGTGCCCGAAGGCACGCAGGTGGCACATAAAACCGGTACTTCCGGCCGAAACCCGGAGGGCATGTCGGCCGCCACCCACGACGCGGGCATCCTGATTCTCCCTGACGGGCGCTCGTATATTGCGGTGGTTTTTGTGGCAGATTCTTATGAAAGCGACGAAGTCAATGAAAAGATCATCGCGGATATCGCGCAAGCGGCCATCAGCCTCTGAGCGGTGCAGCCAGGATAGCACACCAGGCTTTCTCTACTTCATTTTTGCCCACCAGTTCTTTCGCCAGTGCCGGGAAATCTTGCCCCCGATGCTCTTGTAAGAAGGCAGATACAGCCGGTGCCTCCGGCAGTTGCGCTATGTTTCCGAGCCTTCCCAGGTCATTGCCCGTAAACCTCGGGTCTTTCCGGATAAAATCAGGGATAGCGTCTACCCCTACTCCGAGATGAACGTTGGGTTTCGCTACTTCAAAAACCGCCTGCCCGGAAGCCCGGCAATACCAGTCGCCTCCCATTCGGGCTACCCAGTCGGTTTTAGTCGGATCTATGCGGCCGTTTTCGCCCAGCAGCTCTTCCGCCACGTGGGCCAGCACCACCTCACAAATGACCAGGTTCGCCGCGCCACCCTGATCGCCCATACTTACAATTTGTCGTATTTTACATTCAAAAGCTACCTTGGCCTCTCCAACCCTGGGCGGCTTCACTATCTCAGACGGCACCGCGCTAAACCCCGCTTTGATAAACTCGTTCACTCCTTTCGGGTATTCGCAACTGGCTAGAGACACTTGCTCCACCATACTGTAGTCTACCATATTGATCACCACCTCATCCACCGCATATACATTGTCAAGCGTATCTTTCCCGCTGTTATCCCGCACCCGCTTATTGGGCGAAAACACGAGCGTGGGCGGGTTACTTCCAAACACGTTGAAGAAGCTGAACGGGCTAAGGTTCACGTTTCCATCCTGGTCTACCGTACTGGCAAAAGCGATGGGCCGCGGGGCCACCGAACTCAAGAGGTAGGAGTGAAATTCGGCGGTGGAGACGGTTTGAGGGCTTATGGTCTTCATCTGTATATAGTTTAGCTGTTAGATATTAGCCTTTAGCTACTAGATATCCGAGGTGGCAAGACCGTATTACTCACTTCCCCGAAATCCACCCGAATACCGTCTTTTTCGGCCCATCCCCGAATGGTGAGCGTATCTCCGTCTTCCAGGAAACGCCTTTCGGTACCGTCTTCAAAGCGGATAGCCTCTTTTCCGCCCCAGGTCAGCTCCAGCAAAGACCCGAAACTTTCCGGCGCTTTGCCCGAAATGGTGCCGGATGCCAGCAGATCACCTACCTGTAGATTACAGCCGGTCACCGTATGATGTGCTATCTGCTGAGGCACCGTCCAGTACAGATTTTTAAAGTTAGAATTACTGATCACCTTTTCTGCACCCGCGGCCGTGGTCAGCACTACTTCCAACTGTACATCAAACTGGGTAGGATTTTCCTCTTGCAAATAGGGCAGCACGGGCGGATCCTGTTTTTGCGCCGGTACCCGAAACGGCTCCAGGGCCTCCAGGGGTATCACCCAGGGAGACACCGACGAAAAGAAATTCTTTGCCAAAAAAGGACCCAACGGCACATACTCCCATGCCTGGATATCCCGCGCAGACCAGTCATTAAACAACTGGAAACCGAAAATATATTCTTCCGCTTTATCCACAGAAATGGGTTCACCCGGTGCATTGGCCTTCCCTATCACGGCCGCCATTTCCAGCTCAAAATCCAGTCGCCGTGTGGCCGAAAACACCGGCGAAGCAGCTCCTGCCGGCATAATTTGCCCTTTCGGACGGTGGAAAGGCGTACCCGACACAAAAATGGAGCTGGCCCGGCCGTGATACCCTACGGGCAAATGCTTCCAGTTCGGCAAGAGGGCGTTTTCCGGATCACGGAACATCACACCTACATTATAAGCGTGCTGCTCAGAAGAATAAAAATCGGTATAATCGCCCACCTTTACCGGAAGATGCAGATCTACCTGCTGATTATAAAAATAGGCGTCCATGATCTCTGGCGTAGGGTTCTTCAGCAATTTCCGGAGCAGGTGACGCACCGCATTGGTCTTCTTCTTTCCCAGGGCGATAAAATCGTTCAGGTAAGGCCGACTGAAAACCGGGCGGGGAATATCCAAATCATCAAAAAGACCTTCGTTGGCCAGGAAAGAGAGATCTACTACTTTGTCTTCCACGGCCGTCGCCAGGCATTTTTTAGAGTCTCCAAAAGAAAAAATCCCAAAAGGGATAGTATCCGTAGAAAAGTTCATAATACGGGGTAATAACTACATGTATAACAAAAAATCGGGACGGATCACTCCAACCATGACCGATAATATTTTCCGTCATCAATGTGCAACGCTTCGGCGGTTACAGACAAGGGCCGGAAAGTATCGATCATCACGGCCAGCTCCTGCGTTTCCGTTTGTCCGACCGACCGTTCGTACGCTCCCGGCGCCGGTCCATGCGGAATGCCTCCGGGATGCAAGGTAATATGTCCTTTTTCGATGTTATTCCGACTCATAAAGTCGCCGTCTACATAGTACAGCACCTCATCCGAATCAATATTGGAATGGTTATAAGGCGCCGGAATACTCAAAGGGTGGTAATCGTACAGGCGCGGGCAAAACGAACAAACCACAAAAGCCGAGGTCTCAAACGTCTGGTGTACCGGAGGCGGTTGATGTATGCGCCCCGTGATGGGTTCAAAATTATGAATGGAAAAACCGTAAGGATAATTGTAGCCGTCCCAGCCCACCACATCAAACGGGTGGGTGGGATACAGCATATCGTACAAAACCCCTTCCTTTTTGATTTTTACAAGGAAATCTCCCTTTTCGTCGTGGGTTTCCAGGTCGCGGGGAAGTTTATAATCCCGCTCGCAGAAAGGCGAATGCTCCAGCAGCTGCCCGAACCAGTTCCGGTAGCGTTTGGGCGTATAGATAGGGTGAAAACTTTCAGCGAAAAGCAGGCGATTGTCTTCCGTATCAAAATCCACCTGGTAAATAATTCCGCGGGGAATCACCAGGTAATCTCCGTATTCAAAAGGGATGTTTCCGAGCTGGGTTCTCAGGGTACCGCTGCCCCGATGAATAAATAGCAGCTCGTCGGCATCCACATTCTTGTAAAAGTATTTCCGGAGCGACCGCCTCGGAGCGGCCAGACCGATATGAATATCCTTATTCACCAGCAAGGCTTTCCGGCTATCCAGGAAATCGTCTTCCGGCTTTACCTCAAAGCCTTTCAGAAGCCGGGCTTTGATGCCCTTGGCTACAGCTATTTCGGGTTGTACATCCCTCTCCGAAAGTATTTCTTTGACCATGGTAGGCCGGTATACCTGGTACATGAGGGTAGACATGCCGTCAAACCCGATGGTACCGAAGAGCTGCTCATAATACAAGCCCCCGTCCGGCTTCCGGAACTGCACATGCCTTTTGGCCGGTATTTGTCCTAATTGATGATAAACGGGCATACTATTGATTCAGATAATCGCCTTTCCAACCCTTCGCGCGGTCAGAATCACGAACAATTTACAAAGATTTTTACAAATTACCTCTTCTTGCCTGCTCTCTTTCAATTGCTTCAAACAAGGCTTTGAAATTTCCTTTCCCGAAAGAAGTAGCTCCGCGGCGCTGAATGATCTCAAAAAACATGGTGGGGCGGTCGGTGACCGGTTTGGTAAAAATCTGGAGCAGGTAACCCTCTTCGTCCCGGTCTACCAGGATATTCAGTTCCTTAATCTCCTTCAGATCTTCCTTAATCACGCCTACCCTTTCGGTCAGGTCTTCGTAATACGTGTCAGGTACTTCCAGGAACTCCACCCCGTTTGCTCTCAGGCGTGAAACCGTCTCCACAATATCGTGGGTAGCTACCGCCAGGTGCTGCACCCCTGAACCGTTATAAAATTCAATATACTCTTCGATCTGGGATTTCCGCTTCCCGTCTGCGGGTTCATTGATAGGAAACTTCACATAGCCGTTTCCGTTGGCCACCACTTTCGACATCAACGCCGAATATTCGGTAGAAATATCCTCATCATCAAACGTAATCAGCAGTTTGAAACCCAGTACCTCCTCGTAAAATTTCACCCATTGGTTCATCTCCCCCAGTTCCACATTGCCTACACAGTGGTCAATATGCTCCAGGCCCACGTCTCCTCTGAAGGTTTTACTCTCATACGGCACATAACCGGGCAGAAATATCCCGTTATACCCGCTTCTCTCTACAAAAGTATGCACGGTATCGCCGTAGGTACGTATGGAAGCCAGCACCACCGCCCCGTCTTCGTCTTTCAAAACCCGGGGTTCATGTACGGCTACGGCTCCCCGCTTTACGGTTTCCTCAAACGACTTCCGCGCGTCATCCACCCACAGGGCCAGTACTTTTACGCCGTCACCATGGCGTTTCACGTGGTCTGCTATCTCCGTATCTCCTTTCAGGTCACCCGTCAGCACCAACCGGATCTTTCCCTGCTGCAACACATAAGAAACCTTGTTCTTCAATCCGGTCTCCGGACCCGCGTACGCCACGGTCTTAAAGCCAAAGGCCAGTTCATAATAAAATGCTGCCTGTCGGGCATTTCCAACATACAATTCTACATAGTCCGTACCCTTCAGAGGGAGAAAATCGGTAGTCAATGTGGCTTCTCCGGCCAATAAAGTTTCCATTATCGATTGAATTTTTTTGTAAAATTCCTACAAATCGTGGTATTTGTCCAATACAATTTACTTACT
>JBEBRS010000107.1:0-10138 GCA_040394705.1 Leadbetterella byssophila
TACCCAACCAGGTCAATGACCTCTACGACGATAAACGGCTAGCTCATACCTAACATCTGCGCAACAATAAGGGTAGCTGGGGGCATCGGAAACGATGCCCCTGCATTACATTTCGCATCATTTTTCACCTAAGTAAAAAAATATGACAAGAAAATTGTTCGTACCTCTGCTGGCGTTCTTATGCCTGTTTTCCTGCTCCCGTCAAAATATACCTTCGGAAGAGCAAAATGCCCCTCTTTCCAGAGACCGCTTCCTGGCCATGGGCCTGAAAGAGCAGTTTGCAGCCATGGTCAAATGGGGCGGTATTTCCAAGTTGGATATCCACAATCTTGTACTGCAGCGGGTTTCCACAGGAACCGTACGTGACTTCCCGGACTTCGCTTTTAATTACTGTCCGAGTATTGATATTTTCGAATTGGCCGAACAGAGCCAGTCTACCTATTCCATAGGGCTACGGAAAGGAGGGCCGTCAGGTCCGGTACTGGATGTAGCGGTAACTCTCAAGGAAGGGAATAACCCCTGGGTGGAGGTCAATGGTCTGCGCTACACGGTTCAGCTGAACAGCTATACTACTGGTGACGGTCAGTATATAGCAGAATACACCTTTGTTCCTACAGGTGATGTACCCGGCACCTCAGATAATTACCTGAACCTCATAGCTGCCCTGAACAATTCCAACCATAAAGATGTTCTTCGTCCGGACCTGCCCATAAGTGACCTCCGGGTTCTCTCACTGCAGAGCCTTAAGTTCACAGTGGTTTTCCAGCAGGGAAAAACTCAAAAAACCGGGAAGGCATGGGATACCACGTTGGCCAGTACACTTGGAAAAAGTGGCTCCGGAGCTACCCCGGTTGATCCTGTCTACCTTGATACCAACCAGGATAATAAACTTAATATAACAGGAGGAAACAGCGTATGCTTTGATATTAACGGCGATGGGGTAAAAGACAAAATACATGAATGGAATACGCTGGATGCGCAACTGGTATATGACATCAACGGGAACGGCCAGATTGATGATGGAAGAGAAATCATGAATGAAACAGGCATAGATGGCACTCAAAACAAGTATCGTAACGGTTGGGCAAAAGTCCGTGATATTTTTGACCAAAATAATGACGGCTTTATTGACTGCAGTGAGCTCCTGCTTACCAGCTACTGGACGGACATTAACGGAAACGGTACGGTAGAAGCCGGGGAGCTTAAAACTGCCCGGTCGATGGGAATTATCCAGATAAATATAGTAGACCAGGTATTTATTTTTGAGGAATAACCACGTGGGCGTTGCGTGCAACGCCCCCACATCATACCCGGTAACTTTTCAGGATCCAGCCGCCGCCCACCACGTCATCGCCTTCGTAGAATACGGCGGCCTGACCGGGCGCAATGGCCGATACCGGCTCATCAAAAATGACTTCGATCTTATCTTCTTCGGTTTGCTGAATATAAGCGCTTTCACCCCTGTCCTTATACCGTATCTTAGTCAGCGTGCTTAATCCGCCCGCGGGGATAGCGGCGTATTTCTGGAGGTTAAGCTTGCCTACCACCATACCGTTCTTTTTCAGGTATTCTTCGGTGCCCAGCACCACTTCGTTGGTGTCCTTCCGGATCTCCGTTACAAATACCGGGTAGCCCATGGCTATTTTCAGTCCTTTGCGCTGACCGATGGTGTAGAAAGGATAGCCTTCGTTCTAACCCACCAACTGTCCGTTTTCCAATAAAAAGTTTCCGCCAGCCACCCGTTCTTCCAATCCTTCCACCCGCCGCTTCAGAAAGCTGCGGTAGTCGTTATCGGGCACAAAACAGATTTCGTAAGACTCTGACTTATTGACCAGATCGAAGAACCCACGCGCTTTGGCCATTTCCCGGATCTCGGCCTTAGTGAGATTACCGAGGGGTAAGAGCGTACGCGACAGACTTTCCTGGGAAACACCCCAGAGCACATAGCTCTGGTCTTTTGCCTGGTCTACCCCTTTCGAAATGATGTGGCGGCCGTTTTCTTCCCTGATATTGGCATAGTGCCCTGTAGCAATAAAATCACAATTCAGATTATCTGCCCGTCTTAAAAGCGCATCCCATTTAATATGTGTGTTGCATAAAACGCAGGGATTGGGCGTACGCCCTTCAAGATACTCTCCTGTAAAATGGTCAATCACAGAATCGCCAAACTCTGAACGTATGTCCAGGATATAATGCGGAAACCCGAGGTTCACCGCAATGGCCCGGGCGTCATTGATAGAATCGAGGCTACAGCAGCCTGTTTCCTTCTTGGTACCGCCTGAAGAGGCGTAATCCCAGGTTTTCATGGTCATTCCCACTACTTCATAGCCCTGCTCGTGCAGCAGAACCGCCGCCAGTGAGCTGTCTATACCGCCGCTCATGGCTACTAAAACTCTTCCTTTTTCTGACATTTTCTGCGAGGGTTCAAAGCCCTCCGATTTGGTTTAAAATTAGTAAACAACGGTGAGGCGTTTTTGGTTCTTTGGTTGGGTGTTAGATGTTAGATGTTAGATGTTAGACATTAGATATTAGATGTTAGACATTAGATATTAGATGTTAGATGTTAGATGCCGGGTCAAAAAAGCGAATTGCGAATGTCTAACGGTGAATAGCTGAAATCTTTCGTATTTTTGCAAAAAAACCGAATATGCTGAATAAAAAAGTACTGGTCAAGAGTATTACCAGTCTGTCGGAAGCCCGGTACTGCGCGGGCATGTTTGTGGATTATATTTCCTTTGACCTTGACGAAGAAAGTGAATACCATGTACCCAAAAAGAAATTTGATGAGATCAGAGGCTGGGTAAGCGGCGTGAAAATCCTGGCCTCCTTGCCGGGCAACGACCTGGGCCGTATCCAGAATGCCCTGGCCGAATACGCACCGGAGGGTTTTCTGTTCAGCCCGGATCAGTTTCACCTTATTCCCCTGGTGGATACGGGGCTGAAAGTGCTGGAGTGGGCCGAAGATCCTTCCCTTCTGCCGTTCGTCCCGGAACCCGACGTAGTGCTGCTCTTTACCGGCCCCATTACGGAGAATTCACTGCAGGATTTCGACAATGAAATACTACAAGGATTTGATTTTGAGAATATTAAATCAATACCTGAACGGGTAGACGGCCTGGCTTTTATAGGTAGCTTTGAAAAGCAGGTAGGTATTAACTCCTATACTGCGCTGATGGAAGCCCTGGAATATATAGAAGAGAACTATTAATTAAACTACTGAAATAAAGAAAGTTACGAAAACAGAAAGAAAAGAGTCCCGAACCTTGTGAAACCGGAATTCCGGTACCCCAAATAAACACTCTCATCCAGCTAAAATACCATTCATGTAGTTTGCTATACCAAGTACCGATTCTTATCTCTACATTTGTTCTACAATTATGAAAAGCAAAATGTATAGAATTAAAAACCAAAACAGTATTTTAGGGGGTGTCTGCCTGGGACTGGCAGACCACTTCCGAACGGATGTAACGCTGGTGCGGATCATCTTTGTGGTACTCTTATTTACAGCAATCCCGGTAGGAATTGCGTATTTAGTGTTGTGGGCCCTGCTTCCTAAACGATACGGGGCTTTGGAAACAGTAGGTAATTCAGAAAACAGTAATTTAAACGCAGATAACGAAATGAGCAATCAAACAAGAAACGGAAATATTGCAGGAGGATTGGTCCTGATCATTCTCGGTGCCATTTTTTCTTTCAAAACGTTCTTTGATATCAACCTTTTCAGTTATATCAAGAATATGTGGCCTCTGGTACTGGTTGGTCTGGGGGTATGGATCATTGTGAAAGAAAGAGATGATCATCAGACCCCGGGTAATCCGCCCTACGGTGGAAATACAGGCGGTACAAGTTTTTAAAAATAAAACTAACAGCCATCAGAAGTCAGTTTTCAGAAAGCTGATTGCTAAAAGCTGATCGCTAATAACTATTACACTTATGAAAAACACGAACAATATTTTTCTGGGCGCTATCCTGATCCTGCTGGGAGGGCTGGCCCTGGGCCTGGTGAATAACTGGTTCAGTTTCGATATCAGCATGCGGGAGATTGCACGGTTCTGGCCGGTGCTGATCATTCTGGCCGGTGTAGCGGTCATGTTAGACAGCCGCCGCAGCATGTTAAATTCTACGTCAGTATTACTGGTGGCCCTCGCCATTCCCTTTGGAATTTACAATTGTACCTCCAATACCTTTAAAAAAGTGGAAGACCGGTTCAGTGAAAAAGGATTTGATTTCGATGTAGATATCAGTGACGATGACAGCACTTTTACGTACGAAGAAGGGGCTACCACTCACCAGACCTATAAGGTAGATAAAAACGAGGGTGTAAAAACAGCCGAATTAAACATAGGTGGCGGAGCAGCCCAGTTTTTGCTGGAAGAAGCCTCTTCCGACCAACTGTTTGCGGCAGACACCCGGCTGGCCGGCGTGAGTGATTTTACCCTGAGAGAGGAAACTTCAGGAAGCCACCAAAAGGTTTCGTTCAAGATGAAAAGCCAGAAAAAAGTACGCCTGAACGATAAAGGGCTGAGCCGTAAAGTGACCCTGAAACTCAATACAGAACCGGTATGGAATATCGATATGGAAATTGGAGCGGGCGATCTGAAATACGATCTGACACCCTATAAAGTGGAAAAAATTAACCTCGAAACGGGCGCTTCGAACATTGATTTGAAAATGGGAGATCTGATGAACGAATCAACTGTGAAAATTGAAAGCGGAGTAGCCAACATCCATATTGAAGTACCGGAGGGCGTAGGCTGTGAAATAAAAATGGACGGGGCGCTGAACGCGAAGAACTTCACCGGGTTCACTAAAATCAACTCCGGACTTTACCGCACCGAAGGCTTTGACAGCGCCGCCAAAAAGATCTATATTGATACCGACAGCGGAATGTCTAATTTTACGGTGAGGAGGTATTGATCAAAATTCAATATGCCCTTCGACAAGCTCAGGGTGCCCTTCGACAAGCTCAGGGTGACAGGAGTATGATGCCTTTGTCATACTGAGTTGTCGAAGGGCATTTGTTAAACCTCAGTCCTTATACTTCAAAGCCGTTACCGGGCTGATTTTTGTGATACTGAAGGTAGGCAGTATAGTCACCAGAAGCACTACAATAAAGACTCCGAGGTTCACCCCTGCCACCGCCAACCAACTCCATTCGATCGGCACATAATTCATATAATAATTCTGGGCATCCAATTTGATCAGGCGGAACTTCCATTGTAAGAAAGCCAGCAACAGCGCCACGGCATTGCCCAGTAAAAGACCATACAGAATAATGCGGGAGCTGTTTATCAGGAAAATGCGCCTGATCTGCGACCCGGAGGATCCCAGGGATTTCAGGAGCCCGATCATAGGCGTACGTTCCATAATCATAATCAGAAGTACGGAAATCATATTGAAGGCCGCCACCAGCATAATCAGCACAATGATCAGTACGATGTTCCGGTCCAGGAATTTGAACCATTCAAAAAAATGGGGCAGCAGCTCCGTCACTTCCGTTACTTTATAATCCTGAGGATAGATATCCAGGAGACCGTCTTTCACCCGGTTCATAAGGCCCAGATCATCAAGGTACACGTCGAGATGCCCGAACTCCCCTTCTTCCCACTGGTTAATGCGCTGAATGAGCGACAGGTGGGTAAGGGTGTACAACTGATCCAGTTCTTCCACATGGGTGTCATAAATGCCCACCACGGTGAGTTTCCTGGCCCGGGGCGGGTCTTGTATGAAATACGCAAAAATGCTCTCCCCCACTTTCGTATTTAACAGCCCCGCAATACGGGCGCTCACCACAATCTCATTGGAGGAATCCGGATGGAGTACCCGGCCTTCAGTCAGGTTTTTGTCAAACTCGGTCCAGTCATACGCGGAATCCACGCCTTTGAGTACAACTCCCGAGATTTCCTCTTCCGATTTAAGGATAACCGACTTATAGGCGATGCGATTGACCGACTTTACCCCCGGTACTGCCTGTGCTTCCTCAAAATACTGAGAATTATTTGGAACCGGCGTTTCTTCAAATGAACGATTAAGTGTAATTTTGCTGACCTGAATATGAGACGTCTGACTGAAGAGTTTCTCCTTGATCGTATTTTTAAACCCCAAGAGGACAAAAAACGACAAAATAATAACGGAAACGGTTATCGCCACGCTCAGGATACCCACTCTCACGATGACCCTGGAAAAAGACCGGCCCTTAGGATTTCGTATACGGTTTGCTATAAAGTAGGAAATGTTCATCGGAGATTTCTGGTTGCACAAATTTAGAGACAATTTATCATCAAGTAAAATATATTATGCAGGAGATTCTGATCATTGATTTTGGTTCGCAATATACACAGTTGATCGCGCGGAGAGTAAGGGAGCTCAATGTGTATTGCGAGATACACCCGTTCAATAAGATTCCGGAACTTACGGAAAACATTAAGGGAGTTATTCTTTCGGGCAGTCCCAGTTCAGTGATGGAAGAAGGCTCCCCAGCCGTAGACCTGTCTCTGCTCAAAGGGAAACTTCCGCTTCTGGGGGTGTGTTTCGGAGCACAATTACTGGCCAAAGAATTTAAGGGCGCTGTAGAAAAATCAGACAGCCGGGAATACGGACGGGCGCACCTGGTTTCGATAGACGCTGACGACAAACTTTTCCGGGGAATTCCTCTTAAATCTCAGGTATGGATGTCACACGGTGATACCATTACACGCCTTCCTGAAGGCGCCCGCCTGACGGCCTCCACCGAATCAGTAGCCAATGCCGCTTTTCGTTTTGAGGGAGAAGATACCTTTTGTATCCAGTTTCACCCGGAGGTGACCCATTCGGAAGACGGGAAAAAGATGCTGGAAAATTTCGTAGTGGATATTTGCGGATGCGATCAGAGCTATACGCCGGAATCTTTTGTAGAATCTACCGTAGCGGAACTGAAAGAAATGCTGGGAGACGACAAAGTGGTCATGGGTTTATCCGGAGGGGTAGATTCATCGGTAGCCGCTTTACTGATTCACAAAGCTATAGGCGCGAACCTGTATTGTATTTTCGTAGATAACGGCCTCCTGCGTAAAGACGAATTTACGCAGGTACTTGATTCCTACCAGGGCCTGGGTCTGAATGTAAAAGGAGTGGATGCCAAAGAGCGATTTTATGCGGCCTTGGAGGGCCTCTCTGACCCGGAAGACAAGCGCAAAGCCATTGGCAAAACCTTTATAGAGGTGTTTGATGACGAAGCCCACCGCTTGGAGGGAGTAAAATGGTTAGGACAAGGCACCATATACCCTGATATCATTGAATCGGTTTCGGTTAAAGGGCCGTCTGTGACCATTAAATCGCACCACAACGTAGGCGGTTTGCCTGATTTTATGAAACTCAAAGTGGTAGAGCCCCTGAAGCTCCTGTTTAAAGACGGGGTACGCCAGGTAGGCCGCTCACTGAACATGCCGGATCACCTGATCTCCAGGCACCCTTTCCCCGGCCCGGGCTTAGGCATCCGGATACTGGGCGATATTACCCCGGAAAAAGTGGCTATTCTTCAGAATGTAGATGCGATCTTCATTAATTCCCTCCGAGAAAAAGGCCTGTATAATTCCATCTGGCAAGCGGGCGCCATTCTCCTTCCCGTGCAAAGCGTGGGGGTTATGGGCGACGAAAGAACCTACGAAAACGTAGTAGCGCTTCGTGCGGTGACGAGTGTAGACGGCATGACGGCCGACTGGGCTCACCTTCCGTATGATTTCCTGGGGGAAGTATCTAACCAGATCATCAACAAAGTAAAAGGAGTCAACCGCGTGGTGTACGATATCAGTTCCAAGCCGCCGGCCACAATTGAGTGGGAATAAGGGGAATCCTTACAAAATGGACAATTTCAGCGACAAACTGACGCTGAGGAAAACGAGAAGCTGTTTAAAAAGTACACGTGAATATACCACGCGATAATGCTTTTTAGACAGCTTTAGTTTTTAACGGGAATTTTCTCCACTGCCGCGCTGCTTCCTGAAGGTTCTTTCCCTCTTCTTGATGCCCGGCTACGCACGTACCGTACTCGTTCTTTTTCCATTAGGAAACCAACCAGGATATAAAGGGAAAAAATAACCAGTATGGCTACGGATAACTGTGTATTGGTAAAATACTGGCGTGAGAAATAGATTACGGACGTAAAGAGAATAGTAAACCCATACAGAATAAAAGAGGCCACAGGATGAGAAAGGCCCAGGTCTACCATCAGGTGGTGTACGTGGCTTCTATCGGCAGCGAAGGGTGATTTTCCTCTTAAAATCCGAATACTGAAAACCCTTAACGTGTCGAAAATAGGTACGGAAAGCAAGGCGATAGCAATCACGGGTGCATTCTGGTAGATATTCTCCGTGGTGATGTTCACGTTGACTTCCACAAATTTCAAGGCCATGACCGCCACCCAGAAACCCACCACAAGTGAACCGGTATCTCCCATGAATATTTTACTGGTTTTGGAGAAATTAAATCGCAGAAATGCGAACAGAGACGCGGCCAGGCTAAACCCGAGGCAAGCAAGCGACCAGTAACCGTTCAGCATAAACCACAGCGCAAAACCGCTGCTTGCGATCATAGCCACACCGGCAGACAGCCCGTCTATGCCGTCTATCAGATTGAAGGCATTAATCAGGGCTACAATCAGGAAAATAGAAAACAGCACGCTTGCGATATACGGTAGCTCATGCAGACCGAAAATCCCAAAAAAGCTGGAAATACGGAGGTCACTGCCCACTACAATCAGCAGGGCGGTCAAAATCTGGGAAAAAAACTTTTTCGAAGCACTAAGGCCGTAAATGTCGTCTTTAATACCGAGGAAAAACAAGATAATGGTACACGCGAATACCTTGTGCATAAGGTACCTCTCGTCCATAAAATTCCAGATCATGTAACCAATGAGAGTACCGGCAAAAATACCCACCCCGCCAAAAGTAGGTACGGGATGCTTGTGAGAGCTCCTTTTTATGGGACTATCGGAAAGGTTACGTTCTTCACAGATATTCCGGATTACCGGTATCGCCTGCCAGGTTACCACCAGGGCGGTAATCCCTGAAATAATTACCCGAAAGAGATGATCGGAAATTAATTCTTCAAATATCAAGCTCATAAAAAGTGGCACTTTGTTTTTCTACTGTCCTGTTTGATTATACTTCCTTCTAGTGGTTTTCTGCAAAATTTATTCCAGATGGGCCTGTAAAAATATACAATAGTACTAATTAATAAAAGAAAAGTTAGTTAACGGTACGTTTTTTTATTGAAATCGCAGGATTCCCCTGGTATATAGTCCATTCTTCCAAATTTTTAGTCGCTACCGACCCCACCGCCAGTACGGCGTGACTTCCAACGGTTACTCCCGGGCACACCACCGATTTAGCTCCCACCCATGCCCCTTCCTCCAGTATGACAGCCCCTGTGATCAGGTTAAAAGTGGCCTTACTAAAATCGTGATTTCCGGTAAGCATCATGGCTCCCTGAGAAAGGCAGCAACTGGGACCAATTTTCACCATGACCAGGTTATCAATCCAAACTTCCTCGCCTATCCAGGCATGATCACCGATTTCCAGGAACCAGGGATACTTGATGTTCACCTGGGGTTTGATCATGACCCCCCGCCCTATCCTTGCACCAAAGGCCCGAAGTATAGCCCGTTTGAAACTCACCGGCAGAGGTAACTGGGAGTGGATAAAAGCCTTGCTGCACAAGTGCCAAACCAGCCTTTTCAAAGGCCCTGCCCCGTGATCGTATTCGGGATTCCGATATGTACTCAGGTCTACTTTCATTGTTTCATCCGAAGAATTATGTTCCGGGTATGGTGGATTACTTTTTGGAATTCAGTCGGTTAAGAAGCAGGGTACTTTTCTCCCTTCCTTCTGCCAGCCGATCTCCCAGGAACGCACTGGTGGCCGTAAAGTGTTTCTCATAGGTTTTCTTATCCCCGATCTCCAGAATGTTGGTCCATTCGTGTACTGCCGTATGGTATGCCAGGTCATCGATGTAATTGGATTTATCGGTAAGCGCGGTATCGATCGACTCCATGAGGAGATCCTGATTACAGAAGAGATACTCGGCCAGGCCTACTCTCAAGCGAAAGGGGGGCGTCTGACAAACCATATTTTTATAAGGATCAATGCCCAGGTCGGCCCAG
>JBEBRS010000108.1:0-9980 GCA_040394705.1 Leadbetterella byssophila
GCAAAGGTAGAACCTTTTTTTATCTTCGCAAAACTTTTTTAAAATATTTTTTTATTCCTCTAAAGCCCCGCCCTCTCTTGCTCTCTGAAAGGACTGCAAAGATACCAGCTTTTATTTATTCTACAAGCAATAAACAAATAAAAATACACCAAAAAATAGCTTTCCCCTTACTATCAGGAGCTTATATTTCGCCTTTTTTTGAAATTTTTCCGACCAAAAACCATTCCGATAACGGACCGGAATTATATAACCTTTTCGCCATGTGTTTAGTTCAAAAAAATATAGGAAAATTACTATGCTCTATTTGTCAGGCCAAGGCATCTGGCCATAAAAAAAGAAGGACACGAAATTACTCGTGTCCTTCTCTTGCTTAGTTCATCTGTACTTACAAGAATCGATATACCGTGGTGGACGAATAGGTTTCCCCCGGCTTAAGAGAAGTGGACGGAAAAGCCGGCTGATTCGGAGAGTCCGGATAGTGCTGGGTTTCCAGGCAAAATCCCGTACGGTAAGGGTAACTCAGACCGCCCTTGCCCCGGTATTCTCCCGTCATGAAATTCCCGGAATAAAACTGGATGGCCGGCTCGGTAGAAAGCACCTCCATCTCTCTCCCGGATTTGGGTTCAGAAACCCGCGCCACCAATTTCAGCTCCGAAGATGAGTCGGCGAACACCCAACAATGATCGTACCCCTTTCCGAAACGGATCTGCTCATCCTCCGCACCGATTCCGTCGCCAATGCGGGTCGGACTTGTAAAATCAAAGACCGTACCGGCTACCGCTCGCAATTCCCCGGTCGGAATAAGCGTCTCGCCCACGGGCAGGTACCTGTCGGCATTCAGGGTCAACACATGGTCCGTAATCTCTCCTCCCTGCGTACCCGCCAGATTAAAATAGGCATGGTTGGTAAGATTGACCACCGTTTCCTTATCGGTAGTAGCCCGATAGTCTATTTTCAGGGAATTGTCTTTCTGAAGGGTATAGGTCACCGTTATCTCCAGGTTCCCGGGATAACCCTGCTCTCCGTCAGCCGCCGTATAGCTCAGCTTCAATTGTGGTTCTGCTCCGTCTACCGGAGTAGCTTCCCACAACACCTTATCGAAGCCCTTTTCACCCCCGTGAAGAGCATTCGGTTCGTCATTCAGGGGCAGCTGATATGTATGGTCTCCAATAGAAAACTTCCCGCCCGCAATCCGGTTGCCGTAGCGACCGATGATAGCGCCGAAATAAGGACTTCCCGCCACATAGTCTTCTACTGTTTCATAGCCCAGGGTAATGTTTTCATACTGCCCGTCCTTATCAGGAGCCGTCCACGAAGTGATGGTGCCGCCATAATTGGTGATCTTCACTTCCATACCGCTTTCATTGGTAAGGGTATAAAGATCCGCTTTTGATCCGTCGGCCAGCGCCCCGAAGTCTGACTTCGCTATACGGGAGGCCGGTTTTTCTGTATTGCATGCTGTCATGATCAACAAAATTAGCCCATAATGTACTTTCATTGTATTTAAATTAAAGATTTACCAGAATATATAATAAATGAGGGCAAAGAGGCCGAATATGCCTGCTGCTCCCCAGATAAACGACTTCTCCACCCTGAACCATTCTTTCTTTAAAGCAAATGCTTTCGGATTATCCTTGCCTTTGGCCTGGACAAGGCTGATGATCACATGAGCCGCCACACAAATCCAGAATACTAGCCCCATCCGGTTCAGGAAAGGCATTTCCGGAAACTGGTATTTGAAGAAGGCCGACAAAGGAATGCTCAGCACCGCCGCTGCCAAGGCCCCACCCGTACTGGCCTTTTTCCAGAAGAACCCGAGAAGGAATATACACAGGATACCCGGAGAGATAAACCCGGTGTATTCCTGGATGTATTCAAAGCCCTGTCCAAAGTTCTTCAATAAAGGGCTAATCACCAAAGCGATGGCAAAAGAAACAATAATCGCCACCCGACCGTATTGCACGGTTTGCTTTTCCGTAAGGTTTTTGTTGAAGAATTTCTTGTGGATATCCAGCATGTAAATGGTGGATACGGAGTTGGCTTTCCCGGCCAGGCTGGCCACAATAGCAGCCGTCAGCGCCGCGAATGCGAGACCTTTCAACCCGGTGGGCAGGATATTCAGCAGTACCGGATAGGCGTTATCGGGTCTGACGATACCGTTATCTGTAATTCCGCTGACGATGGCGGGATCCGCATTTTCCTGGAAGAGTACATAGGCGGCAAGCCCCGGAAGCACCACGATAAAGGGCATCAGTAATTTCAGGAAAGCCGCGAAAAGCAATCCGTTACGGGCCGTTTTCAGGTCGGCCCCCAAGGCCCTTTGCGTAATGTACTGGTTACATCCGAAATAATTAAAATTCACAATCCACTGCCCGCCAATAATAAACATCATGATGCCGGGAAGCTGCTTGTATGCGTCTGCCTGCCCTCCCTTTCCGTCATGCACAAAAAATTCATTGGGTTTAAAAATCATGTGAAGGTGGGAGTCCGCTTTTTCCTTGATCAGGTGGAGCCCTTCAAAAATTCCGCTTCCCGAGCCCACTTTCGCCGACAGGAGATCGAGGGCCAGGTAGGTGGTGGCCAGCCCTCCCACTACCAGACAGATCACCTGTATGACGTCGGTGTAACCGATCACCTTCATCCCTCCAAGCGTAATGACAACGGCAAAGATGGTCAGGAAGACGGCACAGCTCATAAAGCTGAAACCGGTCATTTTTTCCAGGCTGATCCCCCCGAGATAAATGATGGAGGTGAGGTTAACCAGGATATACAAAAACAGCCAGAACACCGCCATAATGGTAGCGAGGCGTCCGTCATACCGTACCTGCAGGAACTGAGGCATGGTATAAATATTGTTTTTGAGGTACATGGGAAGGAAATAAACGGCAATGACTACCAGGGAAATGGCCCCTATCAGCTCATACGCCGAAATGGCCAGTCCCAGCTGAAAGGCCTGGCCGCTCATGCCGATAAACTGCTCCGCCGAAATATTGGAGGCAATGATCGATGCACCGATGGCCCACCAGGTAAGCGAGCCTTCCGCGAGGAAAAAGTCTTTGCTACTTGCGGTTTTTGAGCCTTTATTTCTGTAGATCCAGATGCCGTATAGGGATACGATCACAAAATAGGCCAGGAAAATTCCATAGTCTAACGATTCCAGTCCGAGTTTCATAAGGTTAAGAGGTTAATCAGCATCCCTGGCCGTAGTAGGCATTTTTGCCATGCTTACGTTCATAGTGCTTCATGCGTAAAGTTTCTTTTAATTTTTCGGTGTCGGGATTGATCTGAAGAGTCAGATAGGCCATACGGGCCACCTCTTCCAATACCGCGGCATTATACACTGATTTCGCCGCGTCTTTGCCCCAGGTAAAAGGACCGTGATTCTGAAGCAGTACCATCTCCACTTCCTTGTGCGAGAGGCCTTTTTCCCGAAACACCTCAAAGATCTGGTTCCCGGTTTCGTATTCGTAATCTCCTTTGATCATTTCATCGGTAAGTACCGGCGCGCAGGGAATATCCTGGTGGGTATGGTCGGCATGCGTGGTGCCGAACACCGGGATGTCTTTTCCCGCCTGGGCCCAGGCTACGGCATACGTACTGTGGGTATGGGTAATTCCCCCGATATCTTCCCATGTTTTGTACAAAAGCGCATGGGTTTTGGTATCGGAGGACGGGCGCATGCGGCCGTCTACCACGCGGGCGTCGTAATCCATGATCACGATGTCTTCCGCACGCAGCTCTTCGTAGGGCACCCCGCTGGGCTTGATGGCAAACACCCCTTTACCGCGGTCTACCGCACTTACATTCCCGAAAGTAAACAGCACCAACCCCAGGCGGGGAAGCTGCATGTTGGCTTCGTAGCATTCTTCTTTTAGTGACTTGTACATATATATATCGGTATGCGCGGGTTCACCCGCTAGCAACCCGCGGGTTGAAACCCGCGGTTATTCATGTTTAGTCTATAGTTACTTATAGCTGACGTCATTGAAGCGGATCTCGTTTTTCAGATCCCGGATGGTGGTGTTTTTATCAATTACCAGGAGTTCGATGCCCAACATCTCCGCGAAATCTTCCAGGTATTCGGTACTCAGGTTTTGGCTGTACACCGTATGGTGGGCACCACCGCCCAGAATCCACGATTGCAATCCCACCTCCATAGAAGGCTGGGGTTTCCAGAGTACACGGGCGGTCGGCAGTTTCGGGAACTCCTTCTCTACTTTCACTCCTTCCACTTCATTCACCAGGAGGCGGAACCGGTTCCCGAGGTCAATCAGAGAAGCGTTCAACGCCTTGCCGGGGGCTCCGTTAAATACCAGCCTCACCGGATCTTCTTTCCCGCCTATGCCCAGAGGATGCACTTCGCAGTTTACCGCGCCCTCGGCTATGGTGGGGCAAATCTCCAGCATGTGAGAACCCAGCACCATCTCGTTGCCCGGCTCAAAATGGTAGGTATAGTCTTCCATAAACGAGTTTCCTCCTTTCATACCGCTGGCCATGAACTTCATCACGTGTACCAGGGCGGAAGTTTTCCAATCGCCCTCCCCTCCGTAACCGTACCCGGCCGCCATCATACGCTGAGAACCTATTCCCGGCAGCTGACGCATACCGTAGAGGTCTTCAAACGTGTTGGTATACGCCGAAAAACCTCCGTCTTCCAGAAAAGTCTTCAGCCCGAGTTCAATACGGGCCGCCTCTACCAATGACGCCCTTGCCTCTCCGCCTTTTCGAAGCGAAGGCATCAGCCGATAGGTATCTTCGTACTCCTGCATAAGGGTCTCCACCTGGCTTTCACTCACCTGCTGGATCACACTGACCAGGTCGCCCACGGCATAGGTATTCACCGAGAAACCGAACCGGTCTTCGGCGGCCACTTTATCTCCATCGGTAACGGCCACCTGGCGCATATTATCGCCAAAGCGGGCCACCCGCATGGTCTTCATTTTATATACCCCCGCGGCTACTCTTGACCATACGTTAATCCGTTCATGAACGCTGCTATCCTGCCAGTGCCCCACCACCACTTTGCGGGGCATTCTGAGCTTGGCCATGATAAACCCGAACTCGCGGTCGCCGTGGGCCGATTGGTTCAGGTTCATGAAATCCATATCGATATCCGCGTACGGAATATCCCGGTTAAACTGAGTATGCAAATGAAGCAGGGGAAGTTGCAGCGTATTTAATCCCCTGATCCACATTTTAGCGGGAGAAAAAGTGTGCATCCAGGTAATGATACCAATGCAATTCGGACTGGCGTTAGCCGCCCGGCATATTTCAAGAATTTCTTCAGGAGTTTTTACGACCGGCTTGAAAACCACGCTCACGGCAATATGCGGAGAGTTATTCAGTGCATTTGCAATTACCCGGGAATGTTCGTCTACCTGACGTAAGGTTTCCTCTCCGTAGAGGTGCTGGCTGCCGGTGACAAACCACACCTCAAAAGTTTTAAGATTAAGCATTGGTTTCTATGAAGTTTCCTAATTTTAGATATTTGCTGTATAATTTCTGATACGTTTCCACATATTCCGGCCTGGGCGTATATTCCTTGTCGAAGCCAGACCCCATTTTTTCCTGAGCGGCGCTCACATCCGGGTAAATCCCGGCCACTACCGCAGCAAACATGGCCGCCCCCAGAGCGCAGGCCTGGTCGGAAGCCGCTACTTTCATGGGTACATTCAATACGTCTGAGAGGTTTTGCATAACGAAAGGTGATTTTTTCGCTACCCCCCCAATGGCAATCACTTCTTTGATCGGCACGCCTTCTTCCAGGAAACGGTCTACAATGGCTTTGGAGCCAAAGGAAGTAGCCTCCACAATCGCTTTGAACAACTTTACGGCGTCTGTACTCAGGTTAAGGCCGGAAAACGCGGCTTTCAGATTGTGGTTCGCGTCCGGGGTTCTCCTTCCGTTGATCCAGTCTGTAGCCACCACATCGTTTTCCGACACCGGTAGTTTAAACGCCTCTTCGGAAAGGTAAGCCAGTATTTTATCTTCCAGCTCATCGGCGGCAGCTTCGCCCAGAAGTGCTCTGACCGGCCCGGCAATCAGACGCTGAAACCAGGCATAGTAATCGCCATAGGCCGACTGCCCCGCTTCCATTCCCAGGTAACCGGGTACCACGGAGCCGTCTACCTGTCCGCAAATTCCTTTCACCAAAGTATCTTTCATTTCCTCATTGGGCGCAATCAGGATATCGCAGGTGGAAGTGCCCATCACCCGCACAAAGGTATAGGGCGTGATCTCGGCCCCTACCGCCCCCATGTGGCAGTCAAAAGCACCTACGCCTACTACCACCTCTTCAGAAAGACCCAGCCTGGTGGCCCATTCGGCCGAAAGCGTACCCATGGCCTCGTCAGAAGGGAAAGTCTGGCGGTAAAGACGTTCACGAAGTCCACCCAGGAGCGGGTCCACCGCCACCAGAAATTCTTCCGCAGGCAAGCCTTCAAATTCTTCGTTCCACATGGCCTTGTGTCCCGCGGCGCAACGCGACCTCCTGATTTCCAGAGGAGCGGTATTCCCGGTAAGCACGGCCGAAATCCAGTCGCAATGTTCCATCCAGGAAAACGCCTTCCCACGTACCGCCTCATCGGTGCGGTAAGTTTTTAGGATCTTCGCCCAAAACCATTCCGAAGAGTAAATGCCCCCTACATATTGGGTATAGTCTACCGCCCACCGGCGCGCCACTGTATTGAACTCTTCAGCCTCCCGGTTCGCCGTATGGTCTTTCCAGAGGATAAACATGGCGTGCGGATTCTGTTCAAAGCCCGGCAACAGGGATAAGGGTGTCCCTGCCTCGTCTACCGGTACCACCGTAGATCCGGTAGTATCAATCGATATCCCCTTTACGCTCTGCTTTTCTTCCGGTGAAAGCCCGGCCAGGGCACCGGTTACCGCCTCTTCTATGGCTTCAAGGTAATCTTTCGGATGCTGACGGAACTGCGAAAGGGCCGCATCGCAAAACTCTCCCGCTTTCCAGCGTTTGTAATAGCTTACTGCAGTTCCGGCAAATGCTCCGTTTGCCGTATTCACCACCACCGCCCGTACCGAGTCGGTGCCAAAATCAATACCAATGGTATACTTATCGTTCATTTATTTGGTGTCTTTTTAACACATTAATTTATACTTTTCCGGTCAAAACGGAACTTTAGGCATTATCCCTTTCCCGGCGAAATGAAATAGTGAAAACTGTTAAACTGGCGGTGATACTTCTCCTGGTCCAGCTTATAAAGTACGGCCTTTTTGGTAGCCGACTTCTCATTTTTTTCCCCTGTATCGATCAGCAGTTTCGTGGAGAGAATCTTCCGGCTGAAGTTACGTCGGTCAAGCGGCTCATTGTAGATCTCCTCGTACAGTTTTTGCAACTGGGGAATAGTAAATTTCTCCGGAAGAAGTTCAAAGCCAATGGGATGCATGGCCGCTTTATACCTGAGTTTTTCCAGGGCCAGATCTACCATTTTATTATGGTCAAAAATCAGGTCGGGCCGGCGGTCAAGATTGATCCAGTAGGCGTTCTGCGCCCGTGCGGCATCCTGGTCATGGGCATGAATATTGATGAGGGCAAACAGGGCTACCGACAGGGTCCTTTCTACCGGATCCCGGTCTACATCCCCGAAGGTCTGCAACTGCTCAAAATAGATGTCTCTTAAACCCGTCAGTTCGAACAGGATACGGTTCGCCGCGTCTTCCAATCCTTCGTTTCTTTCCACAAATCCCCCCATTAGCGACCAGTTTCCCTTTTCCGGTTCAAACTTCCGTTTAATTAAAAGCAATTTTAAAAATTCACCGTCAAAACCAAACACGATGCAATCCAGGGCCACTAAAAGTCTTTCCGCATGTGCATATCTATCCATAAAGGAGGGGGTTGTTAAACTTTCTGAGGACTGCATTTTGTTCTATTCATAGTCTATTTCTCACAACATTAAGAGGAATATTTTATTTCCGCAAAATATTGTTATTAAAATAACGTTTTCGGTTAAAATCCAAAAAGTCTGCCGCCCCCCTTTCACTTGTCAGGATCCCGTTTTGATTTTGTATACACTGAACGATCTTCCCGGAAGCTCCAGAGTCAGTTTTTTTCGTTTCGTATCCAGCAGAACCTCAGATTCTTTGGGCGACACACGCAGTGCTTCCTGCACCGAATTCATGGCTTCGAGATTATCGTTTTCCATGCGTGAAAGCACGGCTTTGGCCGGTACCTTTTTCAGTCCGGTGAACTGTAAATCGTGTTGTACCGGAACCGCAGAAGCATTGGTAATTTTCAGGATGATCTCCCTGCTAGCTTCGTCCCAAACGGCAGAAGCATAAAGGCTGTCTTGCCCGGCCAGGGGTTTCCCGTCTTCGGTCAACTGCATCACGTGGGTGCCCCTGTGGGTGCTGAACTGCTTTTGTACGTAATAACTGGGGGTACCGTAGATGTTCAGGTTGTCGAGCCAGATGAGATCGGGCGACCACTGCCAGCCGTCTACATGCGCAAATAAGGGCGCATAAGACGTCAGTCTTACCACATCGGCATTGCGCTCCAATCCCGTCATAAACGCCGATTCCGACAGGGCGGCCAGCCAGTTGTTCACATTCACATCGCCTCCCGTATTGCGGGTGTGTGAGGCCCATTCGCCCACAAAAATATCAGGCCCCTGGCGGTCATACCCGTCGTACCTCGACGCGTTATTGTAAAGCCATGAAGGTGACTTGTACGCATGTTCATCGATGATATCGATCTTCATTCTCCTGAGTTCCTTATCGAGCAGGTCAAAGCGGTCGCCTTCCGTAGTGGTACCCGAACTGGCCACGATCTGTATTTCGGGGTATTTCTCTTTGATGGCTTTCCGGAATACTTCCAGGCGCTCAATATACTGAGGTCCCCAGTTCTCGTTCCCTACCCCGATAAATTTCAGGTGAAAAGGCTCGGGATGTCCCATTTTCACCCGCTCTTTGCCCCAGGTGGTGGTGGCGTCTCCATTGGCAAATTCTATAAGGTCAAGGGCATCCTGCACGTAGGGACCCAGGTCATCAAGTTCCACCAATTCCGCCGAGTTAAACTGGCACGCCATTCCGCAATTGAGGATGGGCAATGCTTCGGCGCCAATGTCTTCGGCCAACTGGAAATATTCGAAAAAGCCCAGTCCGAATGTCTGGAAATAATCCGGCGCTGCCCGGTGAGGGAACTCGATGTTCCAACGGTTCATGATCAGCTGACGGTCTTCAATAGGGCCTATGGTTTTTTTCCATTGGTAGCGGTTATTGAGGTCGAAACCTTCCACGATACACCCGCCGGGAAAACGGACAAACCCGGGTTTCATATCGGCCAGCATCTGGATCATATCCGCCCGCATACCGCCCTTACGCCCTTTCCAAGTATCGGTAGGGAAAAGAGAAATCATGTCGAAATCCACTTCCCCATTTCCGGTAAACCACACGGCCATCTTTCCCTTGGGTACGGTTTGTGTTGATTTAAAGCTGACTTCCAGCTTTTCCCAGCCCAGACTTCCGCCCGTCACCTCCCGGGTTTCCCCGGAACCTACTACCTCATTTTTCTCGTTCAGGAGTTCTATATGCAATCTAAAGGACCCTTTTTTCACACGATACAGTACGGAAAAATCATAGGTCAGATCTTTTTTGAGACCCATTCCCCTGAAGCCTTCGTTGATCAGGCCCAGGTCACCCTTTTGATTGCTGTTTAATTGAACCGAGAGGTATCGCGGATTCGACGGTCTGTCCGGCTGATTTTTGATCTGCAGTTGTCCTTCTATAAAGGTCTTATGCTTCCGTTCCCAGCCCATCCACGGTTTGAAGAACTCGAATGAGCGGTTTTTGACCAGCTCGGCATAAATGCCCCCGTCGGCCCCCAGGTTGATGTCCTCAAAAAATACACCCCACATGGTAGGCGCTATTTCGGCTCCTCGCTGGGATGCGTCGAGCTGAAGGGTTTTCTGCGCAAACAGGCCCGGAGCCGCTAGAGAGAGAAGGATAAGAAGTTTTTTCAT
>JBEBRS010000109.1:0-9945 GCA_040394705.1 Leadbetterella byssophila
AGCTATCAGCTATTAGCCATTAGCCAATAGATATTAGACATTAGCTTTTAGACATTAGATATTAGCTATTAGATATTAGCTGGTTATTTTTTGCCGGTTAGCTGATAGTAGTGCGCCACCCGGCTGATAGCTCATGGCTACTTCGTAATCTTTTCCTTTAAAAACCTTGCGGTATGATTGTCTTCCAGCAGCACCATTTCCTCCGGTGTGCCTTCAAAGCAGAGATAGCCGCCTTTTTCGCCCCCTTCTGGTCCAAGGTCAATGATCCAGTCGGCCGACTTAATCACCTCCATATTGTGCTCAATCACCATGACGGTATCGCCCTGATCTACCAGGGCGTTCATGGCTTTCAACAATTTACGGATGTCACTAAAATGGAGTCCGGTAGTAGGCTCATCAAAGATAAACAATGTTTTGCCTTTTTCCGAGTTTCCTTTGCCCAGGAAATAGGCCAGTTTCACCCGTTGGGCTTCTCCTCCTGAGAGCGTATTGGAGGCCTGTCCGAGGCCGATATAGCCCAGCCCCACCTCCTGTAGGGGTAGGATTTTTTCGGCCAGTTTGGGCTGATTGTCCCGGAAGAAATCCATGGCCTCGTCTACCGTCATGCCCAGGATATCCGCGATGTTCTTTTCCCGGTAAGTGACCTCCAGAATTTCCTGTTTGAACCGTTTTCCGCCACAGCTTTCGCAGGTCAGTTTCACATCGGCCATGAACTGCATCTCAATGGTCTGGTAGCCTTCTCCCTGGCAGGCTTCGCAGCGGCCGCCGTCTACGTTAAAGGAGAAGTGCGCGGGCTTGTAATCCCTTTGTTTCGAGAGAGGCTGTTCGGCCATTAATGCGCGGATGGTGTCGTACGCTTTGATATAGGTCACGGGATTCGAACGACTGGATTTTCCGATGGGATCCTGGTCTACCATTTCTACCTGCGAGATGCGGCTCAGGCTACCCGTGAGTTCGTCGTATTTACCGGGATCTTCGCCTGAACGGGGTTCGCCCACCAGACGGTCCAGCACCGGATACAGTATTTTCCGGATCAGGGTGGATTTTCCGGAGCCGCTTACACCGGTCACTACGGTAAATATGCCCAGCGGGATCTTCACATCCAGGTTTTTCAGGTTATTTTCCCGGGCGCCGCTCAGCAGGAGAAAATCCAGGAACCTACGCCGGTTTTTGGGCAGGGCAATGGTTTCATGACCGTTCAGAAAATCCAGGGTGTGCGACTTGCCTACGGTTTTTTCGTGCCATTTTCCCTGGAATACGAGTTCGCCGCCATAAACGCCCGCTTCCGGACCAATATCGATGATATCGTCGGAAGACTTCATTACTTCTTCTTCGTGCTCCACCACAATGACGGTGTTGCCTAGGTCACGGAGCGACTTCAATACCGATACCAGTTGCTCGGTGTCGCGGGGGTGCAGCCCGATACTGGGTTCGTCCAGGATATACATAGACCCCACTAATGCACTGCCCAAAGACGTAGCCAGGCGAATCCTCTGGCTTTCGCCGCCCGAAAGGGAGCGGGAGAGGCGGTTCAGGGTAAGGTAGCCCAGTCCCACCCTTTGCATAAAATCAAGGCGGTTCCGGATCTCAATCAGAATCCGTTTGGCCACCTTGGTTTTGTACTCGTCCAGTTCCAGGGTTCGGAAAAACTCCGTTGCCTGATCAATGGGCATAAGCACCAGGTCTACAATAGATTTCCCCCCCACTTTTACATAGCTGGCATCTTTCCGCAGGCGGGTACCCCGGCAATCCGGGCATACCGTGCGGCCCCTGTACCGGGAGAGCATCACCCGGTATTGTATTTTATAGGATTGCTCTTCGAGGTGTTTGAAAAAATCAGTAAGTCCGGTAAAATATTCGTTCCCGTCCCAAAGCAATTGGTAATGTTCCGGATCGAGATCTTTAATGGCCCGGTGAATAGGGAAATCAAAGCGTATGCCGTTGCGTACCAGGGGCGTCAGAAACTCACTCATTTTTTCGCTTCGCCAGGGTGCAATAGCTCCTTCAAAAACCGACAGTTTTTTATCCGGGAACACCAGGTCAGGATCCAGGCCCAGTACATTGCCGAAGCCCTCACAGCGCCGACAGGCCCCGTAGGGGTTATTGAAGGTAAAAAGATTAATGCTGGGTTCTTCAAACAGTATGCCGTCACGCTCAAACTTGTCCGAGAACAGCTGTACGGTATCGCCCTCTCCGGTTTTAATAAGGACTTCGCAGATGCCGTTTCCTTCGAAAAAGGCGGTCTGTACCGAGTCCGACAGTCGAAATCCCGTATCTTCATCGGGCTGTCCCTGAGCGTCATACTGGATTACCGCGCGGTCTACCAGGATCTTCACGTCGGTGACGGGAGCCTCAAAACTCAGTACATCCTCAATCAGTACGGTTTCGTCTTTTACCTGTATGCGGTTAAATCCTTTTTTCAGGAGCAGGTCCAGCTCCTGGCTCATGGTGCGGGCTTCCTTGGGTTGAAGCGGGCTCAGGATCATGACGCGGGTACCTTCCGGAAAAGTAAAGAGGTAGTTGACCACATCCGTCACCGTATCCTTGCTCACCTTTTCTCCGCTCACCGGCGAGTAGGTGTCGCCCACCCGCGCGAAAAGCAGTTTCATATAGTCGTAGATCTCCGTAGACGTACCTACGGTAGACCGGCTGTTCCGGGTACTGACTTTCTGATCAATGGCGATGGCGGGAGAAATTCCCCTGATATAATCTACTTCCGGCTTTTCCATACGGCCCAGGAACTGCCGGGCGTAAGAACTCAGGCTTTCCACGTACATCCTTTGTCCTTCGGCGTATAGGGTGTCAAACGCCAGAGACGACTTCCCGCTGCCGGACAGGCCCGTCACTACCGTGAGGGTATTTCGTTTGATGGCGACGTCAATATTTTTGAGATTATTTACTCTGGCGCCCTTGATGATAATGTATTCTTTGGGGTCCAGGTGGTCAATGTCACTTTTCATTGTACAAATTTACAATGTTTTTGAGAAAATCAGCGGGTTTATTTCTACCGGGGCCGGGGCTTTTTGAATACCTCATATTTTTTAAGGAGGAATGGGAACAAAGGCGTATTTTTGCCGCATGAAACATGCAGTAATATTTGATATGGACGGGGTGATCGCCCACACCAATCCCTACCATTCCCTGGCTTTCCGTGAATTCTTCAGGAAAAGAGATTTGTATCCCACCGATGCTGAATTTGCTGAACACATGTTTGGCAAAAGCAACAGCTACATTCTAAAGCACTTTTTAGGGCGACCTGTGGAAGGCGAAGAGTTTCGGGCCATGGAGGAGGAGAAGGAAGGACTTTTTCGGGAGATTTATGCCGAGCACGTGCAGGATATTGAAGGTTTTCTCGCTTTTCTGGATTCCCTGAAAGAAGCCGGGTTCAAAACGGGGGTGGCCACTTCCGCACCCCGGGCCAACCTTGACCTGATTATGGGAAAGCTGGGCTTCGAACCCCGGATGGAGTCAATTATGGCCAGCGAGAACGTGAGCCGTCATAAACCCGATCCGGAGGTGTACCTGAAATCGGCGGCTAATCTGGGAGTGGAACCCGCGCGCTGCGTGGTATTTGAAGATTCTTTTTCCGGAATTACGGCGGCCCGAAATGCGGGAATGAAGGTAGTAGGTGTGCTGAGTTCCCATACGCCGGAAGAATTGCCTCCCTGCGATCTGTATATTCACGATTATACGGAGATCGGAGCGGAGGATGTACGGGAGATAGTAGTTCTGAGTTCCGAGTAGTGAGTTCCGAGTTCCGAGTAGGGACTCAGCACTCGGCACTCACTACTCACTACTCGGCACTCGGAACTCGGCACTACTCCCTACTCAAAACCAATTGAAACTATGACTCTTTACCTCTTACCTATGCTGCTGGCTGAAAACAGCCACGAACAGGCGCTTACCTCCTATAGTGTGGAGAAAATGAAAACGCTGAAGGTTTTCTTTGTAGAAAATGTAAAAACTACCCGGCGTTTCATTTCCTCCTTAAAGCAGGGCATTGTGATTGACGATCTCCGTTTCATTGAAGTCAACAAAGACACTTCCTTTGAGCGGATTTTTGATCTCTTATCTGGTTTGAAAGAAGATGCCGGAATTATTTCGGAAGCGGGATGCGCGGGCGTAGCCGACCCCGGTGCCCTGGTAGTGGAAGCCGGCCACCAGCTGGGCTTTACCATACGGCCTTTGGTGGGCCCCAATTCTATCCTCCTGGCTTTGATGGGGTCGGGCATGAACGGGCAATCCTTCGCTTTTCACGGTTACCTGCCTATCCGGGAAGAGGAAAGGGCCGCGAAACTCCGCGCGCTGGAGAAAGAGGCAGTACGCCAGAACCAGACCCAGATTTTCATGGAAACGCCTTACCGGAACAATGCCATGCTCCAGACGTTGTTGAAGACCTTGGGGCCGAATACCCGCTTGTGTATAGGGGCAGACCTTACCTCGGAAACCGAATTCATGCTAACCCTGAGCGTGGCGGCGTGGAAAAAGCGCCCCCTGCCTGATCTGCACAAAAGACCCGCTATTTTTCTTATCAATTAAAATTCTCTTCCAACTTTTTTCGTTAACAGAGAGTCTATCTTCTAAATCAGATTCAACTCTCTTCTTTATGAAAAAAATAGTAGGACTTCTTTTCCTGGTGATACTTTCCGCTTGCAGCGACGATTTCGAACACAAAAGCGAATACGACAAGAGTTTTCAGAAATGGAACAGTTTTAAAACCTCCAGTAACAATACCTATCGGTACATCGTGACCGGAAGTACCTGGACAGGCGTTTCCTGGGAAACCGAATTGGCGGTGGAAAGGGGTGAAGTCACCGGAAGATCTTTTCGTTATACCCGCTTTAATGGGGTGCGGAGGCCGGCTACCGGTTGGGACGAGCAGAGTGCTGAAGCTGCGCTGGAGGCCCTGGGGGCAAACAAGGAAGAATTCAGGGAGCGAATGGGCATGGACTTCCTGGCATACAGCCAATGGGAAGAAAGAGGGGTGGAACTGGGGGCCCATACCGGAACGGCGGCCGCCGGAATTACCACACTTGACGTGGTGTATCAGAAAGCCCGTACCGAATGGCTGCAAAAACGGGAAAACATCACCACTTATTTTGAGGCGAAAAACGAAGGACTGATTTCTACGGCCGGATATGTAGAAAATAACTGCGCAGACGATTGCTTCGTGGGGGTCTCCATTCGCCTGATAGAAAAATGGTGATAACGCTGCCGACAGGCCGCAGCCTGAGAAAACGGCTTTTTTTGAACTTTTTGAGTGAAACGTTGGATATGCCCTATAAAAAATCGCGCTCAAAAAGGCCGTAGCTGAAAATAGATTTCTGTTTTGGATAAATCTGGTTATTTTTGCTGCGGAAAAATTAAGACATAGCATGAAGAAAATAGCGGTTTACACTTCAGGTGGAGACGCTCCGGGTATGAACGCCTGTATCAGAGCCGTAGTAAGAGGTGCCATTTACCACGGTTTGAAGGTGTACGGAATCAGGCGGGGATACAACGGAATGATATCAGGAGATATCTTTGAAATGACCTCAAGTTCGGTAAGCAATATTATACAAAGAGGAGGAACTATACTGAAATCGGCCAGAAGCAAGGAATTTATGACGCCGGAAGGGCGCAAGCTGGCCTATGATAACCTGAAAAAAGTAGGCATTGACGGCTTGGTAGCCATTGGTGGTAACGGTACATTTACCGGCGCAGAGGTTTTCTTTAATGAATACCAATTGCCCACCGTGGGATGTCCGGGTACTATTGACAATGACCTGTATGGAACCGATTATACCATAGGATTCGACTCTGCGGTGAATACCTCCCTCGACGCGATTGACAAGATACGGGATACGGCCGACTCGCACGACCGTGTGTTTTTTGTGGAAGTAATGGGCCGTGATTCGGGTTACATCGCCGTACAGTCCGGTATTGGCGGAGGCGCGGAAATTGTGATGGTGCCGGAAACCCATACCCCTCTTAAAAAGGTGGTTTCTTCTTTGAAAGACGGATGGAGGCGCTCCAAATCTTCGTCTATCGTAGTGGTGGCCGAAGGCGACGAAGAAGGCCACGCCACTGAAATCGCGGAGAAAATCAAAACTCAGGTAGGCGATAAACTGGATATCCGGGTGACTACCCTGGGCCACGTGCAGCGGGGCGGAGCTCCCTCGGCATTTGACCGTATTCTGGCTTCACGTATGGGGCTGGCTGCCGTAGAAGGACTGATGAACGGACAAAAGAATGTGATGGCGGGTGTGGTGAATAACGAAGTGGTGTATACCCCTTTTATCGATACCATCAAGAAGGTGAAGCCCATTCACGACGACCTCCTGCGTATGGTGCATATACTCAGTATTTAAATGGCGGTCAGCTTTTAGCTATCAGCGGTCAGCCTTCAGCTATCAGCTTAGGACTCCCGGTACGCCCCGGTTCTAAATAGCTCACAGCTCATCGCTCAAACATATACCCCTATGAAGAAAATCTTTTTCCTGGCGTTTCTCTTTGCCGGTTTTTTTTCAGCATCGGCGCAGCAGAAACTTACTGTCAAAATGCCGGTGGCCGATACCGGACACTACATTCAGTTGGCGCACTATTTCGGGTATAAGCAGTTTCAGAAAGTAGATTCAGCGAAGGTGGACGCAGACGGGCTCCTGCAGTTTTCAAGCGGACCAGAGGGGTGGAAAGGCGGTGTGTACCTGGTAGTCGTTTCTCCTTCCAAATTCTATGATCTTGTGATTTCGGGGAAAGAGGAGGATATGTATATGGAATTCGATACGGCCGACTATGTAGGTAGCGTCAAGTTCCGGAATTCCGAAGAAAATGAGTTATTGTTTGGTTACCGGAAGATCCTGAATCAAAAGATGAAGGAAGGAGAAAAGTTACAGGCTCAACTCAAAACCGAGCAGGATGCAGGCCGTGCAGCCACCCTTCGGAAAGAACTGGAAACCCTTCAGAAAGAGGTAAACGGAGAGTTGAAAAAGCGGGCGGAATCCCGTCCCGATCTGTTCGCTTCCCGGGTACTTACGGCGAATCTGGAACCCGAGCTGCCGGAAAAAGCGCCCCTGCTGGCCAACGGTAGGCCGGATTCTACGTTCTTCTACCGTGAATACAAGAGAAAGTATTTCGACCATCTTGATTTTTCAGACGAAAGAATGATCCGTACCCCTTTTCTGGAAAGTAAGGTGGAACGGTATTTTAACACCCTGGTGTATCAGCGGCCCGATACCCTGAAAAAGGAAACCTCCTATGTTCTGGGATTGGCGAAGAAGAACAAAGACGTGTACCGCTATGTATTGTGGTACCTCACCAACAAGTACGAGAATACGGATGTGGTCGGGTTAGATGGTGTGGTGGTGCATCTGTATGAAAACCATTACCTGAAAGATGCCGACTGGCTTGACAGCACCAGCCGTGCGAAATTTGCAGACCGCCTGAGCATCATGAAGCCCCTGGAAACCGGGAAGGTGATGCCCGCACTTAGCCTGAAAGATGTAGAGGGGAAAACCCACAACCTGTACGATGTAAAGGCGAAGTACACCATTGTGTACTTTTACAGCCCCACCTGCGGGCATTGCAAAGACCATGCACCTGAACTGGTGAAATACCAGGACGAAAACCGCAGCCGGGGCATTGTAGTGTGGAATGTGTCGGCGGATGTAGAGCGGAACGAGGAGGAAATGAAGAATTTTCTGGCTACGTACGATATGGGTCGCCTCATCAACCTGCATGATCCTGAGCGGAAATACGACTTCTTCCACCGGTACGATGTATATTCCACGCCTACGTCTTATATCCTGGATGAGCAGAAACGCATTATCGCACGCCGTATCCCCATTGAAGAGCTGAACGGTTTTATCAGCCACTACGAGAAGAACGTGGCGGGGAAATAAGCTATTAGCTATTAGAAATTAGCTATTAGAAGTTAGACATTAGAATTAGAGGTTGCTGGTGCCTTTTTTCTAATATCTAACATCTAATATCTAACATCTAATATCTAACATCTAATATCTAATGTCTAACATCTAACGTCTTTCCTCCAAAAACCAAGACACCGCCAACTTGTAGCCTGCCAGTCCCAGCCCGAAAATGGCTCCTTTGGCTTTCGGACTGATATAGGAATGTTTACGGAACTCTTCGCGGGCGTGAATGTTGGAAATGTGTACTTCCACCGCCGGGGTTTTAATGCCGCCCAAAGCGTCAGCCAGGGCCAGAGAAGTATGGGTGAACGCACCCGCATTCAGCACAATGCCGTCGTAGGAAAATCCCACTTCGTGAATCTTGTCGATGAGGGCGCCTTCGTGATTCGACTGGAAGTATTCGAGGGTAACCCCGGGAAAAGCCGCTTGCAAGGTTTTGAAATAATCTTCAAAAGACCGATGACCGTAGATTTCAGGCTCCCGTTTGCCAAGGAGGTTCAGATTGGGGCCGTTGATGATGATTATTTTCACAGATTCGTTGGTTTTTGCCCTCAAATGTACGGAATAAAATTCCAAAATCTTCTTGTTTTGAGATACTCCGGGTTGTGGTCATTCGCATAAGCTTCTCGTTCAAAACCGATGGCATGGTAGGCTTGGTTTGCGTCTTTGCAGCGTATCCATTTCCAGGTCCATTCCATAATATACCAGATATAGAAAGGAATAACCAGCATTTCAAGCTGCTGGCGCAGGTGGATACGCTCGTGAAGAAGCAATCTTGCCGAAGGACTTTTCGTCTTCACCAGGATGAAAGGCCAGAGGGCAATGCCTTCAATGGTTTTAAACTTAATGCCGCGGATGATGATCATGGTAGTTCCGAGTAGTGCCCTTCGTCAAGCGCAGGGTGACAGTGGTGAGTAGCGAGCTTCGTAATTGATTCTCGTAATTCGTAATTTTTAATTCGTAATTAATTATCAATTGCCTTCGTCCTTATAAATCCCGATAAAAACTTTTCCTTCCGTATCAATAGACGCCCGGTACATGCCTTCCGAATTGAAGGGCAGAGCGATATTCCCGTTTTTATCTACCGCTATCACGCCGCCTTCGCCACCCCGCTGCACCAGTTTGTGCATGACTACCTCGTCGGCAGCCTGTTTCAAGGGGAGGTTTTTGTATTCCATGAGGGCGGAGATATCGTAGGCTACTACGGAGCGGATGAAGTACTCGCCGTGTCCGGTGGCTGAGACCGCGCAGGTGGTGTTGTTGGCGTACGTGCCGGCACCGATGATGGGCGCATCGCCTACGCGGTTCCAGCGTTTGTTGGTCATTCCGCCGGTGGAGGTGGCCGCGGCCAGGTTACCGTGGCGATCGAGGGCCACGGCACCTACCGTGCCGAATTTTTTTCCTTCATCGAAGATCAGGTAGCCGGTTTTGGGCGCTGTTTTTCGAAGGGTATCTGCGTGGTCGAGCTCGGTTTTGTCGGCTTTCAGGGCGCGCTGTAATCCTTGCCAGCGCTTTTCGGTATAGAAGTAGGAGGGGTCTACAATGACTTCTCCCTGCCCGGCGGCGAATTCTTCGGCTCCTTTGCCGGTCAGCATCACATGTACGGAATTTTCCATGACTTTCCGGGCGGTGCTAATCGGATTCCGGATGGTGCTGACCCCGGCGATGGAGCCTGCCGCCAGCGTGGCGCCGTTCATAATGGCCGCATCCATTTCATTTTTGCCTTCATGCGTAAAAACCGCTCCTTTTCCCGCATTAAATAGAGGGTTATTCTCCATGGCCATAACGGCCGCTTCTACCGCGTCGAGGCTGCTTCCTCCGCTTTGCAGCACCGCGTAGCCCTTTTGGAGGGCTTGGGTAAGGCCTTCACGGTAGGCTTTTTCCATTTCAGCACTCATGTTTTTCCGGGTAATGGTACCTGCACCGCCGTGGATAGCAATGGCGGTTTTTCCCTGTCCCCAGGCGCTAAGGGAGAAGAAGAGAATGATCAGTAGTTTGTTCATGGGCATATGTTAGTTCCGAGTGCTTAGTTCCGAGT
>JBEBRS010000110.1:0-9916 GCA_040394705.1 Leadbetterella byssophila
ACCCGAGGCCGGATAATAAGCCGCAGAGACTGGTCGTAGGTGACATAATTCCAGAACCAGTTGATGAAAACCAGGACCTTATTTTTGATCCCCAGAATACCCATCAGGTGCACAAACATCCAGACAAACCAGGCAAAGCCGCCCTGGAATTTCCATTTAGGAAGGTCGACTACGGCTTTGTTGCGGCCAATGGTGGCCATAGAACCCAGGTCGCGGTATTCAAAAGGTTTCATAGGCCGGTTTCGTATCAGTTCTATCAGGTTAGAAGCGAGTAATTTTCCCTGCTGAATAGCCGGTTGGGCCAGTTGAGGGTGCCCGTCAGGAAAATCGGGGTCGCCGCTCATGGCCGCTAAATCACCTATGGCAAAAACGTCAGTAAAGCCTTCTACCTGATTATAGGCATTGACTTTGATGCGCCCGCCGCGGGCATAAACCTCTTCCGGAAATCCCTCTATCTTATTCGCAATAACTCCTGCCGACCAGATCAGGTTATCGGTTCGTATCTTTTCACCGGTAGAAGTGATGGCGTAGCCGTCTACATAATCGGCAATGCGCTCGCCCGTACGAACCATTACGCCCAGTTCTTCAAGATATTCCTGTCCCTTGCGCGACGCCTCCTCAGACATCACCTTTAAGACCCCGTTGCCGCTTTCAAAAACGTAGATTTTCATCAGGTCGAAATCCAGCTCGGGATAATCTTTCGGAAGAATCATTTTCTTCATTTCGGCGAGGGTACCCGAGATCTCGGTGCCGGTAGGACCGCCGCCCACCACCACCATAGTCATCAACCCGGCTATCTTATCGGGATCACGGCTGGACAAAGCGGCTTCGAAATTTTCCAGCACCCGGTTGCGGAGGTAGATGGCTTCGGAAATCGACTTCATCGGAATCGCATTGTCGATGATGTTCTGCATCCCGAAAAAATTGGTATTCGTGCCCAGTCCCAGCACCAGGTAGTCATACCATATCTCCCCCAGATCGGTACTTATCTTTTTCCGGTCACTGTGAATGGCCCTTACTTTGGTGACCCGAATGTGCACGTTTTTCCTGGTCTGGAAAATCTTTCGTAAGGGAAAGGCAATGGAGCTGGGTTCGAGGCCTGCCATGGCCACCTGGTAAAAAAGTGGCTGAAACTGGTGGTAATTGTTTTTGTCAATGAGTACCACCTGCACCTTTTGAGGGGCCAGCTTCTGTGCCAGGGCCAGGCCACCAAAGCCGGCGCCTACAATCACCACCCTTTTGAGGGGAGTTTCAGGGATATTGGGAATCATGCTTTTCTTTCTTCTTGGTATGCAAAAGTAGGAAGGTTCTCCCAATATTGGTCAACAGGAATTTTCTTAATGGTTTATTTTAGGGGTTTGTGAGGATTTATTTTGCGGGGTGATTCTATACAAAAGAAGAATTTATTACTTTTGAATACTAAGCATTTAAATTGCAAGTCGTTTGCAGTTATTTTGCAGATTGACCATTTTACCCTATGGCACGCGTAAGTCCCTCAGATATAGATCGTCAGGCTCTGAACCGCCTGCGCTCCCAGGTCAGGGCATATTTTAAAATGTACTGGTATACTGACTGGGCGAGGCACAGTTCCGTATTCACGGGTTACGAGCATATTCCGAATAAAAACAATTTTTATGAAGATGTAAAAGACCGGATTGACCAGAAACTCAGTGAAAAATATGGTTTGATTGCGGCTTCTAAGAAATCAGTCAGTATTGATTCTGTCCGGAGGTTTCTACTGGAAACCAAAGACAGTTTTGATGACAAGGTATTAGAGGCCTTTTTGCTTCTGACGGGTTCAGACCTTACCTGGGACGAGTATAAAGTGAGCAATCTTTCCGGGGAGCGAGCATATCGTAAGGCAGGAATGCGCCGAAAGACCTTATGGCTGGGGGCCGTATTTTTTTTGATTACCGCACTTTCAGCAGTAACCCTCTACCGGCTCAGGCCCCATGGCCCGGCAGAAGTGTACCTTTCTACGGTACTTATTCCAGGCAGCTCGGGTATACCAAAGGTAAAGATTACGTATGATCTGAAAGGGGCGCAATATAAATCTGCCACCATTTTTTTCGACCATTACCGGCTTAACCTGATGTCGGAAAAAGGAGACACGCTGGTAGGGTCTGTCTTACCGGGAAAATCCGTTGCCAAATTATACCTGGACGACAAACTGGTCAGAACCATCCCTGTTTTAATCCCCTCCTCAGGCTGGGCCGGCAGCATAAACAATAAAATTCCTCTCAATCAGGAGACTTTCCTGAAAGACGGGGAATTGCATTTTCGGTCATCCGATAAGTTGAAAGAAATGTATGGACCCGAATACTACACTTCTTTTCTTAATTTCCGGGAGTTTGGTGTCCATGGAGATTCGTTTTCCCTGGAAGCAGAGCTGATGAACAGTGAGGCCACTGGCGGACTTTGGGCCTATGATGTAAGTGTTGATATTGTGGGCACGAAAGAGGATATGGTGTTCAATCTGCTGAGCCCGGACGCTACCATGTATGCCCGCCTTTCTGTAGCAGAAACCGATTTTAGCACGGGGGTAAGGGCCGGAGTACTGCCCCGCCTGGGAGTTGACTTAAGCCATTGGCGTCAACTGAACGTCAGCACCCGGAACCAGAGGTTTCAGATTTCGCTGGATAATGAGGTTCTGGTAGAGAGTGATTATACGGGCGAGATAGGCGAAATCGTAGGAGTACAGTTTTATCTTAAAGGCTCTGGGGCGGTTCGAAATGTCAGTCTTCAACCTTTCGGTGAACCGGAGAAAAGGATTAATCTTTAATTCAGTTGTGGATCTACCGGTGAATTGGCCATCATAATGTAGTCCCCGCCCAGGTTACGGAGCACACTGCGCCAGATTTGGGCGGTGTCAGACTGAAATACGGTATCCGCCCGGGTATCGGCCGGTACCCATACATCTTCTTTCAGCTCCGCTTCCAGTTGACCCGCGCCCCATCCCGAATAGCCGATGAAAAAACGAATGTCGGAAGCGGTGAGTACTCCGGTATTGACCAGCGTTTTGATCTGCTCAAAATTGCCTGACCAGTACAGTCCATCGATAAGTGGAACGGAACCCTCTACCATGACTTTACCCGTATGGAGAAAGTGGAGGGTATGCGCTTCTACCGGACCGCCCACCCCCACCGGGATATCGGCCTGTATATCCCTAAAGAAATCAGACAATACGTGGCGGGTGTTTTGATTGAGTACCAGCCCGAACGCGCCATCCTCAGAATGTTCACAGATCAATACCACCGACCGCTCAAAATTAGGGTCTCCCAGATACGGTTTTGCTATCAATAGTTTTCCGGTCACAGCAGTTGCTCTTTGATTCCAATACAATGTAGAAAATTGTGATGAAAACGGCAATTCTTTTGAAAAGAAATCAGCAAAAAATGGATTAATCTACATCCACAAAAGGCCTATTATTCCCGAAAATTGTGCAACTTTTGTAAAAATTTCGGGAATAAAATCATGCTCAGAAGAAAACATGCACTGGAAACGCTGGAAAAGAAACTGAGGAGTAACCCCGCTGAGTGTATTTTAAAGATACGGGCATCATGCATGCCGCAGCGGGAATAGAAACCCTGCATGAGCTGGATGGCTTCCTGTACCGGGGGGCATCTTTTGAAGCATTTGTTATACAGCAAGTGGTTTCCAGACTAAAAACTTCCGTTTCCGCTTTTTTTTACCGCACCCATGACGGCACCGAACTGGATTTGGTTTTGGTGAAAGGAAATACGCCTGTCTTAGGACTGGAAATTAAAATCAGTAACGCTCCTAAAATCACGAAGGGAACCACTATTGCCGCCACAGACCTGGGTCGTATTCCCGTACTGATTGTTACGCCCTCCGTACAAGACCCTTTTTTCAGATCGGAAAATCAAAAAGTACTGGGCCTGCATGATTTGTGGGACGAGTTACGGAGATACCGGGTGTGTTGACAGAATGCTTTTTTGCACACGATTTGTTAAACCTTAGGTCCGGCACTTTCTACCTGATCTCCACCCGTATCCCCTCACTGTGCGCACTTAACTCCGGCGCATACATATTTTGCATTTGCGTGATTCCGTTCGAAAAATTCCCTGCATTATTGGCCCTCAGATTGTATTCAAACACGTACGTGCCTTTGGGCATCCGGTCTGCAAAAAAGTTAGTGGCTAAATCGCGGGTACTCTCATAATAACCGAAACCTTCCTGCCAGCGATAGCCCGAAAGCACATTGACGGGTTCGAAGCCACTGGCGCGCATGTCTTTGATGTGTACAAACTCCATTGCTCTGTCGGTGCTGATCTCTAACCGCACGGTTACCAGGTCGCCCACCGCAATAGGGGTATTTTCGGTAATTTCACGGAGTACAGGCCCCGATTCCGTATTCTTTTTCAGGTATAATTTCTTCCGGAAAGCAATGCCCGTTTCGGAAGACGTGATTTTATCCAGGTCTTCAAAATACTGCCAGTACATTGCCCCCCAGGCCACACCCGGAGATGTTTTTCTTACCTCTACCCTACCCATTTCGGGTTGGATTTCAGAAGCGCTCCAGGTCTTCTTTACGTAGCCCGAACCTGTCTGGGCTGAGGGTGTATTCAGGTCAATAGGCTGGCCGCCCATGGTCAGGCTTACACCCTTTTCGGCGTCGGTCCAGTTCTTGCCGGTATTCAGGAGGGCGTATACGGCTTTGGTGGTAGCTTTGGTAGAACTCCACTGGTGGGTCTGGCGGTTTTTGAGGAGCCAAACCTTCATGGCTTCTACAGAAGCCTCGTCTTTCAGTACTTCGTCAAAGGCCTCAATCAGCAGTGCCTGGGTTTCTACCGGTGCCTGGTACCAGTACCAGCCGCTCAGGTTATTTTTCCAGTATTTTCCCATTTCATCCGAATCTACCGAACGCTCGTTCACCGCCGTCAGGATTTTTTCGGCTTCCTTTTTTTCACCGAAACGGAGCAGCACCAATGCCGCCATCGCCTGGGCCTGGAGCGATAAATCGTTTGTGTTTTTTCGGATATTGTCGAGGTAAATAAGTTTTAAACTGTCTAAAGTTTTCGGGAGAGGATGTTCCTGCAAAAAGAAACTGCGGGCGTAGAGGTAATGAACGCCCGTGTTCCAGTCCAACTCATTTTTCATGAGACGCTTCTGTTCCCGGTAATACTCCAGTTGCTTTTGGTCGATATACGTCAATGCCTTTTCTGCCAGTTTGCTGAGGTCTATTCCGTACTTTCCGAAGTCAATCTTCATTTTTTTCAGATGTCCGAAACCGCTTACAATGTGGGTGGTGATAAATTGATTCTCCACTCCGCCGTCAAACCAGGGAAAGCCGCCGGAGGCCGCCTGTTTCCGACGCAGCAGATCAAAAGATTCTTTCATTTCCTGCTGCATTTTATTCAGGTCAAAAAGTACGGCTATGCGTTTCATTTGTTCTTCTTCACTTACCGCATCACGTACCCAGGGGGTTTCTTCCAACAGGATATTTTTGAGTTCCTGGTTCAGTTCCAGTTTTGATTTTAGCTGACCTTTGCGGTTCCAGTCGTCAAAAACAGCTTTGATCTTGGGTTGAGAGGTCATGATGCTTTCTGAAATGAGGTTGCCGTAGAGGCGACTGAATATCTGCTCGCTGCATTCGTAGGGGTATTCCCTTAAATAAGGTAAGGAGAAAATGGCGTACCAGATCGGGTTGGTGGTCATCTCCAGTGTGAGTTGGAAGTTCTCCTGTGTTGCCGATTGGTTCTGCAGCAATTGATTAAACGTTTTGTTTTGGTTTTCACGGATGTAGATGGGCATGGTTTCGGTCACCAGCATACGGTTGCTCACCACGGGCAGCACGGCCTCTTCTCCATCCGAAAAATCTCCTGCAGAGGCCACCACCCGGTAGGTTACTGCGGGGATGTTTTCCGGTATTTTCAAGGTCCACGAAACCTCCCCTGACGCTCCTTTTGCCGCCGTAAAATTCCGGCCGGAGGACGCATTGCCGAAGAGGGCGTCTACCGGTTCGTGGGTAAGGGCATCCAGGAGGAAAAGGCGGGCGCTTCCGTTCAGTACTCCCGCAGAAAGATTAACAATTTTCGTCGAAATCCTCACCTCGTCCCCCTCTCTTAAAAACCGGGGTACATTGGGAATAACCATCAGGTCTTTTGAGGTCTTGAGCCGGCTTTCAAAGTAGCCCGTTTTCATGTCGGGCGTATGGGCAAACGCCATCAGCTTCCATTCGGTCAAACTCTCGGGTACCGTAAACTCAAAGGTCACATTGCCCTCTTTGTCCGTTTTCAGATCGGGGAAAAAGAAAGCGGTTTCCTGCAACGCTTTCCGGGGTTGTACCACGGTTTCGGGGCGTGCTTCCTCAGCCGAAGCTTCATCCGACTTCATTTCCAGACTTTGCGCCGCGTCTTCGGCATACGAAGGGGCTGGCATAGCTTCCATTACAGCTCCCGTTCTCATGCTTTTCCGTTGCACACCGTAACCGGTGACTACGACCCCATTTCTCATGACAAAGGAAAAATCGTAGGTATTCAGAGGGGGGGCAGCATAGGTTTGACCGGTGTAAGACGTGTAACTCCGGCCCAGAATTTCTCCTGCCGGGGCAGATACAAAGGCATAGGTGCGGTACCCGTACCCGTAGCGGGCACCGGTATAAAAACTATACGGGAAACGGGCAAAAGAATGGGGAGCAAACTGGTCGAGGGATGCGTCATACATGCCCGTAAGTACCTCGGCCAATACCTGGTCGCGGGTACTTCCGGTCACGGTGAAACTCCATTTTTCTTTGGCACCCGGCGTAAGTTTATCCCGAGTTACCGCGGTGGTGATATGTAATTTTTTATGATCAAAGGGCACTTCCAGGCGGATACTGCCCCGTTCTGAGCGGTTAAAAAGCGTATAGGTATAGTGTACCCATACTCCTCCGAGGTAGTTTTCTTTCACCGGAATTTCCAGGGTATGGGCCTTCCCTTTCAAGCGGACCACTTTCTCTTTTAAAAGTTCTTCGTCTGCTTCTGTCCGGAGGTACACGTAAAGGTTGGAGGCGGAGGTATTCAGTACAAGACGTGCCGTTTCGCCCGGGGCATAGGTTTTTTTATCCAGACGCAAACTAAAAATATCGGTGGGTTTGCCGGGCTTCTTTTCGTTTCTAAGATAAACCCTTTGCGTATTTTCCGTACCGTCTTCGTTGCGGAGAACGATGAGGTAATGGCCTTTGGCCAGTAAACCGGCATTCTTTACGGATATCCCCTGGTTTTGTCCGGTGTCGAACGTGCCGTTGAACACCGGGTCACCTTTCTCCCAGTTTTGCGGGCGGTCTTCGTCGGCATAAGGTTCATGGGGGAAAAGCTTCGCAAATTCCTTAGGCGAATAGAATTGATAATCGGTGGTGTATTGCGCTTTCCGAAGTACCCGGGCGGGGGGCTTCAGCTTAAAAATCCGGACAGTACCCCGGCTTTCTACAGGTTGGTCATTCAGGTTGGTGGTTAGAATTTTAAGATCATCCAAGGCGCTGACGTCGGCCTCTTCCCCGATTTGCGCGGACAGCAGCATTTTTTTATCTCCGACTTTTACGGTACCTGATCCGGTTTGGGTCTCTCCGTTAAGGTCGGTTACTGCGGCTTCTACCCGATACATGTACGTACGGATATCGGAGGAATCTTTTTGTTTCCGGGCCGGTATAGCCTTAAAGTGTAGCGCAAACCGACCGTCTTTGTCGGTTTCTGTAGTGCCGAAAGCCACTTGTTCTTCCGGCTCAAAGGGCAAACGGCTGCTGTAACGAAACGGGTAAATGGCCTGGCGGAATACCCGGTACTCCACTGCGGCGTGATCTACCTGGGCGCCGGAAAATGCTTCCGCCCTGCCCGGCACCCGCACGGTGTCGTTTAGTGTGTAAGTCTCCCGGGGCATTTCCAGGTTTACCCTGAATTTAGGGCGTTTGTATTCCTCCACCCGGAAATAGTATTGTCCGTGGAGGGAAGTTTCTATGGAAAAGTTGCCGGTCAATGCCGATGCCGGAAGGGGAAATTCGCCGTGTACCGACCCGAAATCGTTGGTCTTCAGGGTTAAGGTACTCAGTTCTTTCCGGTTGGCGTCGCGGAGGGTCACGGTGAGGTCACGCCGGGGCAGCACTTTCACTTCTTTGCGGAAGGAGGAGGTGGCTATCGCTTTGAAGTAAACCGTTTGGCCGGGGCGGTAGATTGCCCGGTCGGTAAAGATATCGGTAGAAACGATTTCTCTTTCTCCTGATTTGGGGATGGCCCCCGGGTGGTAAAGGTTTTCTCCATAAAAAACGGATTCTCCCTGTAGGCGGTAAATAAACTGGCGTTGACCCGCATACGGAACCTGGCCTAAGGCATCAGTGGTGAGGGTCTTCACCAGGGTGGTGGTCTCCTGCTCGGTGGAGTAGTCGAAGGAGTATGTGTACACTTCGATTTTTCTCCCTTTCAGGGGCTGGCCCGAGCGGCGGTCGGTCACCCGGAAAGTGCCGTCAAATTCCACCGCCGCGTCAGAGACATGCAGCGCGCTGAATTTTAGTCCGGCATCTTCCCGGAAGCGAAATTCCGGATCCTGGCTGAACAGCACCAGGTAGCGGCCCTTGGGAAGGGGCCGGAGCAGGAAGAGGGAACTGTGTTCCAGGTAATCGTCAAAAGATTGAAGCGCTACCGGGTATTCCTGAATCACCTGATGTGCCTTCAAAAAAGCGGTATACCGCTCCTCGGAATCCTGGTACTGGTTGTTGAGCTGCCGGGCGGCCCACCGCAGGTTCGGGTCTTTCAGGCCGGTGTTGTAATCGAAAATCCGCACATAAACCGTATCCAGGTTACGGTGCGCAATACGGAAAGGCGTATTCTCTTTCTCCGGAATATACTTTTCTATTTCTACAGAAAAAGAAGAGGACCGTACTTCATTGGCTAGGGAAGTAACGGCTTTTTCTGCTTCCGAGCCGGGAAATGCCGCCCGCGTTTTTTCTTCCAGTTCCAGCACTTTCCGGAAAGCGTCGGAGCTTCTTTCGGAGCGCCCTTCGCCCAGGTAGGTGGCTGCCAGTTGTTTGTACAATTCCCCGGTATACCATTCACGGGGGTATTCGGCAGCCAGGCTTTCCAGCTCGGCGGTAGGCCGGTTACTGAGGGCCAGACTGCGGGTATAAAGAAAGGCATTGATCTCCCCGCGTTGTTGTTGCAGGGCCGCCAGGGCTCCGATCTCGTCCTCGGCCGTTTCGCCGCTTTCCCGGAGGTATGCGATATAATAATGCGAAAACGCATCGTAAAGGGTGGGGGTCAGGGCGAAATAACGGGCGGTATCTTGTGGCAGGGTAAACAGTCCTGACCAGCGGGAAGAAGGTTCGTTCAGCAGAAGGTCTTGCTGTGCCAGAACCTCCGTGTACAGGTCTTTTATCTTGTTCCGGAATGCCGTTTCGGTCCAGTAACGAACGTCGTCTGAGGTAGAATTTTCCAGGTTGGTCCGCCGGATGATCCGGTAGCGGTTTTCGTCGAAATAAAGCTGGTAGAGGCGGGCGGAATAGATTTGCAATATGCTTTTGTCTGCACCATGGGCGGCTTCGCTTTCTTCACGGAAGCTTTCAAATACCGGGTTAACGTCATCTTCGTCAACCGCGGTAGTCAGCGTGATCATCCCGTTGTAGAATAAGCCTTTGACCAGGTAGGGGGTCTTATTTTGGGCTTTAGCCAGGGCAATGGCTTCTTTCACCCGGGGTTGGACGCTCCTCAGGTTTCCCTGCTCGAAGGTACTGTCTATTTCTTTCCAAAGGCTGTCTAAGTGCTGGGCCATAAGCAGGTGAGGGATAAAGAGAAATACGAACGCAATGTGTTTTTTCATCGTGCAGGCGATTAGATCAGATGTAAATATACGCCACCAGGCAGGTATAAAACGATGAAGCGGCCAAAATGTGAGAATACTTTATCGTTTCATGGAGATTTCTTTAGCT
>JBEBRS010000111.1:0-9909 GCA_040394705.1 Leadbetterella byssophila
CCTGAGCCTGTAAAGAGGCCGTACAAAGCAGGAGTGCTAAGAGCAAGTATTTCATCTGTATAAAATTTTTGCTTTCAGCCTTCAGCTATCAGCATTCAGCTTATACATTGGCCGGTTGGTGTGCCGGTTTTCTGATAGCTGATAGCTGAAGGCTCATGGCTATTTCATTCGTATAAAATTTTAGCTATTAGATATTAGCCATTAGATTATTCATTACCGGTTGGGTGTGTCTAACTTCTTCGCTAATATCTAAGCGCAGCGGCGCCCGCATCTAATATCTAACAGCTAATTTCTAATATCTAATATCTAACTTCTAATATCTAACTTCTAATAGCCCACTACGCTTCCAGCGACTTCACCAGCTCCTGCCATTCGGGCAATTCCGGGATACCAGGCTTCCGCTTTCCAAAAAACTGCACAATGATCTCGCCTTTCGGATTGAAAACTTCTACCGAGGTCACCACGCCGTCTGAGGTAGGTTTTCTCACCACCCAGGTTTCGTGAATTCCTGCCGTATTCAGGTGAAGGTTAAAGTCCGGATCCATGATATTGATCCACCTTTCGTGCCAGAGAAGGCGGTTTACCTCTCCCGTATGAATCTGAATATTCCCCCGGTTCCCTACAAAAACCATGATGGGAAAGTCTGCTTTGGATGCCTTCTCCAGCAATTCCGCCACTTTGTCGTTCTTTATTTTACGGGCGTGGTACGCGTCTGGTGCCAGGCGCATGGCCTGGGTACGGGTAACCCCGAACTTCCTCAGAACTCCGAAGAAATCATGGGTATCCTGGAGGTCAAGCCAGGCCTGCCGGAAACCTTCTGCGTCAATCTCGCTGTCGGGCTTCTCCGCCATTGCCTGCGGAAGTTTTTCTATTGCCACACCGGAACCCTGGTCTTCCGCCCGGTATTTCTCCACCAAAGCGTCAAAGGCCGCAGGATTACTGTCGCGGGTCAGATAAATCTTGTGAATGGCTTCTCCGTCTTTCCCGAAAAACTGCAGGCTCTTCCGGTCTCCGTCTACCACCGCAAATGCCGATGCCCAGGCCGACAGAAAGATGCGCATATCAATATCTTCGCCCACGAAAATCTGTGCGTGCGCATTGGAAAAATCCCCGTTCAGGTACACGCCTTTACGTTCATGCACACATTCGTTGTTCCGGGTCAATCCCATCACTTTGCCCAGTTGTTCTACATCGAGCAGGATAGCCGCGAATTCATTCTTTAAACGGGTTACGCCGTTTCCGAGGTCGGTTACCAGCAGCTCTGCCTCGCTTACTTCCAGCTTTTCGGCTGCGTTTCTAATTCTTAACCGAGGGGTCTCCGCTTTCAGCGCCTCCCATCTTTCTTTCAGCGACATTGCCGTTGTTTCCATATATTTCAATTTTTAAGATCCTTTAATTTCCAAATAAAATCACGGGGTGATGACGTACAGGGTGGTTCCAGATACTGCACGGAAAACCGTAGGCTTCGGTAATCACTTCCGGTGTCAGTACTTTCTCCGGGGTTCCCTGGGCCAGTACGCTGCCGTTTTTCATCATCAGTACGTGGGTAGCGAAGCGCGCTGCCAGGTTCAGATCGTGCAATACCGTCACCACTGTGTTCCCTCTTTTGGCGAAAGCCGACATCAGCTCTAACACCTGGTACTGGTGTTTGACATCCAGATTATTCAGGGGTTCATCCAGCAATACCAGCTTATGCGCCACATCGTTCCGGAGCTGGGCCATCACCCGGGCCAGGTGTACCCTCTGCTTTTCTCCCCCCGAAAGCGAGTTGTACTCCCTTTCCTTCAAATCTTCTATACCCACTTCTTTCATCACCTCTTCCAGGGCCTCCAGATCATTGCTGCCCGGAACAGTATTGAAATAGGGATATCGCCCCATCAACACTACATCACGCACCGATAGGGGAATATCTCCGTTATAATGTTGGGAAAATTTCGCTTTATTTTTTGACAAATCCAAAACATCCCATTCTTTAAAACGCTTCAGTTTGAAATAAATATCTTCTGTGTTTCGGGATATCTCGTTCGCCAGCACGTTCAGCAAAGTAGATTTTCCGGCACCGTTTGGCCCTACAATCACCAGCATATCCCCGTATTCTACCGATACATCCACCCCCTTCAGAATGGAATAGTTTTTATGAGAATAACATATTTTATGCCCTTTTACCATCACATTGTCTTTTTATAACGTACCAGAATAGCGATAAACACGGGTGCCCCCAGAATGGCCGTCAGGATACCGATGGGTAACTCCGCCGGGGCCACTACGGTGCGGCTGAACGTATCGGCCGACAGTAACAGTATAGCGCCCCACACGGCCGACAAAGGAATAATCAATGCATAATTCGAACTGAACAGCAGGCGCAGAATATAGGGAATTATCAACCCTACAAAACCTATGCTTCCTGAAAACGCCACGGCTGTACCCACCATCAGGGCCGACAACAGCACGGTCAGTCGTTTTATTTTTTCTACATTTACCCCCAGGTGTTCCGCATCTTTCTCGCCCAGCATCATGGCATTCATGGCCTTGCCCTTTGTCATCAGATAACTGTAGGTCGCCACCATCACCACCCCCAGAATCGCGTTCTTGGTCCAGGTGGCGGCCCCCAGACTACCAAGGTTCCAGAAGGTCAGATCTCGGAGTTGCTCGTCTTTGGCCAGATAAGTCATGAGACCCACCAGGGCAAAACCCAGGGATGAAATGGCCACGCCGGCCAGCAACATGACCACCACGTTCGTCCTTCCGTTACCCGAAGAAATTATATAAACCAGGGAAATCGCTCCCAAAGCGCCTATAAATGCGCCTATACTCACCATGGAGTAGTGCAATACCTCCGGAATCAGGGCCCTTACCGACTCCCCCAGCACAATGGTCACGGCAGCCATCAGCGTGGCCCCGGAAGTCACCCCGATCAGGTCGGGTGTAGCCAGGGGGTTCTTAAAAATTCCCTGGAGACACGTTCCCGCCACCGCCAGTATACTCCCCACCAAAACGGCCATTACTACCCGGGGCAGACGGATCTTCCCGATAATGTAGGCATCTGTAGCCGGCACAGAGGAGTCTCCTTTCACCAGGCTTCCCAGGATTTTCAGAAGGGAAGGCTCCTCGAAGCGGTATACGCCGATATACAAGGATAAGCCGGCAAGAGCCAGCAGCACCAGGAAAGACACCAGGAGGTACAGCGGAACTTTATTCTTCAAAACGTTTTACTTTACTTTTTCCGCCAACGCCCGGTTCAGCATAAGCGCCGCCTCCCCTGTTCTGGGGCCAAAATTGGAGATCAGTCCCCCGTCAAGGGCTATCACCGCCTTATTCTTTCCGGCCGTGGTTTGCGCCACTCCCGGCACAGCCAGCAGACCGTCTACACCACCCAGGCTCAACAGTCCCGATTCAAACAACAGGATCGCGTCCGGATTGCCCTGCACCAGCGCCTCCGGGGTCAGCGGTTTAAAATCTTCAAACCCGGTAATTGCATTCTCTCCGCCTGCCAGTTTCACAATCTCCGAAAACGGGGTCTTATCGCCCGCCACCATCAGTGTTCCCGCACCGCGCGCGTAGATGAAAAGTACTTTAGGTGTTTTCTCAAACGACTGTACCTGCGCCAGGTCGTTGTCTATCTGGTCGGTCAGTACCCGGGTATCTACGCCCCCCAGTAACGCTGCCACCGAATGAATCAGGTCCTTGGCCCCTTGGGCCGAAAACGCCTGGTCAATGAGCTGCAGTTCTATTCCCGCGGCCTTCAGCTTCTCCTGTAAATCCGGACTGAAATCTTTCGCGGTACCCACCACTACATCCGGTTGAAGTGCCACTACCGGTTCTATCGTAATGCTCCGGATATGGCCCAGGTCCTGCGCGTGCGTCTTCACCGATTCCGGGTAGGTGCTGGTCACATCTACCCCCACCAGTTGAGCCTCACCGCCCAGGGCAGCTATAGTTTCGGTGATGGCACCGTTCAGCGAAACAATTTTCTTATCGGCCTTCTCTTCTGAACTGTTTTCTGAGGAGGAATTACAGGAAACGGTTAAGACTGACAGAATGGCCAAGCTTAGAACTATCTTTTTCATTTTGTATTTATATTTAATCTAAATAAGCACAAAACTAGAAAGATTTGTTCAACCGTAAAAGGAAAACAAGCGAAAAGATTATGGCCGCGCCCTTAGCCGATCATCGCCATGAACTCCTGTTCGTTAATGGTTTTCACACCCAGGTCAGCCGCTTTCTTCAGCTTCGAAGGGCCTGCACCTTCCCCCACTATCAGGTAATCCAGTTTTTTAGACACTCCGCTGACCAGTCGCCCCCCGTGGGCTTCAATCTTTTTCTCGATTTCCTCCCGGGTAAAGTGTTCGAAAGTTCCGGTGTAAAGCAGGGTCAGTCCCTCCAGGCTGTTTCCTTCCTTTTCCATCACGATATTCTCCGCTTCCAGCGTCACCCCGGCGGCCCTCAGTTTTTCCAGGAATAGCCTGTTCTTTTCCGATCCGAAATAATCGTGAATACTTTGTGCCACCTTTTCCCCCACGTCGGGTACCGCCATCAGCTCCTCGTATCCCGCGCTTTTCAGGGCATCAATATGCTTAAAGTACTGGGCCAGCTTCTGCGCAGTGGTTTCCCCCACGAAGCGTATCCCCATACCGAAGAGCACTTTGGCGAAGGACTCATTTTTCGATTTCTCAATTCCTTCCAGGATATTCTGTACTGTCTTCTCCTTAAAGCTCACTTTTCTTTCTCTGCCTGTTTCTTCGTCCACATGCACCTTCTCCAGGCCCAGCAGCCCGTCAAATTCAAGGGAATACAGGTCGGCCGCATCACGGATCAGTCCGTTTTCAAGAAGAATATCGATCTTCCCTTCGCCCAGGCTTTCAATATCCATGGCCTTCCGCTGAATAAAATGTTCAATAGCCCCTTTGATCTGGGGCAGGCAGGCATCGGTATTCGGACAATACCAGGCGGCTTCGCCCTCGTTCCGGTGCAGGGTGGAGCCGCAAGCGGGGCAGTGCTCGGGAAATCGGATCAACTCGCGGTGTGGATTAGGCCGGCCGGCGTCTACTCCCGTCACTTTCGGAATGATCTCCCCCGCCTTTTCCACAAAAACGTAGTCGCCCACGGCCAGTCCCAGGCGCTCAATCTCGTCTGCGTTATGCAGGGTAGCGCGCTTCACCGTGGTCATAGACAACTCCACGGGCTCCAGCTCAGCCACCGGCGTCACTGCACCGGTCCGGCCCACCTGGAAAGTAACGCCCAGCAGGCGGGTCGATTTCGATTCGGCCTTGTATTTATAAGCGATGGCCCAACGCGGGCTTTTCGCCGTAAAACCCAACTCTTCCCTTTGGTCATACCGGTTTACCTTCACCACAATCCCGTCTGTAGCGCACACCAACCCGTGCCGCTTTTCCTCCCATTCCCGGATATAGGCTATAACCCCTTCGATATCGCTTACCTTTTCCCAGGAGTCCGACACGTTAAAACCGGCCGATTTAAGCGCTTTCAGGCTTTCTTCATGCGTAGTAAACTTTTCAGTGCCCGAAATAAACTGGTACACGAAACAATCCAGCCGCCGCGAGGCCACCACGGCCGAATCCTGGAGCTTGAAAGTTCCCGCTGCCGCGTTTCGGGGATTCGCCAGCAGGGCCTCCCCTTTCTCTTCTTTCCGGGCGTTAATTTCCCGGAAAACTTCGTTCGGCATAAAACCTTCTCCCCTTACTTCGAATGCCGGTCCGAGAAGGTCATGGAATTTCCGCACATTCAGGGGCAGAGAACGTATGGTCTTCACGTTCGCGCTGATATCGTCGCCCTGCACCCCGTCGCCCCGGGTCACTCCCCGGGCCAGAATACCGTCTTCGTAGGCAATGGAAAGCGAAATTCCGTCGAACTTGATTTCACAGATATACTCGTACGCCTCCCCGTTCAGTCCCTTTTTTACCCGGCTGTCCCATTCCCGCAGTTCTTCCTCACTATAGGTATTCGACAAAGACAACATCGGAAAATTGTGCCTGACCGTAGCGAAATTCCGGGTAATTCCGCCGCCTACCCGCTGGGTGGGACTGTCCGGCAAGCGTAGCTCCGGATTTTCTGCTTCCAGTTTTTCCAGCTCCTTTAACAGCTGATCAAATTCATAATCGCTGATCTCCGAAACCGCCTCCTGGTAATATTTGTCGTTATAGTAATTCAGGAGATCCGTCAACTCCTGTATACGGGTTTGTGTATCCATTGCCTATCGTTTACCGGAACAAAAATAGCATTAAAACCTGCTAAAAATACAATTTCTTTCAAAACATAGACGTCGGGAATCCCTCGTATTCTTAATTTATTTATATATACATCCCCCTCTTTTGAAAAAAAATTAGTAATTTGCAAAAAACTTTTAATCCTATTCATAGTGTGGCATGGCTAAAATTTTAGTGATTGACGACGAGAAAACCATACGTGATGCCATGAGAGACATCCTCGAATACGAGGGGTACGAAATAGACGAAGCCAAAGACGGTCAGCAGGGTCTGGAGATGGTTCGTTCCGGAAAGTACGATATAGCACTTTGCGACATAAAAATGCCTAAAATGGACGGCCTGGAGGTATTACTCAAGGCCCGGGAAGAAGGTGTGCTTACCCAGTTTGTCATGGTTTCTGCCTTTGGTAATGTAGAAAACGCAGTAGAGGCCACCAAGAGAGGTGCCTTTGACTTCATCACCAAGCCGCCCGATCTGAACCGCCTCCTTGTGACCGTACGAAACGCCATTGAAAAAAGCAACGACACGGAAGTCATCAAAACGCTCAAAAAGCGGGTCTACAAAATCAACGAGATCGTGGGCGACTCCCCCCTGATCATGAAGGTGAAAGACACCATTGAAAAGGTAGCTCCTACGGAAGCCCGTATCCTGATCACCGGCCCTAACGGCTCGGGCAAGGAAATGGTGGCCAAACAAATTCACGAACGCTCGCACCGGGTGAAAAAACCGCTCATCGAAGTCAACTGTGCGGCTATTCCTTCGGAGCTGATCGAATCCGAGCTTTTCGGACATGAAAAAGGGGCGTTTACCTCCGCGGTCAAGCAGCGTCTTGGAAAATTTGAGCTGGCCGACAGCGGCACTTTGTTCCTTGATGAGATCGGAGACATGAGCCTTTCCGCTCAGGCCAAAGTACTGAGGGCCTTACAAGAGAATAAAATTACAAGGGTAGGAGGCGAAAAAGAGATAAAAATCAATGTCAGGATCATTGCGGCTACCAACAAAGACCTCAAAAAGGAGATAGCGGCAGGAAACTTCCGGGAAGACCTTTACCACCGCTTAAACGTGATCCCGATCTATGTTCCACCCCTTTCGGAAAGGAGGGAAGACATCCCCCTGCTGGCGGAAAAATTCCTTCAGGACGTAGCGGAAGAATACAGCGACCAGCCCAAAACCTTCAAGCCCGACGCCATGGAACACCTCAAAAGCCTGCCGTGGACCGGGAACGTCCGCGAGCTCCGGAATGTGGTAGAGCGACTGGTGATCATGTGCGGACAAGAAATCACGGTTGATGAAGTAAAATTATACGCCGGACTCGGCTTATAAACAAAAAAGGGGCTTCTCAGCCCCTTTTTTAATGCCTTTAACTTCGCTTTATAAAACTAATCAGGAACAAAATCACCAATGCTCCGATTACGGCCGAGATGATATTTGCAATCACGCCCGAACCGATGGAAATATCCAGGGCATCAAAAAGCCAGTTGCCCACTACCGCGCCGATGATACCCACTATAATGTTCCCAATCAGCCCGAAACCCATCCCCCTCTTGATCTCACCTGCCAGCCAGCCGGCTATGGCACCGATAATAACCGCGTACAAAATACCGTTCATATAATCCAAGTTTAGGTTAACAATTGATTTTCCAGGTACTAAGTTAGGGAAACATTAACAAAATCAAATAAATTATTGATTTTATTATATAACAAACATAGATTTCTTAATATTCAAACACGCCCGCTTCACTACGGATGGTCAGTTTCTTCCCTTCAAATGGCGTTACTCTACCCACAATCCGGGCTTCTATCCCAAAAGATTCCGAAATACGGATCACTTCTGACGCGTAGGCTTCCGGCAGGTAGATTTCCAGGCGATGCCCCATATTAAACACTTTGTACATCTCTTTCCAGGATGTTCCGCTCTCTTTCCGGATCAGGTCAAACAAGGGCGGCACCGGAAACAGGTTGTCTTTGATCACATGCACTCCCTCTACAAAATGCAGCACTTTGGTCTGGGCTCCGCCGCTGCAATGCACCATGCCGTGTATTTTCCCTTTCAACACCCTGATCAGCTCTTTCGCCACTGGCGCGTATGTACGGGTGGGGGAAAGTATCAGTTTTCCCACATTCACCGCCAGGGAGTCGTTGATCTTCACTTCGTCCAGCAAATCTTTGGAACCGCTGTAAACCAGGGCGGGATCTATGGAATTGTCGTAACTCTCCGGGTATTGCGTTGCGTACTTTTTGCCCAATACATCGTGGCGGGCCGACGTGAGTCCGTTACTTCCCATTCCTCCGTTGTACTCCTCCTCATAATGCGCCTTACCGGAAGAAGCCAGGCCCACAATCACATCCCCCCCCGCTATCCGGTCGTTGGAAATGATTTCTTCCCGCCGCATCCGGGCTATCACGGTGGTATTAACCGTAATGGTTTTCACCAGGTCACCTACATCGGCGGTTTCCCCGCCCGTACTGTAAATTTCCACTCCGTTTTCCCTCAGCATACTGAGTACTTCCTCGCTCCCGTTGATCAGGGCCGAGATCACCTCCCCGGGAATTTTATGTTTATTTCGGTCGATAGACGATGACACCAGGATGGGCCCCGTAGCACCCACACAGATCAGGTCATCGGTATTCATGATGATGGAATCCTGGGCAATGCCCTTCCAAACCGACAAATCACCCGTTTCCTTCCAGTACAGGTAAGCCAGGGAGGTCTTGGTTCCTGCCCCGTCGGCATGCATAATATTACAATATTCCGGGTCTCCCCCTAAAATATCGGGGGAAACCTTGCAAAACGCCCGGGGGAACAATCCCTTGTCCAGGTTTTCAATTGCTTTATGTACATCTTCTTTGGAAGCCGAAACGCCCCTTTGCATATATCGTTCTGACATAACTCTAAATTTACCACAAAGCTACGGAAAAACTATGTAAGACTAATTTATCTAACTTTGCAAAAAAAACACATCATGCCGAAAGCAAAATTCGTGAGGGAGTCACATACGGTCATGACCGAAATGGTTTTCCCTAACGACACCAACACTCTTTCCAACCTCATGGGCGGAAACCTCATGCGCTTAATGGATATCGCGGGGGCCATTTGTGCCCAAAAACATACCAACCGGATTGTGGTCACAGCCTCGGTAGATAACGTTTCCTTTGTCAGCCCGATTCCCCTGGGCAACGTAGTCACCCTCGAAGCCCGGATTACCCGTGCTTTTAACACCTCTATGGAAGTGGTAGTCGATGTCTACTCCGAGAACATTCCTGCGGGTACCAAAAACAAGACCAACCAGGCATTTCTTACCTTTGTAGCGGTAGACCAGACCGGCCGGCCCATTGAAGTACCGGAAGTAACCCCCGAAACCGAAGAAGAAAAGGAACAATACGCCAGGGCCCTGCACCGCCGCCAGCTCCGCCTTCTGATGGCCGGTCGACTCAAAGCCGCAGATGCGGAAGAGCTGAAAAAGAACTTCTTCGATCAGCCTACATCCGTTTAAAGCGTGTCTGAAATTTATCTATGAGTCTTGTTTTGCAAATTCAAACAGCCTCTCCATCCGAATTACGCACTAGAAATTTGGGGGAATTCAATCTAACTCGTATCTTTGCGTACTTTTTGAGGCACGTACTCAAACCGGCTCCATAGTTTAAAGGATAGAACGAAGGTTTCCGGTACCTTTGGTGGGGGTTC
>JBEBRS010000112.1:0-9849 GCA_040394705.1 Leadbetterella byssophila
TCTTGATACTCATGTCTTTAACAATAATTAGAAGTTTAACTGAAGTCCGAGTGACGCACTTTTAAAGGTAGGTGTACCCACCCCAGTCCGGCCGCTGTTGTAGTTGCTCGTATTGAACATCGAGTAACCGCCCACCTCTTCCGGATCTATCGGAAGTCCGTTCAGCTTATCCCAGGTAAAGAAGTTCTCCAGCGACACATACACCCGTAGCGTGTTAATGGCCGCACGCTTCAGGATGTGTGAAGGAATACTGTAGCCCAGCGTAATGTTTTTGGCCCTCAGGTAAGACATATCCAGGAGGTAGCGCGACTGCACCTGCATGTTATTGACGTTCGCCGATCCGCCGTTATTAAACGCGGCGGGGTAAAACGCGTCCTGGTTTTCAGGCGTCCAGTAATCGTCTACAATGGCGGCCGGCATAGCACCGTCTGACACGTGGAAACCGGGAATCGCAAGGAAGCCCACGCCCCATACGCTACGCTGGCCCACTCCCTGGAAGAAAGCAGAGAAATCAAATCCTTTGTAGTCCGCGCCGATCCGGAAACCGTAGTTGTACCGGGGCGTAAAGTTACCGATCACCTTCATATCTCCCGGATTGTCAATGGTACCGTCTCCGTTATCAATTTCTCCGTCTCCGTTCAGGTCCATGAATTTCACATCGCCGGGACCGAAATAGAAGTTAGACGATTGTTGGAAACGAGGCTGGTACACACCGTTCCCGTCTTTCAGCTGGTAGGCCTTGCCTCCCCCGCTCGTGTAGTATTTCGTCATATCCGCGGTCAGGTCCACCAGCACGGGCTTACCGTCGGCGCCCAACACAAAGTCATCGTATTGGTACAGGCGGTCGGTCTGGTACCCCCAGATTTCACCGTACACTTTTCCGTCATAGTTAGACCCCATCAGGCGGGAAGAGGTATAGTCGTTAAATACCGATTTCGCATCATCCAGGTTGGCTCTCAGGTTAATACCAAGTCCGTTTGCGAAACGGTGATTGAAGTCTACCGCTATCTCGAAACCGGTGGTAGTTAAATTACCGTAGTTGCCCAGGGGCGCACCGGCACCGATGGTCCAGGTAGTTCCTTCCAGGGGTGCGAACATGTTTTTGGTGGTTTTCCGGAACCAGTCAAACGTCACACCAAGCCGATTCTGGAGGAAACGGGCGTCTACCCCGAAGTCCAGGGTTTCCAGGTCTTCCCAGGTCACGTTGGGCACCGTCAGCGAGGGAGATCCCACCGCGTTCACCGGGTTGTTATTGATAAACCACAGGATCTGTCCTGCCGTCATATTGGAAACATACAAGTCAGACGGCACGGTCTGGTTTCCGATTACCCCCCAAGAGCCTCTTAACTTCAAATGACTCAGGGCGGGGCGGGTCCACTCCATGAAGGATTCCTCCGAAACGATCCACCCTGCGGAGAAGGACTTGAACCATCTCCACCGGAGGTCTGTCGGGAATTTGGAAGAACCGTCATACCTCAGGTTGGCTTCCAGGAGGTACTTGTCTTTGTGTACATAGTTCATCCGACCGAAATAACCCAGCTGCGCGTCCCAATACACCCCACCGCTACCGGTGATGTCACCTACCGCCAGGTCAAACTGGGGATTGGTGATATCCAGGAGGTTGGTTCTCTGTGTCCAGTTATACTTTCCGTCTGTAGTCACCCGGTTCAGGCCCACAATGAATTTGAACTCATTGGCCGGGTTAATGCGCCAGTCGTAGGTAGTCAGCGCATTCACCGTATGCCGGTAGCTGTTTTCTGCCCTCAGGTAAACGTGGTCAGGGTTAGCGCCGTTGGCCGTGTAGGCATCGTAGGAAAGATCGTATGCCCGGATGGCACCGGCCGTTTCCGCCGATACCACCTGTCCGTCGGTATTGACATACACGGGATTGCCGTTGGCATCGTTCCGCGGTTTACCGGCCACCCAGGAGTTCGCCGCTGTAAACCGGGTACCGTTCCGGCTGATACTGTAATCCTCATTCGTAAAGGTATAATCCACATCCACTTTCCAGTTCGGGTTGATATTGATTGTGGTTCCCGCGTTCATATTGATATAATTATGGCGCATGGAAGCCTCATTGGCCGCCATGTTCTCGCTCCACGGACTCCGGATAGGATTCCCCAGCTCATCGTATCCCATGGGGTATAGTGAACTCCAGCGGTACATATACAGCCAGGGGTCAGCGGTGGTAGAGTTGGTGGCATACGGCATCGTTTTATTCCTCTGGGTAAACATCGCACCACCCCGTATGGTCAGGTACTTATTCACGTCGTTAGACAAACGCAGTGCGCCGTTATACCGCTTGAAGCGGTCGGAATCTCCCGGCTTCAGCATCCCGCTCTGGTTCAGCAAACCAAAAGTAGCGGTGTAGCGGGTCTTCCCTACCGATCCGTTCAACGACATGTTATGCGTCTGGGAAGGCGCCCACTCCCGGATCATGTAATCATAGGGGTCATACGTCCGCACACCCAGTTTCACCGTAGGCGAACCGGGTTCCACATACCAGTCCCGTCCGTACACAGTAGGATCATTCACGCCGATAGTAGAACCGTATTTTTTATCCCATTCCACCGCTCTTTGGTAACTTTGACGGTCAACCCGGTAGAAAGCGCCGTACGCGGCTCCCCCTACCCTGTCTAGCGCATCAATGGAATACTTCAACGCGTTAATCCGGCCCATCTCGTAATCTTTAAACGGATTCTGGAAAGAGAAGTTATTGGAATAATTAACTGTAATCTTATCCTGACTACCGCCCGTCTTGGTGGTGATCAGGATCACCCCAAAAGCCGCTTTTGCCCCATAAATAGACGAGGAAGCGGCATCTTTCAATACGGTGATGGATTCCACATCGTCCGGATTCACATACTGAATACTTGGAATTTCCACGTTATCCAGCAGAATCAGGGGGCTGCTGTTTCCCTGTACGGAAGAAAGCGCCCCGCGGATCCGGATGGTAGGATCAGAACCTACCTCCCCGCTGGGAATGGTAATGGTCAGACCCGGGGTAGATCCCTGAATGGCCCTTCCCACATCGGCAATCGGCCGTGATTCCAGGTTTTCTTTCACACTGATAGACGACACCGCCCCGGTCAGGTTACCTTTCTTTTGGGTACCGTATCCTACTACCACCACTTCGTTCAGGGTATTATTGTCGTCTTCCAGGGTCACATTCATCGTAGCGGATGTAACGGTAACCTCCCGGGTCTGGTATCCCACGGAGGTGAAACGCAGCGTGGCCCCCTGGGCAGCTTCAATACTGAAGTCTCCATTCCCGTCGGTCAGCGTAGCACGGGTGGTTCCTACCACCGACACGGTAACCCCGGGAACAGGCCCCTCTGAACTGGTTACTCTCCCCCTGATGAGATCAAAGGTACCATACAAAACACCGGATTTATCCGGGGGAGTGGTGCCATAGGCATCGGCCACAAGGGCTAACACCACACACAAAAATAATAGTTTTCGCATAAATGTTTATTAGTTTAGAAATTGAACAATGGACTATACATTGAGACTTCACAAAGATACCCCGTATTTGAAAATATTCAAATGCAGACATCAGGATAAAAAACAAGAAGAAATGGCTAAAATACAATATTTAGAACCTTTCTGAACAAAAGGTTACTTTAAGCGCTGAAGCTGGCCCTCCAGGGGGTATTTCAGCACTACTTTTTTACCGGTAGCGTTTTCCAGAAGAGGCCGAAGCACCAAGGCGGCGTTCTGCCGGGTTTGGGTGAGGATATCCGAATCCAGGGCCGACTGCAATATCTGCTGCTCCGCCCGTTTCCAGGCTTCTTCCAGCAGCAATCCTTCGTTCATAAACGCGTATTCGGTGTGGTAGACCTTAGAGCGGCTATGGTCAATTTTATGGTAGCAGATCTCGGGTTTGGGCAGGTTCACCACCAAGGTGTCGCCTACGGTAAGAATGTCCCCAGCTTTCACCTTCCGGAGATCAATACAGCCTACCGCCTCCCCCTGGATAATGAGAATAGCTTTGGGGTCCGGTAGAAACTGCCGGGTTATACTCTGCTCCACCACATCGCGGTAGGCATATTTGACCAGTTCCAGTTTTCCCAGCTCCGAGATCTCTTTCAACACAATGTGGTGGGTAGTGGTCACCTCCGTATCCTTGAAGATCTTAAACGATTTCACGCTCTCCCAAATCAGAATCAGGAGAGCGGCGATGATCGCATAAAACGCTATGGAGATCCATTTTTTCATGCATTAGTTCCGAGTGCCGAGTGCCGAGTGCTTAGTGCCGAGTGCCGAGTTTTTCAAACCACTCGGAACTAGGCACTCGGAACTAGGAACTCCTATGTAATCATCTTAAACCTTCTGAACGAACTGATCCCCAAACCTATAAAGACCAGGGCTGTACCTATCCACAAAACATTCATGAAGGGCTTTTCTATTGCTTTCAGGATGATATATTCTTTCTCTCCCCGGTTAATTCCGAAGGTAAACATGCCGGTAGAAGGGTCGATACGCAGCAGCTGTGCCCGTATACCCAGTTCATTGCTGACCACGGGAATACTCCAGATCTCCCGGTTTTTGATGGCAAAAACCGGTTTCAGAATCCGTTCCCCGTCACGTTCCAGTATCCGCAATGTGGCCTCTGCGGCTACATCGCCTTCGTTCAGGGGCAGTCCGTCCAGTTCAGTTAACTGGTTCACCTCATCCAGGATAGCGATATGGTCATTCAGGAAAAAGGTATCTCTCAGGGCTACGGCATATTCTTCCGTAGGGGTCCATTGTTTCTCTTCCCCTGTAGTCACATAGTTGACATGCGAATATATGTCTTTGTTCCAGTAATGCTTGATATCCGGAGAAACCACATTGCCCATCTGCTGGTTAATCTGGTATCGGGGGTAAAGGTTAAAGTCTTCCTTCTCTCCCCGCTTAAAATTGACCTGGTAATAGGTATTCTCGGCATTGTATTCCACGGTATCCCCTTTTTGCGCCAGCACTTTATCCCCATCCATCAGGTCGGCCCTCAGGGTACCTTTATAATCGCTGTCCAGCACTTGTTGCACAAAACGTTTTTCCACGTACCCGGGCATATTCCGGATCTTCACAAATTCTCCGCCGAAAGTCAGGTTGAAATCCTGGATACGGGTGGGCCGCTTCACGTAAAGCAGGGTACTTTCCTGGTTGTCTTTCTCGTCCCGGAACAATTGGTTTCCTTCAAAATTAAGGGATATGACCTTTTCATAAGCCGAAGAATACATGGCCCCCACCAGCATCATGGCTACGCCGATATGCGCTACTGCCCCTCCGGCAATTTTTCCTTTCCGGAACTGAAGAAGGATCCGGAAATTGGCCGTAATACAGAACATTCCCGAAGCCACCAGCAAGATATACTGCCACTTGTTTACCCCGGTCAGGGAAATAATGACCGCTGTAAGCAGCAAACTCACCACCAAAGGATTCATCAGCTTGGAAAAGGTTTGTTTTCCCTCATTTTTCCAGTAAAAATACTGGGCCACACCGGTCAGAGAGACAATCACGATAAACAGCCACATCTGCACCGCGGTAAAGTGTTCTACCGGGTCGGTAGGCATGGCCATATTGAGTTTCAGCCCGAAAAATTCGCCAATTTTATTGTAAACAGGGATAGACGTGGTCACAATCAGCTGAAAAGCGGCCAGCATCAGTACGGTTATGCCGATGAATATCCAGAAGTCGGAGGAATAGGTAGACACTTCCTTCTCGTCTCGCGGCAGGTCTTTCCAGCGGTAGGCCAGCAAAACCACGGCCACCACAATAAAGAAAAAGAGATAGAGCAGTAACTGCCCGGAAAGGCCCAGGTCAGTAAACGAATGCACGGAAGCGGAGCCCAACACGCCGCTACGGGTTAGGAATGTACTGTACAGGATCAGGATAAACTGGGTGATGGTCAGCACAAAAGTAGTTTTTAAGGCCGATGAACTCTTGTTGGAGATCATCATGGTGTGGAGGGCTCCCACCATCACCAGCCAGGGGATATACACTCCGTTTTCTACGGGATCCCAGTTCCAGTACCCCCCGAAATTCAGGGTTTCATACGCCCATATTGCCCCCATCATAATACCGATACCGAGGAGGATGGCCGCGGCGAGGGTCCAGGGCTGGGCTACTTTTATCCAGCCTTTGTAATCGCCTTTCCACAAAGCCGCCACCGCAAAAGCGAAAGGTACTGTGGTCATGGAGAATCCTAAAAAGGTGGTCGGCGGGTGAATTACCATCCAGTAGTTCTGTAGCAGAGGGTTAAGGCCGTTTCCGTCTTTGGGTACAAAGTCGGGGTTGGTAGCCCATAAGGACAGATGCGGCATGGATTCTTTAAGCAGAAGAAAAGGAGTACTTCCCAGCTTAAAGTCGCCGAAAAGCACCGCCCCCACTATCATGCTGGTCAGAAAAGCCTGTACCGCCGCAAAAACCGCCATCATGGGGTTTTCATATCCCTGGTATTGTTTCCCTTTGCTCCGGAACCAGGTGATCAGCACAAAGCCCACCAATACGTTCCAGAACATCCACAACAGGAAACTCCCCTCCTGGTCTTGCCAGAAAGTAGAAATGGCGTATCCTACCGGAAGGCTCAGGGAGGTGTTATCCCAGGCGTAATGGTATTCAAAATATTTATTCAGGATGATGGTGAAGAGAGCGGCCACGATACCCAGCACAAAAATGCCATGAACCAGAAAGAGTTTGGGAGCCAGCTTTTTCCAGAAACCATCGCTGTCTTTCCGGGAAGCCAGCACATATACGTACGCCGAAATAATAGAGGTGAGAAAAGCCAGGATTACCGAGGCATGCCCAATTTGCCCAAGATAAGAACGAAGCATTAGCGCTTTGATTTTTTTGTTTAATCTGCAAAAATACCCTTAAAAAATTAGAAAGGGGTCAAATAACAAAAATTAACATTTCATTGACGATTTTGAAAGAGCCAGGATTCGCTTACACCGTAATCCGCCTTCTTCGGCCAGTCACCTTCCATATACCGGCATACCTTTCCTTTTCAAAAACATACGCTTCGTCATATAAATTCACGGTCGGACAAACATGGTAAGGGATTCCGAGCAAAACATCTCCTACTTTGTAACTGTCCCAGCGATCGGTTTCCAGCACACCGTGTTCCTCGCTCTGACTTTTTAATCGGAGATCCGGGTTTTCCGGGAAGCGTATCCGGAAGTCGACCGGGTTTTCGGCAGACACGGCCTTATGCCCCATGTCTACGGTAATAATGCCCCGGGTGGGGCGGGAAATCACCCGGGTGAGTACCATTGCCGCCGGTAAAAAGTGCTGCTCCTTGAATTTATCGCCATAGCCCCAGTCCCAAAATACGCCGGTTCCCGGAGAAAGCGTCCGGTTTTCTACTTTCAAATGGGCCGTAAAAGCGGGGGAACCTCCACAAACCAGTTCCAGATCGTCTACCTTTTCCCTGGCCCGGCGGATAAAATCTTCGAGGAGAGCCATGCCGGCGCCTACCCTTCTTTCGCGTTCCGAAAAATCGGCGTCGGTAATGTGGCCGTCATAGATATGCAGACCTTTCACTCGAATATTCCCGCGGGAAAGTACATATTCGAGAAAAGGCCAGAGGTCATCGTCTACTTCGTGGCCCGAACGGTTCATTCCGTTATTGATATCGAGATACACCGACACGTCCTCCATTTCCGCAGCCAACGCATCCACCACTTCCCGGCAATCTACCAGGGTGGAAAAGGCCGTATGGGGAAAAGCGTCCGCGAGGTTTCTAAGCCGGCGGATCTTCGGCCCTACCAATTGGTGGGCGATCAGCACACTTCTTGCCCCCGCTTCCGCCGCCAGTTCGGCTTCGGCTACGGTAGCCGCCTTAAACCGGCCGATGCCTTTGCCCAGCATGAGGCGCATCACCTCCGGCATCTTGTGGGTCTTGACGTGAGGCATGAGTCTCTCCGTACCGCCCGCGAGGCGAATCATCTCGTCGATATTTTTTTCTACCCGGTCCTGGTAAATGAGCAGGGCGGGGGAATCAAGAGCAGAATGGGACATGATGGGTTTGGGGTTAGATGTTAGACGTTAGATATTAGATGTTAGATATTAGATATTAGATGTTCAGGTTTCGTATAGCTCCAGGGGCAGATGATCCGGATCTTCGAAGAAAGTAAAACGCTTCCCCGTCCATTCGTCTACCCGCACAGGCTCACAGGAAACTCCTTCCCCCTCCAGGTTCCGGATAGCCGCGTCCAGGTCTTTCACCGCGAAAGCCAGGTGGCGCAGTCCGCAGGCTTCAGGCCGGCTCACCCTGGTCGGCGGACCGGGAAAGGAGAAGAGTTCCAGCACGTATTGCCCGTGAAGCGCCAGGTCGAGTTTCCAGGAATCCCGTTCTTCCCGGTATACTTCCCGCACGACCTCCAGCCCGAGTACCCGGGTATAAAAATCGCGGGAACGCCGGTAATCCGAAACGATGACGGCAATATGGTGCACAGCTTCCAGCATGAATATTGGGTTTGGGTCTACAATATTACGCTGATTTCGGCATTCCGCCTTGATCGGGGGGCTCATTTTTTCCCTGGATTTGTCCTGCTTAAAAACTCTCCTTAACTTTGATACGGCTAACAACAGACAAACAATGGGAAATCTCATCACCGGAATTCAACAAATAGGGATAGGCGTAGTAAACGCGGAGGAAGCCTTCCAGTGGTACAATAAGACGTTTAATCTGAACATCCCCCTCTTTGACGATGTGGCAGACGCCAAATTAATGGTCAAGTACACCGGGGGAAATATCCGGCGGCGGCGGGCCATCATGGCCCTGAACATTGCCGGCGGCGGTGGCGCGGAAATCTGGGAATCGAAACGCCCCTTGCCCCTGTCAGCGGATTTCGAGCCGGTTTTCGGCGACCTGGGCATTTTTGCCTCCCGTATCAAATGCCAGAACCTCGGCGACTTCGCCTATACGCATAACCTGAAAGCGGTGTCGGGTCCGGACGGCAAACCGGTGGTCTGGCTGAAAGACCCCTACCGCAATTCCATTGTGGTGGTGGAAGACGATTCCTGGTTTAAGCCTAAGGCATCGAATACGGGAGGAATACTGGGTGCGGTGATCGGCGTCAGCGATGTGGAAAGGGTACTCCCCCTCTACGAAGCATTGGGTCTGAACGAAGTGGTGTACGATAAAACCGGTTTCTTCGAAGACCTGGCCGACCAAAGCCGGTCCACTTTCCGCCGCGTACTTCTCCGCAAAAAGGAAAACAACGAAGGCGCCTTTACCCGCCTTATCGGGAATGTGGAAGTCGAACTGGTACAGGCCCTCGACACTACGCCCCGGAAAATCATGGAAGGGAGAACCTGGGGCGACCTGGGGTATATCCACCTGTGTTTCGACACCCTGGATATGGCCGCCCTGGCCAGTCGACTGAATACCATAGGCTACCCTTTCACGGTAGACAGCGCCAACTCTTTTGACATGGGGGAAGCCGCGGGCCGCTTTACTTATATTGAAGATCCCGACGGCATATTGCTTGAATTTGTGGAAACACACCGGGTACCCGTAATGAAGAAACTGGGCTGGTATATTGATCTTAAAAAGAGAGGAATCCGGAAGCGGCTGCCCGACTGGATGATCAGCGCCCTGGGTATCGGAAAAGTGAAAGCAAAATGAGACTTCGGGCAGGCTCAAGCCGGTAGTCGCAGATTCGCCCATCCGTCTAACCTCCTCTCCCTTAACCACCTCTTTTCATTTTTTTAAAAGTGAGCCTTGTAGTATGATAAAAAAACATTATCTTTGCCACACTTTTTGTCAAATGCCTCCTTTCTTGCCTGAGGGAAGCCGCTTTGAGATATAAAATTTATCTTTAATTTTTTTTATTAAATGGACTTAATTAAATTTGTAGA
>JBEBRS010000113.1:0-9736 GCA_040394705.1 Leadbetterella byssophila
GACCTGCTGCACCACCATAATATCCACAACACCATCGTGGTGGTGACCGACATTTTCCGGGCTACGTCATGTATGGTAACGGGCTTCGCCTACGGCGTAAAAAGCATTATCCCCGTAGCCTCCGTAGAAGAATGCGCCGATTACCGCAAGCGGGGATATATTGCCGCGGCCGAACGTAACGCCGAAAAGGTGGAAGGGTTTGACCTCGACAACTCTCCTTTTAGTTTTATGGACGAACGCCTGGTGGGCGAAAAAATCGCCATGACCACCACGAACGGCACCCTTTCCATTTCCAAAAGCAAAAAAAACGCGGTTAAAGTGATTGTGGGAGCTTTCCTGAATCTCCAGGCCGTCATCGATTACCTGAAAAACCAACCCTACGATGTGCTGGTACTCTGCGCAGGTTGGAAAGGCCGGCCCAACCTGGAAGACACCCTCTTCGCCGGAGCGGTAGTAGAATCGCTTAGAGACGATTATTTTGTAGCGGAAGACGCGGCCATCCTGGCCATGCGGGCCTACGAAGCCTCCAAAGACAACATGCTGCTTTACCTGTCCAATTCCTCCCACATCCGGCGTTTGCAGCGTTTAGGAATCAACAAAGACATCAAATACTGCCTTCAGAAAGACCTCTATGACGTGGTACCCGTACTGAGAGGAAATGAACTGGTACTGGCTTCCTGAGGTTATTCGGCCGGGCGCACATTGTTTTTGTCAATAACGGCCGAATAGCGGCTCATCCGGGAAACGAAAAACAATCCTAATGCCTTTTCCTTTGATTCAGGATTCAGGTTAAACACATTCGAAGGAATATTGGCCGGAGGCGTGGCAAATATGCCCCCGTTATTGGTCTCAGCCTGCACCTGGTACAGGAAATAATAGGCCTCCAGGGGAATGGAATGCAACTCCACCGTCACTTTATCCTGGTCTACAAAGAGGCCTGAATTAATGCCCATCCGCACCGGCTGCAGGAAGAGCATGCCGTCTGAACCATTTCCCGGTGAAAGTCCGCCGTCGTAAGACAACGTATACTCTCCCGACCGGCCTCTCAGCACGTCGTTTTTGTACGAACGAATCAGGTAGGTATCGCCTTCTCCTTCAAAATCATTGGCAAAAAACTGGGCCAGGAACCCCGACTGCGGACTATCATCGGGCTTGATGGGCAAAGTAATGGCCTGGTATTTCAATGAATCAATGGGCGGAACCCGTTTTAACTGAGAGATAGAATAATACTCTTCCCCGGCATATCGGATATACAAAGCCACATTCTCGTTAAGCCTTAAAAAATTCCGGTTGCGGGGTGAAAAAGTGTAGACTCCGTCATTATCGTTGTCTACAAACCGGAAGCGGGTGCTGTCTTCCCTCACCACGTACACTTCGGCGCCCAGGGCGGGCAAGGGTTCGGCTTGGTCAAAGTAAGGCTGAGACAAGGTGAGCGTCACTTTTTGTTCCCTGATCTCGTCTGTGAGCCAGGCGTCTACCACCAGTTGCTGCTTTCCTTCTTTCACATCAATTTCAATCACATCTTCACAACTGAAGAGCAGGAGGACCAGGGGAAGCAGGAGTAAATTTTTCATCCTTTAAAATTTAAAGTTGTACGTAATGGAAGGCAAAACGGATGCAAATACGGAGTAACGAACCGCTTCGGTCTTCGAAGGATCATCCGGATTCTGCCTTACATATACCGAAAACGGATTCCGACGGTTATACATGTTGTACACCGAAAATACCCATTCGCTTTCCCCTTTCCCGAAAAGCGCGTGCTTGTTTTTTCGGGTGGCCGACAAATCCAGGCGGTGGCTCGCAGGGATCCGGTAGGTATTCCGTTCGTCGTAATAATTATGCGGCACGGCCACACCCTGCCAGATATATTTACTGGTGGGGAAACTGGCGGGCGTACCCGTCATGAACATAAATGTAGCGCCGATGTTCCACCGCTTGGAAATATCGTAGATGGATACCACCGAAAGGTTATGGAGCTTATCGATCCGGCTTAAGAACCATTCGTTGTTATTCAGCCCCTCTACCTTGCGCTCGGTGCGGGAGAGGGTATAGCTGATCCACCCGTTCAGGCTTCCTTTGTTTTTCTTTACAAAAAATTCCGCCCCGTAGGCCCGGCCTTTTCCGTACATCAGATCTCCTTCCACGTAGGGGTTCAGCAGGAGGTCGGCGTTCCGGATATAGTCGATCTGGTTCTCCAGGGTTTTGTAATACACTTCTACCGAAGTCTCGTACATATTGTCCCGGAAATTCTTAAAAACGCCCACCGCCAACTGGTTGGAAATCTGGGGTCTGATGTTGTTTGTGCTGGGGGTCCACACGTCGAGAGGAGAAGACGCCGTGGTATTCGATAGCAAGTGGATGTACTGAGCCAGGCGGTTATATCCTATTTTCAGGGAGGTGGTACGGTTCAGGCTGATATTTGCGGCAAACCGGGGTTCAAAATACCCGTAGCGACTGATACTTTCATTTCCCGAATAAGCCAGGGTATCGGTCAGGGGCTTGCGCTCTCCGGCCGGGGCCGACTCATCGAAAATATACGCTACGGGCGTACCGAAGTAGGAATAGAACGAATACCGGAGTCCGTAATTCAGGGTCAGGCGGTCGTTGATTTTCTGCTCGTTCCCGATGTACACCGCAGACTCCAGGGCTTTTTTGGTATGCAGGCCGATGTCCTGAGATTCTCCGCCCGACACCACCAGGGCCGTACCCGGGTTAAAGTTATAGAGAATGCTCTGTCCTCCGAACGTAATGGTATTTCGTGTATTCAGGTACCAGGTAAAATCGGGTTTGATACTGTAATTCAGGATATTTGAATTCCAACGAAAAACGTCTTCCTTATTCTCGTTTTTGAGGTCTGAATCCAGAGAATAGTCATAATTGGAATAGAAAAGCGTGGTATTCAGAAACAGCTTATTATTGAATACGTGGTTCCACCGGAAAGTGGTGGTGGCGTTGCCCCAGTCGAAACCGAAATCGGCGCCGAAGAGGTCTCTTCCGAAATACCCGGAGAGGTAAATGGTGTTTTTATCGTTAATCTTGTAATTTCCTTTGGCCGTAAAATCATAAAAATAGAATTTCACCCCTTTCAGGTCGTCTTTCAGGAAAGGTTTGGCCAGGATATCGATGTACGACCGCCTCAGGGCCACTACGAAGGAGCCTTTCTCTTTCAGGACAGGGCCTTCGAGGGTAAACCGGGAAAATATAGAGCCGATTCCTCCCGAAAATTCCGTTTTCTTGCTGTTTCCTTCTTTCATTCGGACATCGAGGATAGAAGACACCCGCCCCCCGTAAACCGAGGGGATTCCGCCTTTGATAAGCTTCACGTCTTTCACTACATCCGGGTTAAAAATGGAGAAAAAGCCCATCAGGTGAGACGAATTATAGACAGGGGCCTCGTCTAACAGCACCAGGTTCTGGTCTATGGCACCCCCCCTTACATTAAAACCGGAAGACCCTTCGCCCACCGAACTTACGCCGGGAAGAAACTGGATACTGCGGATCACATCCACCTCGCCCAGCAGGGCCGGCATTTTTCGAATGGTGCGCATTTCCACCTTGTTTACCGACATCTCCACACTTTTTACGTTGTGATCTTCCGGTTCCGAGGTCACCACCACCTCCTGCAGCACGTTTCCTTCGGCCTGGAGTTCCAGGTTAAGGGAGGTGTTGGCGTTCAGCACTACTTCCTTTTCAATTTTCCGATACCCCAGGTAAGTGATCACCAGGGTATGTGTACCCTGGGGCAGGGTAATGGAATAAAAGCCGTACACGTTAGTACTTACACCCACTTTTTGCTCGCGGGCGTAAATATTCACACCAATCAGTGCTTCGCCGTCAGAAGCGTCTTTGACCGTACCGCTGATGGTGTTCTGGGCAAAGGTGGAAACAGACAGAATAACAAGCGCAAAGCACGTCAGAAAATAGCGCATAAAGCGTAAGTAGCATTTAAGTAAACATAACGACGTGAAAAGAGAAATAGTTTTATACTGGCAAGCCTAAATATGGATACGCCCTCTTACCACAATTTGCGCAGGCCGCAGATTATAACTGCTTTCATTATAGTAATAGTCTGATGCCGAAATGGTTTGAAAAGTTTTTGTATTAAACAAATTTGAGAACCCCACTTCTAGGGAATGTCGTAACTTCCCTGGACTCCAGCGTACTAACGCATCGGAGAAAAAATAATCCTTCCGACTCATATTCAAGTTGTTCCGGTAATGTTCCAGGCACATATTGACATAAATTTTCTTTGTAGGATGTACTCCCAGACTAAACGTCTGGCTATATTGCTGTGAGGTATTGGAGGTGTTCCACATACTGATTACTGAACTGTTATAACTTAAATCCACTTTGTTCAAACCGCTATAGCGAATATTTAGCGAAGGAGTAAAAGTAGAATATTCAAAATGGCCTACTTCTCCGTTCAACATTCTTTCCATACGGTTCTTCATGTAAACCAAGCTAATGGCCGGAGTAAGTTTAGGCCCTAGAAAATATTTACTGAGCCTCCCAGAAACAATATGGTTTTGCTGGACATTTGACCTATCCAGCGTCTGTATTTCCTGCATACCGTCTGACCCAAGGTAAATGCTTCCCAAAAGGTTGTTGACCCTCCTGGTATAGGAATAATTCAGGTTACCCAGAACAATTGCAACCGGGTTGTTATAGTTCATCCCGACAGTTCCGGTAAGCAAATGGCTATTTCTGAAGTTTGTATTCTTCTTTACCAGGTTAAGGTAGCTGGTCATGATGTAATGAGTATATACATCCTCCGGTCGGGGCAACTGATTCTGGTACCGAATGCTGCCGATAAGTTGTGCGGAAGGAGCGATTCTTTTCCGCGCAAATAAGCGGGGTTCAAAAACCACCTTGTGCAATGTTCTGGTTTCTCCCTGCTGGTGATACGAAAAATAATTATGACTTAGCGGCAGCTCCAGTAAAAAGAACCACCCCGGTGACCGGGGGTTGAAGGATGTGGTACCGGAAATATAAGTCCGCGAGCTTTTCCAACTAAAGTCATTGACAGCTGCCGATAGTCCGGGATAATCTTCCAAATGGGTATAAATCCGGTTAAAGTCCAGACAGTTACCTACTTTAGTTGCAAAATTCAGCTTACCGATTTTATGGTTAAACTCCGCATAATTGTGCGTGTTCAGTTTCTTGCGCCTAAAAGCCTGGTAGGGCGTGGTTGAGCTGTCGGCTCCTCTGAGACCCACCTGAAGGTTCTGAGAAGTTTGAGCTACCGTACTATTGGAATAAAGATTATATATAACTTCCCCCCGTTTAAAAACGCTGTGGAGATTATTTTTCAGGGTATACTGGTCTGTGGAAAGGCCCTGGGCAAATGCTATATCTTTCCTTTCATTCCTTGCAGACCCAGCATCCCATTCTTTCTCAAAGCTTAACTGATTCTGGAAATATTTTTGCGGGAGATTCCTTAAAAGAGTTACACCACCATTCACCGTGTTGTATCTGAATTTATTGGTTATTTCTTCAGAAAACCGAACCGTATCTTTCGGCAAATAATAGGTAGTCATCTTATTTCCCTGCTGGCGGAGCTGGTCTATGGAAAGAGAAGCGTTCACCTTAACCTGCAGTTCATTCCTGTATTTCTTTAAGGCGTTCAATGACCCCAGGTTTGAGCGATTATCCAACCATCTTGAAGAAGAAAAAGCAGGTATCGGAAGAGGTGGAATGCTTAACCATCCTCCGGTGGACGGGATCTCCCCGCCCATGCTTTCCCCATCAATATGATTAATCAGTTGTGAGCGTATATTTCGGCCGGTATTATTCGACTGTAAAGATGCCGCCATTTGCATTTGAGGGGTAAATACCATGGGGGTGATGTTCAGATCCCACAGAAAAGGCCTGGCCCCTACACCGTAATGAACAGCATAAGAAGTTACTATCCTTTTTTTGAGGCGAATATTAAGTGCTGCACGGTCTGAAACTTTCAGACTGTCAAAAATCCGAATGGGTTGATGATTTTCAAAAACCTCCACTGACGCTATGCCTGTCAAGGATAAATTTTCATTAATAAGGCCATACCTACCTCCCATCAGATCCAAACCTTCCACATAATAGGAATTAATCGTTTTTCCCTGATAAAGTACAGCTCCATTGGGATCTACCTCAATGCCCGGGAGTTTTCGTAAAACATCGCTCAGCGTACGATCTGCCTCTGATGCAAACTCACTCACGCTGTAACGCAGTGTATCCCCCATACGCCTAAGGGGAGGCGGCTTAATTTTTACCTCTTTCAATTCATGTGCCCCCGCCTCCAACATAAAGTCTAGCCTCCTGTTTTCGTTTGCTATCGTGCGGTTCTGAGTCAAAAAATTAAGCTTTGAAACCGTAATGTTTAAACTATCTGCTGATGTGATTATTCTAATAGTATAAACCCCATCCTTCTTTGAGAAAGCGAATGCGATTGATCCGGTATCATCTAGTGGGGTTGCGGTAATACTTGCTCCTTGTATATCATTTCCATTTGTACTACTAATTCTGCCGGATATCGTAATCTGAGTAAATCCTTTAAGACTTAAAAACACCAAAAGCCACCCGAATTTCTTAAAGAAAGTAAAACCGGTCATTCCTTTTCAATCAGTACCCAATCCAGATACTCTTGTTTAATCCCTTCATAAAATTCATCCAAAGACTCTTCTTTCCCCTGCGCTAAAATTCTACGTGTTCCAGTATTGGATCTGTATTCAGCTCTATTCATATAATAGTGATCTTTCCTTTTCTGGAATTCTTTTTTTGAAATCCCTAAACTACGTTTTAATTCAGGTTTGTGAGCTGTTCTGGAAAGTTCAATACCTGTAAGTTCATACTTTATTTTTCCTTCATTATCCTGTAACCTGAAAATTAAGCCTGGAAGCCCACCTAATTTATAGGGGCCATCGCGGATAGGTATTTCATTACTATACCATGCTTCGTAAGTGCGTCCGGCAAATTTTCCTATAGCTCTCTGACATCGGTATTTCGAAATTGTTGCAGTATCTTTAAAAATTTCCCAACTGATATTGGGCAGTGATTCTGAATAGGAAAACGAGGTTCCATTAACAGATTCCTGATAAATAATCGACTCATTATCATAGTTTTTATATATCGAATACCCGAAAACCGGACGTGCTTTGCTTAAAATGACCCTTGATCGCTCCGATCTTTCCAACGACCTGAACGCAGGAGAGCTGCCTATACTGTCTAAGACATATTGTGCCCTATCCATAAAAATAGAACTATCGCCGTACGAAAATAGAACAGCCTCCCCCCTCCTTATAGAACCAGGATCAGACTCAAATTGCTGTAATTCAAAAGAATAGGTAATAATGTATACATCTTGCTTTCCCGATTGCGACCACCCATACAACCAAGAAAGTAAAAGAAATAAAAAATTCATCATTTGAAAATATTTACAGGTAGCCAAATAAAGCGCAACAATGCATATATCTGGCTACCCTGATTAATTAATTACCCGGGGCGGGGTTATCATTTTCATCGACACAATTTTCACAATTTAAGCAATCCAGTTCTGCGTATAATTCATCAAGTTCATCTCTGGTTTGCCCACAAATTGCGTACGCCATCCCACAAGACAATGTACCTCTCTCACTAAAAGGGCAATCAACCAAGACATTCGAAACTTCCGCAGAATAACTAACCAGTTCGCTGGTATTCGCATAAGAGGTAATGGAAAATAAGGCAAAGATGCTGCTAAAGAAAATTGATTTTAACATAGCTATTAGTGTTAAGTTTAAAGATGCTTACAGAATTTAAAGTAGCTGCCGCACATCCCCTACTGTTTTCATGCATGAAAAGCAATCCTACACAAAAAAAAAAAAACAAACAAGTTTACACATGAAAATTAGCTTGCATTTTTATTTAACGGTACTCCTTGCCTCCTAATCTAATTTTACATCCATTCAATACATAACATTTCTGCGGTAGTTAATGTATCTCTCTGACCCGCATTTATTTGATCCGGACAACCTGAAATTTTATATTTTTCGTAACTTCGCAGATTAATCAAAATCTTAGTGGTATTGAACGATATTGAACTGACCGGGCACGAGCAGATTGAGGTGTTTGGTGCTCGCGAACACAACCTGAAAAACATTGACGTGACCATCCCCCGAAATCAACTGGTGGTCATTACCGGCATCAGCGGTAGCGGGAAATCATCCCTGGCTTTTGATACCATCTACGCCGAAGGACAACGCCGGTACATGGAGAGCTTCTCGTCTTACGCCCGGAGTTTTATCGGCGATATGGAACGGCCGGACGTGGACAAAATCAACGGCCTCTCGCCGGTGATCAGCATTGAGCAGAAAACCACCTCCAAAAACCCGCGCTCAACCGTGGGGACCACCACCGAAATCTACGATTTCCTGCGCCTCCTCTTTGCCCGGGCGGGCGAAGCGGTGAGTTACATCACCGGGAAACCCATGGTGAAACAGACCCAGGATCAGATCATTGAACAGATACTGACCCACCACGAAGGCAAAAAACTGAGCATACTGGCCCCTATGGTGAAGGGGCGAAAAGGCCACTATCGCGAACTTTTCGTCCAGATTTCCAAGATAGGATACGCCAAAGTACGGATAGACGGAGAGGTGCAGGACATTGTGCCGAAGATGCAGGTAGACCGGTACAAGATCCACGATATCGAGGTAGTGGTAGACCGGATTGTGCCTAAAAAAGAAGACCGTTACCGCATCAGCCAGTCGGTAGGCACCGCTCTGAAACTGGGCGGCGGATCCCTCCTTCTCCTGGATGAGAAGGGGCAGGTGCAGTATTTTTCTCAAAATCTGATGGATCCGGAATCCGGCATCAGCTACGAAGAGCCTTCGCCCAATTCTTTTTCTTTCAACACCCCTTACGGAGCCTGTCCGGTCTGCAAAGGCATGGGCCAAATTGAAGAAATTACGGAAGAATCCATTATCCCCGACCCCTCCCTGTCGATCCTCCGCGGGGGAATTGCCCCCCTGGGCGAGTACCGCGACCTCTGGATATTCAAACAGATCGAAGCTCTGCTGAAAGCCTATAAATCTTCCCTGAGTATTCCTATCGAAAAGATACCCCGGGATGTGCTGGACATTATTCTTTACGGGAGTGAAGAGCCGGTGGCGGTGGCTTCCAAGAAATATCCCGGCACCGACTGGAACACGAAATTTGAGGGAATTATTACTTTCCTGAAGAACCAGCAGGAGTCGGAAAGCGACAAGATACAAGACTGGATCAAAGATTTTCTGATCATTAAGGAATGTCCGGAATGTCATGGGCAACGCCTGAAAAAGGAGTCGCTCCACTTCCTGATTGCCGGCAAAAACATTGCGGAACTTTCTAAAATGGACATTTCTGACCTAACGGCCTGGTTTGAGAATGTGGAAGAGCGCATCAGTGAAAAACAAAGGCTGATTGCTGTGGAAATCCTGAAGGAAATACGCAAAAGACTCGGTTTTCTCTACGGCATCGGGCTCAATTACCTGACCCTGGACCGCCCCCTTAAAACGCTTTCAGGGGGTGAAGCCCAGCGCATCCGTCTGGCCACCCAGATTGGCACCCAACTGGTGGGCGTACTGTATATCATGGACGAGCCGTCTATTGGTTTGCATCAGCGCGACAACGTCAAGCTGATCCAAGCCCTGAAAGACCTCCGCGACCTGGGGAATACGGTGCTGATTGTGGAGCACGACAAAGACATGATGCTGGAATCGGATTATATCCTGGATAT
>JBEBRS010000114.1:0-9711 GCA_040394705.1 Leadbetterella byssophila
AAGGGCAAACGCTTCAACCGGGAAACCCTCGAAATCCGCTTCAAAGGGAAATCCATTTCCGACGTGCTGGACATGACGGTGGCAGAGGCCATCCCTTTCTTTGAACATCAACCCAAAATCAACCGGAAAGTACAGATTCTGAACGACGTGGGGCTGGGCTATATCACACTCGGACAGCACGCTACCACCCTCTCGGGCGGCGAAGCCCAGCGGGTGAAATTGTCAGAAGAATTATCCAAAAAAGACACCGGAAAAACCCTGTATATCCTGGACGAACCGACTACAGGACTGCATTTCCAGGACATCCGTAAGCTGCTGGACGTGCTGCAGAAGCTGGCCGACAAAGGCAACACTATCCTGATTATTGAACACAATATGGATGTGATTAAAGTGGCCGACCATATTGTGGATATGGGTCCGGAAGGCGGAAACGGCGGCGGAAAGATCGTCGCAGAAGGTACTCCGGAAAAAGTGGCTACGGTAAAAGGGAGCTATACGGGGCAGTTTTTGAAGAAGGAGTTGGAAGTTCCGAGTTCCGAGTTCCGAGTTCCGAGTAGTGAGTAGTGAGTAGTGAGCTAACAGCTAATTTCTAACTTCTAATATCTAACAGCTAAAATGACAGGCATGAAATATCTTATTCTCTTTTTCCTGCCCTTTGCGGGTTACGGGCAATTGTTCAGCGGATTTGAAATCGTCAGGGCCGACTCGGTTTTTGTGCTGGATTCCGCCCGCTGGCGTGAGGAAAATCTTCATTTCGGAGGAATCTCGGGACTGGAAATGGCGGGACCGAACGAGTTCCTGCTGGTGTCTGACCGCCAGGCGCCCAGCGCGGCTGATGAGCACCAATATTCCTGGCTCTTCCGCCTGGATACTCTGGGCCATGTTTTTTCTACCGAACGCTTTGGGGGTGTGAAAAACGCGGAGGCCCTGAGGGTTCACGGCGGACGGACGTGGTATTCGTTTGAAACCGAGGAAAGCACGGGAATCGGGTATATGGATGCCAACGGCGCAGCGGTTACCCTGGCAGAACACAGCATGATCACCAGTCCGTTTGCCACCCTTAACCGGGGCATTGAGGGCCTGGCCGTGGGAGAAGACCTTTGGTACAGTTTCGAGGCCGGTCCGGATTCTACCGTGATGATGCGGTGGCCCCTCAAAAAGAAAGAAAGCGAGGAAGTGTATACGTATCCCCTGGACAAAAACAGCTGCCTGAGCGCAGGCCAACCGGCCGGCTCTTCCCTGGGCAATGGTGTTTCGGAAATCCTGGCTATTCCGGGAGAACAAGACAAGCTGCTGGTGCTGGAACGTTGTTTTAGCGGTCGCTACACGTACATCAAAGTGTTTGAAGCACAACTTTCCGGGAGAACATTCGGGAAAACCGAACTGTTCAGCTGGGACCCTGACACCCGCTTTAATGGCCGGCCTCTCCGACCGGATAATATGGAAGGCATGGCCTGGGGAGAACCGGAAAATGGGAAACGCGTCCTTTATATGATTTCGGACGACAACCACAATCCCCGGCACCAAAGGACGATCCTGGTGAAGCTTAGAGAGAAATAGGTCACTCCTGCCCCTAAACCCCCATTAATAATAAATTTAGAACTTATCTAAACAGAATTCAAAATTTCGCCTTATCACTTGATTAAAAATACTTTAGAGAATAAAAATCACGAATAATTTATACCAGATATTTGATTTTTACTATCATTACTTGTTATTATTATGCATGCATACTATTTTTGAGTAACGATTATTTGCAGCATGGATTACCCGATCAAAACAATGGCCGAAATGGCCGCAAATGGTGAGCAACCCGAAATTTTATTCTGGGTGGGCTGTGCCGGTTCATTTGACGAACGGTACAAGAAGGTGACCCGTGCGTTTGTGAAAATCCTGCAGCATCTTGACATCCGTTTCGCGGTATTGGGTACGGAGGAATCGTGTACGGGCGACCCGGCCCGGCGGGCGGGCAATGAGTTTACGTTCCAGATGCTGGCCCAGCAAAACATACAGGTGTTGAACGGTTACGAAATCAAGAAGATTGTAACGGCATGTCCGCACTGCTTCAACACCCTCAAAAACGAGTATCCTGAGCTGGGCGGGAATTACGAAGTCATCCATCATTCGGAGTACCTTCAGCAACTGATTAACTCGGGACGGTTGAAGGTAACGGGCGGCGCTTTTAAAGGGCAGAAGATTACCTACCACGACTCCTGCTACCTGGGCCGTGGCAACAATATTTACGAGGCTCCCCGGGAGGTGATCCAGGCCCTCGATGCCGAGTTGGTAGAGATGAAGCGGTGCCGGACCAAAGGATTGTGCTGTGGCGCGGGCGGTGCGCAAATGTTTAAAGAGCCGGAAAAAGGGAAAAAAGACATCAACGTAGAGCGCGCGGAAGAGGCCCTGGAAACGGGTGCGGAAACCATTGCCGTGGCGTGTCCGTTTTGCATGACCATGCTGGCAGACGGGGTAAAATTTAAGGAAAAAGAGCACGAAATCCGGGTCTTTGACCTGGCGGAACTGCTGGCTACCGGACTCTGAGCCGCGTTAAATCCCCTTTATTATTGGATGGCGTCTCTCCGCGTATTAGTTTTGCAGTCTAATCGCATTACCTCATTGAAAAAATTACTCTTTGTCCTGTGCCTGGCCTGGGCTTCTTCCTTTGGTCAGCAAACTACTTTTAAAGGAAACGAATTGTACGCTACGGTCAATTCCCTGAAAGATTTTGATTTCGGTTTTGCCTATAAACACGGTCTTTCCAACGACTGGTACCTGCGTTTTGACGTACTCAATGCTTCCTTTTCTAACAATAAAATGGAAAACAGCACAGTAGAAGACCCCAGCGGGCAGGTACTTAACGCTACCGAACAACGGAATTCCAATTACGACCTGGGCGTAGGTATAGAACGAAGAAAAGAGTACAATTCCCGCATGGAGTTTCTTTACGGCCTGTCTCTCCTGGGCGGCCGATACCACCAATCGACCAAGGCGGTGGCGCTGGACGACGAGGTGCTGACCGACATCCGCCTGAGTAATTGGTCATACGGGGCCGGCATCAATTTGGGTGTGCTGGTAAAGGTAGCCGACAACCTGCTGGTGGGGGGCGAACTTCTCCCCAAGTACCTCCGCAAAAATTCAAAAACGGAATATGTGGCTTCCAACGGCATTTCCGACCAGGTACAGGAAATCTCGGGCGATACTTTTACCTTTTCCCTGAGTGACATCCGCCTCTCCCTGGTGTACCGTTTCCGCCGTTAAAAAAAGTTAAACCCGTACGGTTTCCCCCGATTACCCGTTAATTTTGAATGATCAACGTTTCGGGGAGTTTGAAAAAGAACAGTTCACTTATTCTTTTTATGATTTTGGCCATGAGTGCGCTTGTGGCCCTGCAGGGGTATTGGATAAAGAATGCCGTGGAGGTTCAAAAGGAACAGTTTGACCGGAACGTCAAAGCCGCGCTGATGGAGACGGTGCGCAAAATAGAACAGGAAGAAATGTTCTATGTGGCCCACCAGCGCCTGGCCCGCCGCGAACAGAACCGCCTGCTCACGCTCTCCGAAGAAGCCCGGCAACTCAACAGCGCCCTCCTCCGCAAAAAAATACTGGAACACGACATCCTGCTGAACCGTATTTATAACGAAACCTTTTTTCGTGAATACAGTAAGAAAATCGACAATATGGGTGAAAAAATTCCTGAAAATAGGAATAAAGCTACGGAATACATCAACGAAAAATTAAGGCAGGAAAACGAAAATTTCAAAAATTTTATTCAGCGCACCGACCCCCTGGAATCCCGTTACGATGAAATCCGGGAAATCAACGGGTGGCTGGATTCTTCGGGCTGGCAGGACGTGTTTTCCGGGGAGTTTGACGCCGGAACCATTAATCTGGACCTGCTCAAAGGGCTGATTCAGGACCTGGTACTGGGCGAAAGGGGGATTCCCGACCGCATGGGCCACCTGATGCTGGACACCCTCCTGAACGCCGAACTGCATAACATGGGTATTCGCGTACCTTTCCAGTATGCCGTGGAAGACAAAGGCCGTATGGTGCTGACCTCGGTGAACAGTCCTCTGCTTTCCGACAGCTATAAAATTCGCCTCTTTCCGGGTGATTCTTTCCGGAACAACCAATTTTTATACGTCAGTTTCCCGGAAAGAGGCAACTACATCTACAAAAACCTTGTGGGTCTTTTCGCGGTATCTACCGTGCTGGTCATGCTGGTGGGCGGCATCTTTTACTACTCGGCCAACAGCCTGATTTCGGAACGCCGCCTGGCCAAAGTCAAAAATGACTTCATCAATAACATGACGCACGAACTCAAAACCCCCGTTTCCAGCATTTCCCTGGCGTTGGAGGTGATCCGTGACAAAGACGTGCCGAAAACCGAAGAGAAAACCAACCGTTACCTGGGCATTATCGGGGAGGAGAACCAAAGACTGGCCTCGCAGATCGACAAAGTATTGCAGATGGCCCGTCTGGAACAAGGGCAGATTTCCCTCCAGGAAGAAATCACTGACCTGCACGTGCTGCTGGAAAATGTGGCCCAGAACATGGAGATACAACTGACCCGGGAGGGAGTAGATTTCACCCTCATTCCCGGAGCCGGACAAAGCCGGGTGAAAGGAGACCGCCTCCACCTGACGAATATTTTCCATAACCTATTGGACAATGCTTTAAAATATTCCAAAGAAACCGTACTTTTAAAAGTAGAAACCTCCAATCCGGATTCTCACCGTATCCGCATCGATATCACAGACAACGGCATAGGCATTCCGGCTTCGGAGATTCCCCGTGTTTTTGAGAAGTTCTACCGGGTATCTACCGGGGATGTACACGATGTGAAAGGTTTCGGCCTGGGCTTAAGTTATGTTCAAAATATGGTGGAAATGCACGGAGGTTCCGTGCAACTGAAATCTACCCCGGGAGAAGGCTCCGTTTTCACAATTTACCTGCCCCTGGATACCTAAAATACGTATGACACCCCTTTTACTTGCCGAAGACGATCCCAACCTGGGTGCCCTCCTGAAAGACTACCTGGAGGCGAAAGGATACGAGGTACACCTGGCGGTAAACGGAGAAGAAGCCCTGCGCCTCTTTCTCGACGGCCGCTTTTCCCTGTGTATCCTGGACGTGATGATGCCCAAAAAAGACGGCTTCACCCTGGCGTCGGAAATCCGCCTGAAAGACCCCTCCGTGCCCATTATTTTTCTGACGGCCAAATCCATGAAAGAAGATACCCTGAAGGGGTTTGAGCTGGGAGCCGACGACTACCTCACCAAGCCCTTTGTGATGGAAGAGCTGCTTTTCCGGATCAAAGCCATACTCAAACGCACCACTACAGGAGAAACTTCTCCAGAAAGAAGCATTTTTGAGATTGGAAAATTTACGTTAGACGCCGATCAGCGCACCCTGTCTTCTGAAGAGGGGGTGATTTCCCTTACTACCAAGGAGGCCGCCCTCCTGAAGCTGTTCAGCCAGCATCTTCACCAGCCGGTGAGCCGCAGTTACGCCCTCAAACTCATCTGGGGCGACGACTCCTACTTCAACGCCCGCAGCATGGACGTGTACATCACCAAGCTCCGCAAGTATCTTAAAACCGACGAACGGGTGCGCATACTCAACCTCCATGGAGAAGGGTTTAAACTGATCGTCTGAACTTTCTCTTGTAATATCGGTTCGCGTACGGTTTATTTGTGTTGTAAACAGGGAAAACATGATTGAAGTAGAGCTACTGAAGGTCATTAATATACTAGGCACCGTTGCTTTTGCGATCTCGGGCGCCACTATGGCTATGAACAAAAAACTGGACGCCTTTGGGGTCCTGGTCATTGCCTTTGTCACGGCCATTGGGGGCGGCACACTGCGCGATTTACTGATCGGAAACCTGCCCGTGGGCTGGCTTTCGAGTGAACGGGTTTTGCTCGCTATCTTATGCACAGCCGTATGTACCATGCTTTTCCATAAGTACATCATGAAACTCCCCACTACATTGTTTCTGTTTGACGCCATGGGCTTGGGGCTTTTCACTATTGCCGGCATTGAGATTGCAGAGGCAAAAGGCTTCAATATCCCCCTTTGCATTACCCTGGGAACCATTACGGCCTGCTTCGGCGGCGTGATACGCGATGTCTTTCTCAACCACGTGCCGCTCATCTTCCGCAAAGAAATGTATGCTACCACCTGTATATTGGGTGCTTTGGTTTACTTTGCTATTAAATCTGCCGGCCTCCACTCCCAGCTGACTCCTTTCATTTGTATTGGGATCATTGTGGTTTTAAGAATTCTGGCGGTGAAATACAACATCCGCCTCCCGGCCTTCTATCTGCCCCAGGCCCCTGAAGACGAAGACTGATTTCCTTGCCAAAGCTGAATATTCGACGTAATTTTGCGAAAATTTAGGAATTTTGTACAAAACTCTCCTCTTCCCGGTACTCTCCCGGTTTGATCCGGAAAAGGTCCATTATTTTACCATGGGCTGCCTGAGATTGCTTTACCGTTTCCCGGGGGGAAAAGCCCTTCTTCGCGCACTTTTCCAGGTGAACGACGCCCGGCTGACCACCCCATTTGCAGGACTGACCTTTAAAAATCCGGTAGGACTGGCCGCGGGTTTTGATAAAAACGGCCAATGGATAGACGAGCTGGCGGCCCTGGGTTTCGGGTTTGTGGAAGTAGGTACGGTGACGCCGAAAGCCCAGGACGGGAACCCGAAAAAGCGCCTGTTTCGTCTCAAAAAGGATTCGGCCCTGATTAACCGCATGGGCTTCAATAACCGGGGAATTGAACACCTGGCCGAAAACCTGCGTAAACGCAAATCGGACATCATGGTGGGCGGGAACCTGGGCAAAAACAAGGTAACAGACAATGCTCTGGCCCTGAACGACTACCTGATCACTTTCCGGGCCTTGCGCGACCTCGTGGATTACTTTGTGGTCAACGTGTCGTCGCCCAACACCCCCGGCTTGCGCGACCTCCAGGAGAAAGGGCCGCTGCTGGAGATCCTGACCACACTGCAGGCGGAAAACGAGGCGGTAAAAAAACCGATTTTTCTGAAAATAGCGCCGGACCTGACCGATTCCCAGTTAGACGATATCATAGAGATCGTGACGTTGTCGGGTATCGCGGGCATTATCGCCACCAATACCACGTTGTCGCGGGAGAACCTGAAGACGGGGGCGCGGGCGGTGGAAGACATCGGCGCGGGCGGGCTATCCGGTCGGCCTCTGCGCAGGCGCTCCACCGAGGTCGTTCGCTATATCCGTAACCGGAGCGACATCCCGGTAATCGGCGTAGGCGGCATTCATTCGGCCGCAGACGCCAGAGAAAAGCTCGACGCGGGCGCGGGCCTCATCCAGCTCTATTCCGGGTTTATTTACGAAGGCCCCGGACTGATCAAAACCATCAATAAAAGTTTTCTATCATGAGTAGCGTACTTCCCTATAAAGAGAATTCCGGCTCCAAAAAAGAGCAGGTAACGGAAATGTTTGACAATGTAGCGGGAAAATATGACCTGCTGAACCACGTTTTGAGCGGGGGAGTAGACATCTACTGGCGCAAAAAGGCCCTGTCTATGCTGAAAAACAACCGGAACGACCTGATGCTCGACATCGCTACGGGAACCGGCGACCTGGCCATTGAAGCCCACCGTATCCTCAAACCCGGAAAAATCATCGGGGTAGACATTTCCCAGGGGATGCTGGACGAAGGCCGGGCCAAAATAAAGCGTCTTGGCCTGGAAGAAAAGATCGAAATGCAGCTCGGCGATTCAGAAAAACTGGGCTTTGATGACAATACTTTCGACACGGTAATCGTTTCGTTCGGTGTAAGGAATTTCGAAAACCTGCTGAAAGGACTTTCTGACATGCACAGGGTATTGAAACCGGGAGGTACCTGTATGGTGGTAGAATTTTCCAAACCCAGGAATTACTTTTTCAAACAAGCCTATTGGTTCTACTCTACAAAAATTTTACCCTTGATCGGCAAGCTGATCTCTAAAGATCAATCGGCTTATACGTATCTGCCTGAATCGGTGAAGGCTTTTCCTGACGGGGAAGACTTCCTGAAGGTGTATCGTGAAGCCGGATTTAAGGAGACCCGGGCCGTTCCGCTTACATTTGGTATATGTTCAGTTTATATCGGAAAGAAATAACGTGCTTTCTTTTTATTCTTTCAGCCCTAGGGGTGGAAGCCCAGGTGAAACCCAAACACCAACCCAATTATGACGCGAAACCCTTGCGTTTCGGTTATTATATTGGTTTTGGCGCTACGCATTACGATGTAAAGTTCCGGCCTTCTTTCGTAAACAACACCCAGGTTTTTTCCCTGACCTCCCCCACTACCACGGCCATACGGGCGGGCGCCATGATCAATTATTTCATTGATGATTTTTTTGACATACGCTTTTCGCCCCTGAACATTACCGTGCAGAAAAGAAACCTGGTGTATGTGACCGGTGCGCCGGGTGCGCACGTCACCAAAGAAGAAACCCAGGTAGACAAAGCCTGGCTGGAAATCCCTTTCCATGTGAAATACAAATCGGAAAGGCGGGATAACACCCGGATGTATGTGTTTGGCGGCGCCCGCTGGGCCTTTGAAACAAATACCATAGGCCGCAAAGGGTCAAGCACCAACGTGATCAACGCCTCACTGCGTACCAATGACCTCATGCTGGAATACGGCATGGGCCTGGAGATTTTCAGGGCCTATTTTAAAGTGACCCCCGAACTGCATTTTTCTCACGGACTTTTTGACATGACCCGAAAAAACAACAACCTCCCTTTCCTGAACGATGTCAAAAGCCTGAAAACCCATTCGGTCAGCCTGCTGATCTTGTTTCAATGAGTTCCCGGATGATCTCCAGGTCTGCCTCATAGGTCGCAAATTCATCTACCGAGCTGTCGCCCCCCATATTGATTCTCTCGTTACGGAAAACCATAGGACTGGCGAAGGTCTTTCTGGCCGCGCTGTGCAGGGCGTCTACCCCGGTTTGCGCGATCTCCCGTATATTGGCGGGCATCACTCCGCTTCCCGCCATAATATTGATTTTCCCTTCCGCTATCTTTTTAAAACGGGCCAGGTTTTCCCGCCCTTCCCAGGCCGTCTGGTAGAGTCCGGAAGTCAGGATATTCTCTATACCCAGTTCTGCCAGAAGGAGAATGGCTTCTTCCGGATTCTTACACATATCAAACGCGCGGTGAAAAGTTACAGGGAAGCTTCCGATGGCCTCCAGCTGCTCCCGGATCACGTCGAGGTCGAGCGACCCGTCAGGGCAGAGCGCACCGATTACAAAGCCTCCCGGCTGCAAGGTTTTGAGTACACGGATGTCTTCCAGCATAGCGGCCCGCTCAGACTCGTTGAAGCAGAAATCTCCGCCCCTGGGCCGAATCATCACATACACGGGGATCGTGACCCGATCCAAAACCGCTTTCAGGGTACCGTAGCTCGGTGTAACCCCGCCTTCGGGCCGGCCGCCGCAAAGTTCGATGCGGTCTGCCCCGCCTTCCTGGGCATTTTGGCAGGAAAGCACACTATAACAACAAATCTCCAGTTTCGCGGAACTATTTTGTTTCATGATTTTTTATGTAATTAACTGAAAGAAAGCGCCCTGCTTAAGACGCATGAATTAACTTTTTCAAGAAAGCAATTTTTTCCCTTTATTACGTTTTTAGATTAAAGTTTTTTTTACTTTTGCAGCCGATTTCAAAATGAATT
>JBEBRS010000115.1:0-9708 GCA_040394705.1 Leadbetterella byssophila
GTCTGCCCGTCCAGCATCCGGATGATCCGGTGGCTGTACTTGGCGTCATGCTCGCTGTGGGTCACCATGATGACGGTGGTGCCTTGCTCGTTCAGCTCGGTGAGGAGCTGCATCACTTCGTTTCCGTTGCTGCTGTCGAGGTTACCGGTGGGTTCATCGGCCAGGATGAGTTTGGGGTGGTTCACCACGGCCCGGGCCACGGCTACCCGCTGCTGCTGTCCACCGGAAAGCTGCTGGGGAAAGTGATTACGGCGGTGCATGATCTGCATCTTGTCCAGCACTTCTTCCACCCGCTTTTTGCGGTCGGCGGCCTTGACTCCCGTATAGATCAGGGGCAGTTCCACGTTTTCAAAAACGGTCAGCTCATCAATCAGGTTAAAGCTCTGGAACACAAAGCCAATGTTATGCTTGCGCAGGTCGGCCCGTTTGCGTTCGTTGTAACCGGCTATTTCAGTTCCGTTGAAGACGAAACTGCCGTTGTCAGGGTCATCCAGCAGGCCCAGGATATTCAGCAGGGTGGATTTCCCACAACCGCTGGGACCCATTACGGCTACAAATTCGCCTTCCTTCACTTCCAGAGAAAGCTTATTGAGGGCAATGGTTTCTACCTCTTCGGTACGGTAGTATTTTTCGAGATCGGTGATTTTTATCATGCTTTTTGGGTTTGAGCTAATTTGCTTATTTTTGCTTTCAGCCTTCAGCTATCAGCTTTCAGCCATTTTCTACTTTATTAGTCTTTAATTTTAATTTTCAATCCCTAACTTTGAATTATTATTTGATATTTATTCACACCCATTTTTAGTATGAGAGATTTTACTAAACTAACTATATGGCAAAGAAGCCATTTACTCACATTATCCATTTATAGAATAACCAAAAACTTTCCTAAAGAAGAGTGGTTTTCACTAAGTAATCAAATGCGACGATCATCCTATTCAATTCCCACCAACATAGCAGAGGGCTGCGGCCGAGGAACAAATCCTCAACTTAAAAACTTCCTCAGTATAGCAGCTGGTTCTGCTACTGAACTACATTATCAACTAATTCTATCTAAAGACCTTCTCTATATTCAAGAAGAAACCTTTCAACAATTGTGTAAAGAAATAACAGCAATCAAGAAAATGATACATGCTTATATGAAAAAACTATAGCTTTCCCTGGCTGATTGCTGAAGGCTGAAAGCTCCTAGCTCTAAGCTCACCGCTCACTCCCTCAACACCAACTCCTTAATGTCACCGAAGTTCTCGTAGCTGGAGGTGATGACCTTATCTCCGGGCTGAAGGCCGTCGGTGACTTCGTAGTAATCCGGGCTTTGGCGGTTGAAGCGAACATCCACTTTGTAGGCCGATTTTCCGTCTTCGCTTACTTTAAAGACCCAGTTCCCCCCTGTTTTCTGGTAAAAACCTCCTCTCGGCAGAAGTACGGCGGTGGTTTCATCGCTCAGCGCCAGACTGATCTGCAGGGTTTGTCCCCGGCGGATATTCCCCGGCGCTTCTCCCAGAAATTCCATATCCACCTGGAAACGCCCGTTCGTGACCTGGCTGTACACCTTTCGTACTTTCAGTTTGTACGCCTTACCTGCTACTGTGGCTTCCCCCTCGAGATCGGTATAGATACGGTTGATATAATGCTCATCAATATCCGCCCTGACCTTAAAACCATTGGTTACATCGATCTGTCCCAATCTTTCTCCCTTGTTCTTTAGTTGGCCTATCTCGGCATCCAGGGAAGTCAGCTGCCCGTCAATAGGCGCCCGAACCACCAGGTCGCCCACTTTTTTTCGCATAAGCTGTAAGGTATTCTGCATCTTGGCCAGAGACTCCCTATCCTGGGTCTGCATCAATCGGATCACTTCTTCGTCCTGTTTCAGGATATCGTCCGTGAGCTTTTTCCTTCTCACCTGATACTGGTAGGCATTTTCCGATTGCTGGAATTCCTGGCTGCCGATCACCTTTTCCGCATACAGTTTCTTATTGAGGAGATAGACCCTTTCTGCCTCTTTCAGCGCGCTTTCGACTTCCGCCATCTGGTTCAGCTTGCTGATCGTATTTTGGGTGGCGTTGTTTTTGGAAATGTTCATCTGGGTCAGTACATTGTAGACCTGGGTTTCCTGGCTGGCCAGACTCAGTTCAAGGTCGGTATTGCCCAGGCGGAGGATGGGCTGTCCTTTGGTCATCATGGCTCCGTCGTCTACAAACTTTTCTTCTACGCGACCGCCTTCCATCACATCCAGGTAGATCGTAGTTAAAGGCATCACCACACCGTTTACGGGTATCGACTCTTTAAACGGCCCCCGGGTGACCTCACTGATGGTCAGTCGCTCTGCATCCACATTCAGCTTTGATCCGCCGGAGGTAGCGTAGATGCTCCACGCTACCAGTCCGGCAAGTCCTGCTATTCCGCCGATGGTCAGCAGACGCTTTGTACTCCATTTCTTTTTCTCTATTTTTCGGTCCATAGTGCGATTTTCCCTTTAAGCTTTTTCATCATTTGTTGTCAAATTTAATATCAAAACTGTGCCAAAATGCAACCAATTGATTATCAGATACATTTATTTTTCTTCGTTAGAAAAGGTGTACGATTTTGATACACTGGGTGTTCGATGGCGGTACAGTTTGGGAATGGTTTTGTTCCTAAATAACCCGGGTGTAAATTTGAGGGCAAAAGCGGCACCTTAAAAGTGGTGAAACATTGCCATCCATTTGCCCCCACTTCCATTTTTAACCTAGATACTGATGCAGCTAAAAAACGCTTCCATATTGGTCATAGATGACGACAGGGATGTCCTCACCGCCGTAAGCCTTCTGCTTAAAACGGAGGCGAAGGAGGTCATTGCCGAACATAACCCGGAAAATCTGAAGCGCCTGCTTACCTTACATGATTTTCACCTGGTTTTGCTGGACATGAATTTCAAAAGTCCGATTCATACGGGCAATGAGGGGCTGTTCTGGCTCAAAGAAATCCGGAAAATAAAACCTGACCTGCCCGTGATCATGATCACGGCTTACGGCAGCATTGACCTGGCGGTAAGATCACTAAAAGAAGGCGCTACCGACTTTATTCTGAAACCCTGGTATAACGACAAGCTCACCGACCATCTCCGGGAAGCGCTCGGGCCGAAAAAGCGGGAGGTAAAAGTAAAGGAACAGAGAGCCTATGAAATGGTGGGTGAATCGGAGGAAATGAAGAGGCTTTATGTCAAAATGAGGAAAATCGCGCCTACGGATGCCAACGTACTGGTGCTGGGAGAAAACGGTACGGGAAAAGACCTGATTGCGAGGGCCTTGCACGAACAATCTTTGAGGGCCAGCCAACCCTTTGTGAAAGTAGATGTGGGCGCACTTACGGAAAGCCTGTTTGAAAGTGAGCTTTTCGGGTATAAAAAAGGAGCGTTTACCGATGCGCGCGAAGACCGGGAAGGGCGTTTTGAAGCCGCCCACGGGGGGACACTCTTCCTGGATGAAATCGGTAATATTTCCCTTCATCTCCAAACCAAACTGTTGAGCGTACTGCAAAACCGTCAGGTCATGCGCCTGGGCAGTAACCAGCCTATACCGGTGGATATCCGCCTGGTCTGCGCCACGAACATCCCCCTGGAAGAACTGGCCAATGAAGCCCGTTTCCGGAAGGATTTCGTGTACAGGATTCATACGGTAGACCTACAGGCGCCGCCTTTACGGAAACGAGAGGGAGATATACCGCTACTGGCCCTGCATTTCTGTAAAATCTACGGAGAAAAATATGGCAAACCCCATGTAGATATCAGCGACAAAGCCATGTCGCGGCTACTGAGTTATTCCTTCCCGGGGAACGTACGGGAACTGCAATACAGCATAGAACGGGCGGTGATCATGTGTGAAAACGATGTTCTTCAGGCGGAAGACCTGATCTTTCTGCCCCTGGAAACGCCGCGGTATTCCGCTACCGACCATGACCTGAGCCTGAGTTCCGTAGAGAAAAACACCATTGTGAAAGTGATTGAGAAGAACAACGGCAATATCAGTAAGGCCGCAAAAGAACTGGGCATTACCCGTACGGCACTCTACCGAAGACTCAATAAGTATGAAATCGAATAAAACGGCCTGGAAACTACTTTTCCGTCTGCTTTTGCTGGTGGCAGGGATTACGGTGGCCGTATTTTGTGCGATCTCGGAACAATACATCTACCTGCTTATTGCCCTTCCCCTGGTGGCGTACCAGGTATATGAAATGTACCGTTTCCAGAAGAAGACCCACGATGAGCTGGAGCAGTTCCTGCTTTCGGTGCAGTACCGCGACTTTTCACGGTATTTCGATACCTCCAAGGGAGACCGGGAAGTACGTTTTTTAAGGCAGGGATTTAACGAGATCAACTCCACCATCAAGACCATTTCAAGGGAAAAGGAAATGCAGTACCTGTACCTCCAAAAGATGCTGGAACTGGTGGATACCGGGATTTTGTTATATAAAGAAGGAGACGGAGAAGTGCTGTGGATGAACGAGGCGTTGAAAAAAATGCTGGATATTCCTTTCCTTCGTACGGTTCACTCCCTTCGAAAGCGTGACGCGTTGCTTTATGACACCATCCTGGCCCTCAGGGTGGGCGCTCCGCAGGTAGTGGCCCTCACCCAAAACCGGAACACCTGCAAAGTACTTCTCTCTACCACGGCGTTTCAAACGGAAAATGTGTATTTCAAGCTGGTGGCTGTACAGAATGTAAACGAGGCCCTGGATGCCAACGAGGTGCAGTCGTGGCAAAAACTGTTAAGCGTGCTTACCCATGAAATCATGAATTCTGTGGCGCCTATTTCTTCCCTGGCCGCTACACTTAAAAAGCGGATGGGCATGGAAGACGACGGCAGCCTGCTGGCCGACCTGGAACAGGGCATTAACACCATCAAGAACCGGAGCGAAGGCCTGATTCGTTTTACGGAAGCCTACCGGAACCTGAACAAAATCAATAACCTGCAAAAAAAGGAGATCCTGGTACGGGATCTGTTTGAAAACGTATATCAGCTGCTGGAGCCCACCCTGCATCAGAAAGGCGTGGAAATGGATATTGTGCTTAAAAACACCAACCTAAGTGTGCTGGCCGACCCACACCTGATGGAACAGGTACTGATTAACCTGGTACTGAATGCCATAGAAGCGGTCAAGGGCTGCCCGGAGCCCCTGATTACGCTCTCGGCCGTTGCTGACGGCCCGAAGACGGAGATACGGGTAAGCGATAACGGCACGGGAATACCGGAAGATTTACTCGACAAGATATTTGTGCCGTTTTTCAGTACACGCAAGAAAGGAAGCGGTATAGGACTAAGTATCTGTAAACAGATCGTAATGCTGCACAAAGGCACTCTCCAGGTAAGGAGTAAGGAGGGCGAGGGTACGGTGTTTGTGGTGGGCATTGCCTGAGTGGGCTGGGAGCTATGAGCTAGGGCTATGGGCTGGGTAGAGGACCGCTTACCCCCTAGTAGGTGGTGGGTACTAGAGCGGGTTCATGGCCTTTTGAAGGATACTTAATAAAACCCTTGCCTGATTCATCTGCGGATCGCGAGCTGCATACAGCAGGGTAAGGTTTCCTTCCTGGCCCAGTTGACGTATCCGGGCCAGTTCGGCGCTTTTGTCCTGGAGTTCGGCGGCATACCGCACCATGAATTCCTCAAAATTTTCCGGTTTATGTCCGAACCATTTTCGCAATTCGGCGGAGGGCGCTACCTCCCTGTTCCATTCGTTCAGGTGCGCCTTCTCTTTGCTCACTCCCCGCGGCCAGAGCCGGTCTACCAGCATACGGTAGCCGTCTTGTTCCTCGGGCTCTTCGTATATTCGTTTGATTTGTATCATTTACCAGAATAATTATCCCCTATGACCTTTTAAAATCTGAATAAATTTCGTAGAAAAGAAAGATAATCCCTATCTTTAACTTAAAAAAGTTGCGGTTTTTAAAGAAAGGAATCTGGACTACCCTGCAAGACGAGGGGCGAACCGGCCATGCGGCCATAGGCGTGAGCCCCAGTGGCGCCATGGACCGCTTCAGCCAGAGAATTGTCAATGTTCTTTTGGATAAACCGGACTACAGCCCCGTGCTGGAAATGCATTTCCCTGCGCCTGAAATAGCGTTTGAAGAAAATTGCTGCTTTGCCCTGTACGGCGCGGATTGGGGCCCGCACCTGAACGGCCGTGCCTTACTGAATGGGAAGGCCTACGAGGTAAAACCGGGCGATATACTGAAGTTTACCCGAAGATACAGGGGACAGCGCTGCTACCTGGGAGTCAGTGGAGAGTGGGACGTAAAATACTGGTTGGGTTCCTGTTCCCCCGACCCGGCCCTGAACTACCCGGAACTGCCGCCAAGCATTTCCTTCCTGAACCCAAGACCGCTTCCGTTCACAAAGGGGATTCTCCCATCTGCTGCTCCCGAAAAAATAAGTTGGGTGCCGGAGTTTGAATTTGATGACCTGGATACGGAATCCCAAAGCCTCCTCGAAAGCAGTACCTTTACCATATCACGGGAATCTGACCGCATGGGGTACCGGCTTAAAGGCCCTGCCCTGAAACTGGGTATCCCCCGGGAAATGATTTCGTCGGCCGTAGGACGAGGCACGGTTCAATTGCTCCCTGACGGGCAACTGATTGTATTGATGGCGGATGCACAGACTACCGGCGGATATCCCCGCCTTGGTTATATTTCAGCGGTTGACCTGAATCAGCTGAGTCAATACGGCCCGGGCGACTCTTTTTTTTTCCGGATGGTTACCGAAACGGAAGCCCGGCAAGCCCTGCGTGAGCAGGAAGAATATTTCAAAACCCTGCGTTTAACCCTGAATTTGTATGGACCTTAACTGCGACCTGGGCGAATCACTTGAACTCCTGGCATCAGGCCATGACGAAGCCCTTATGCACTTCATAGATTCGGCCAATATTGCGTGCGGTTTCCATGCCGGAGACCCCTATATTACCCGGAAAACCGTGGAAAATGCCCGAAAGTACGGACTACGTCTGGGGGCGCACCCCGGGTTTGACGACCGGGCGAACTTCGGCAGGAAAGATACGGAACTTTCAGAGGAGGAGCTGAAGCGGCTGATCCGTATGCAACTGGAATATTTCAGGAAATTTGCGGGAGAAATCCACCATGTGAAACCGCACGGGGCGCTTTACAACATGTCGGCACGCCGCCAGGATTATGCCCGAATCATCGCAGAAGAAGTATACCGGTTTGACCCGGAAATAGTGCTCTATGGACTGGCCGGAAGCCTCAGCATATTGGAGGCGAAAAAAGTGGGGTTAAAGACCTGCCCGGAAGCCTTCGCCGACCGGGCTTATCTCTCTGACGGAAGCCTGGCTCCCCGCGGACGTGAAGGCGCGGTTTTGCGGGACAAAGAAGCTATCGTCAGGCAGGTACGTCACCTGGCTATGGGTCTGCCCCTGGAGACACTGGACGGCCCTCCCCTCCTGCTTCACGCGGAAACGGTTTGCGTACATAGCGACACGCCCCTAGCAGTGGAGATTGCGCAATGGACGCGGGAGCAGTTGGAAATAGTGTGAAAGCGGATTGCAGCTAGTGATTAGCACGTGGAAAGCGAACCATGACAGGATTTGGGCTGTGGGAGGCAAACGGGTTACAGCACGTCGGCGTACTTATCCGAGCCGGTGAGCACGCGGCTGGCGAAAGGACAAAGGGGAATAATCCGCATTCCGTTTTCCCGTGCAAATGCCACACCGGCCTCGACCAGTTTTTTACCTAAACCTTTCCCGTTCTGGGAAGAGTCTACCTCGGTATGATCGATGATGATACGGTCCGGGCCTGCTTTGGAGTAGGTCATCTCCCCTACCTTGATCCCCTCCTCCAGCACTTCAAAAGCGCCTTTGGTTTCAGTTTCCGTATGTTTGATTTCCATTGCTTTATTGTTTAAACCGATGTAATATGCCAGCTTTTTCTGAATTATACAATGGGAGTCAGGTTATTTTCCCTGAAATAATTGATCTTGGATAGAAACATCTCGGCCATACGGCTTCCCTGCCATTTCGCTCTTTCTGCTTTTTCTCCGTCAAACAGGGCATCTACCGTTTCATTAAAAAGGGATTTCCAACGTTCAAAATGCACTTCGGTCACCGGCATTCTTAAATGGGGAGGGAAAGGACTTCCGTAATAGGTATGTTCTTCCAGCAGTACGGTTTGCCAGAAACGATACATCTTTTCGAGATGCTCCGGCCAGCGGTCCTGGATTATTCCGTCAAAAATCCCGCCCAGCAGTTCATCCTGGCGCACTTTCCCGTAAAAGGTATCGACCATGCTTTTGATATCGGCCATTTCAAGTATGTCGTTCATCTTGTAATACTGCTTGATGTTTTATTTACGACAAAAATATCGGAAATAATGCAATAAAAAAAATAAGAAGACAAAAGCTATCCGAAATCGTTGGTCAGGAATCAGTGCACAAGTTCTCCGCTTAATGTAAGCAGGTTCAGTTTGGAGATGCGCAGGTTGTACTCGGCGGCCACCAGGCGGTTCATGATGGTATTAAAGCGGGTTTGCGCATCGTTGATTTCCAGTATGGTACTGGCTCCGAGCTTAAACTTCTCTACCGAGATTTCCAGGTTTTCCTGGGCAGTAGCTATGTTCTGCTTCTCCAGATCAAGTAATCTTTTCTGGGTTTCATACTGGTGGTAGGCGGCGGTGAGCTGATTGTCGAGGTTATTCAGCAATTCTTCTTTCTGAATACGGAGGATATCTCCGCTAATCTTTGCCGATTCGATGTTCCTTTTGATTTGTTTTCCGTCAAAAATTCTCCAGGACGCACTTAGTCCCGCCGAAAGGCCCGTACTTTGGCTGTTGCTGATCAGCCCGGCATTGTTGTAGTTGAAGTTATACCCAAAACTGCTGTTGAGATTAATGGTAGGCTTGAGGAATCCCCGGGCTTCCTTCTGGTCGAGCAGGTTAATTTCTTCCTGCTTTTTGAGTGCCAGGAACTCCGGATTCTGTCCTTTCGCCCGATCTTTCAGGTATTCCAGGTCAAACAACTGGTAATCCTGGGACTCCCCTTCTACGGTAAAGTCTACGTTGGGATCGCGGGCCAGGAGACGGTTCAGTTCAATTTTGGCGTTGCGTAACTGAATCTGGAGGTTGGTCTGGTCGGTCAGCTGAATGGTGAGATCGGCTTTCGACTGGAGAAAATCGAGTTTAGACCCTCTTCCGATCTGCCATCTTTCTTCGGTAATGGTTTGGCGTTCCTCATAGTACCGGATGATCTGGTTGATAAATTCCAGTGTACTTTGCAGGCGCTGAATATTATAGTACGCTTCCATTACATTACTTACCGCATTCTGCAGCACCAGCTGGCGCTGAATTTCCGATAACTGTCCGAGCGACTGCAAGCGCCCGTAAACGGCCTGCATTCTTCCCCCGTTATAGAGCGTGTATTGCAGAGCGAGCGCCGTATTCGGGGCCACCGAGGTACCGAAACGGTTAATCTCCCTTCCGTCAATAAAGTTCTGGTGTACCTGGTTAAAGGTGGAGTTCAGAGTGGTGTTCCAATCAATAACGGGCGTCATCCCTGCATTCCCGCGGAAAATGCGGTTGTTCGCCAGATCCACTTGCCTGTTGGCCACCTGTATCCCGTAATTGTTGGCAAGGGCCACTTCTATGGCATCGTCCAGGCCCAACGTATCGGCCTGAGCAAAAGCAGCCCTTGTGAAAGTAGTAAAGAGAACGAAAATTAAAATACGTTTCAT
>JBEBRS010000116.1:0-9701 GCA_040394705.1 Leadbetterella byssophila
ATCGGATCGGGTGATAAGCCTTCGGCTCCATTGGTAACCGCCAATACGCACCAGGTTTGCGGTACGGACAAGGCCACTATTGCGGCCGTTTGTACCAGCGGAACAGTGGTGTGGAGTAACGGTCTGAGCGGTAGCCCGCTACAGGTAGGTGCAGGAACCTATACCGCCATCTGTAGAACAGACTGCGGCGATTCACCGGCATCGACACCGTTGGTGATTACCCAAGGCAACAAACCATCGGCACCGTCGGTGACCACCAGCGTGACCACCGTATGTGATAATGAGAAAGCGACCATTACTGCCACCTGTACTTCAGGTACAGTACTGTGGAGCGACGGTAATACCGCAAACCCACGGAGCGTGGGAGCGGGTACGTACACCGCGGTATGTGTAAATACTTGCGGAGGTTCGGATAATTCGAACACCATTGTAATTAACCGCGGACCTGTACCGACGAAACCGTCTGTAAATACCAACCGGAATACGGTGTGTGGTACAGAGAAGGCTACTTTGACCGGCGCATGTCCGAGCGGAGGAACCCTGACCTGGAGCAACGGTATGACCGGTAGCCCGATACTGGTAGGCGTGGGAAGCTATACAGCAACCTGTGTGAACACCTGCGGAGCGTCAGAAGCGTCTGCGCCCATCGTGATTGGAGACGGAAGCAAACCGGATGCACCGGTGCTGACCACCAGCAAGGCAGTACTCTGCGGCAGCGAGACCGCTACGTTAACTGCTACCGGCTGCGCGGGTGGAACTATCCACTGGTCGAATGGCGGAACAGGCTTTACGAAAGTAGTTACAGAAGGGACCTATACTGCCACGTGTGTAACCTCGTGTGGTACTTCGGATAACTCTGCTCCGATCACCATTAGCAGGGAAAGTGCACCGGCTAACTTTACAATATCGACCAGCACCGCTACGGTGTGTAGTACGGAAAAAGCAACCCTTACAGCCACCGGTTGTGAAGGAGGTACCGTAACCTGGTCTACGGGAGCTAAGGGAGCAAGCATCCAGGTGGGAGAGGGTACGTACAGCGCGACCTGTACAACCACTTGCGGCGGCACGGTATCGGCCGGTCCGATTGTGATCCAACAGGAAAATGCGCCGACAAAACCATCGGTGAGTACAAATAAAGCGACGGTTTGCGGTGATGAGAAAGCTACGCTGACTGCTACCGGCTGTGCGGGAACCATTACCTGGTACAAACCGGGAACCGGTGGAGCAACCACCATTGGAACCGGAACAACCGTTCAGGTAGGTGCAGGAACGTATACTGCCACCTGTACCTCTACCTGTGGAACGTCTCCGGCTTCGGCTCCGGTGACCATAGGAACTTCGGATAAACCGGCGGCTCCTTGGGTAGTCGCTAACCAGACTACGGTATGTGATGGCGAGAAAGCGACACTTACCGCCTCCGGCTGTGCGGGAACCATTACCTGGTCGAACGGCACTACCGGTGCGAGTATTCAGGTTGGAGCGGGAACGTATACCGCTACCTGTACTACGGCCTGCGGTACATCAGCTGCTTCGCTTCCGGTAACGATAGGAACGTCGGCTAAACCGGCTGCTCCATCCATTGCCGCCAATACCACTACGGTATGTGAAGGCCAAAAAGCAACCCTGACGGCTACGGGCTGTGCGGGAACCATTACCTGGTCGAACGGTGCTACTGGCGCCAGCATCCAGGTAGGTGCCGGTATCTACACGGCCATTTGTACCTCAGGTTGCGGCAGCTCTGATGCCTCTGCTCCGGTGACTATCGGAACTTCGGATAAACCGGCGGCTCCGTCTGTAAGCGCAGATAAGGCTACGGTATGTGAAAATGAAAAAGCAACATTGACGGCCACAGGCTGTGCAGGAACCATTGCCTGGTCGAACGGTGCTACTGGTACCAGCATCCAGGTAGGAGCGGGAACGTATACCGCTACCTGTACTACGAGCTGCGGTACTTCGGTTGCCTCTGCTCCGGTGACTATCGGAACTTCGGATAAACCGGCGGCTCCGTCTGTAAGCGCAGATAAGGCTACGGTATGTGAGAACGAAAAAGCCACATTGACGGCCACAGGTTGTACAGGTACCATTACCTGGTCTACCGGCCAGACCGTAAGTGTGATCCAGGTAGGGGCGGGAACATATACTGCTACCTGTACTACGGCCTGCGGAACTTCGGTTGCCTCTGCTCCGGTGACTATCGGAACTTCGGATAAACCGGCTGCTCCTTCGGTAAGTACAGATAAAGCCACCGTATGCGAAGGCGAGAAAGCCACGCTTACTGCTTCCGGCTGCGCGGGTACCGTGACCTGGTCTACCGGCCAGACCGTAAGTGTGATCCAGGTAGGAGCGGGAACGTATACCGCTACCTGTACTACGAGCTGCGGTACTTCGGTTGCCTCTGCTCCGGTGACTATCGGAACTTCGGATAAACCGGCGGCTCCGTCTGTAAGCACGAATAAAGCCACCGTATGTGAAGGCGAGAAAGCTACGCTTACTGCTTCCGGCTGCGCGGGTACCGTGACCTGGTCTACAGGAGTAACGGGCGTAAGCATCCAGGTGGGTGCAGGAACCTACACGGCTACCTGTACCAGTGCGTGCGGCACCTCCGATGCCTCTGCGGCGATCACGATAGGAATTTCAGACAAGCCCGCGGCTCCGTCTGTGAGTACAGATAAAACTACCGTATGTGATAACGAGAAAGCTACTTTAACCGCTTCCGGCTGCGCGGGTACCGTGACCTGGTCTACAGGAGTAACGGGCGCAAGCATCCAGGTAGGAGCGGGTACTTATACGGCTACTTGTACCTCCGCGTGCGGTACTTCAGATGCTTCGGCAGTCGTGACCATCGGTACCTCCGATAAACCGGCGGCTCCGTCGATAAGTGCAGACAAGGCAACGGTATGTGATAGCGAAGTGGCTACCCTGACCGCTACCGGCTGTGCCGGAACGGTGACCTGGTCTACCGGTTCTACCGGCATGAGTATCCAGGTAGGGGCAGGAACCTATACGGCTACCTGTACTACCACCTGTGGCACCTCGGAAGTATCTTCTCCGGTGACCATCGGCACCTCTGAAAAACCGGCCAAGCCTATGATTACGGCCAGTGGTAATTCGGTATGTGGGGAAGAAAAAGTGACCCTGACGGCCTCCGGTTGTGCGGGAACCATTACTTGGTCGAACGGTGAAACCGGAAACAGCATCCTGGTACAGGCCGGCACGTATACCGCCACCTGCACCACGGGTTGCGGCACCTCCGAGGCCTCTGTAGTGAGCATCTCGGAAGGCGGTTCTCCTGAACCTCCGGTAGTAACGGCCGATAAAGGCTCTATCTGCGGAAGCGAAAAAGCTACCCTCACGGCCACCGGATGTGTGGGTGGAGTGATCCACTGGTCTACCGGCGAGACCGGATTCCAGATCGAAGTAGGTCCGGGCGTGTATACCGCTACCTGTGTGGATGCCTGCGGCAACGAGTCCATCGCCTGCATCGCAGTAGAAATTGATACGAATAACAGTATACCTGACAGTCCGGTGATCTGGCAAAGTACTGACGGGGTGTGTGGTGAAGAACTGGCTACCCTGGTGGCAAACGGCTGTACCGGCGGAACGGTGATCTGGTCGAACGGCAGCGAGGGAAGCACGATCGAGGTGAGCGCAGGTACGTATACCGCGATCTGTAAAACCGACTGCGGTGAATCAGAGGCATCGGCGGCCGTGACCGTGCTGGCCAAAGGCGGAACCCTTACCGTTTCCAGTGACAAAACCACGTATTGTGTGGGTGAGACCGTAGTACTGACTGCCACAGGTTGCGACAATGGAACCGTAAGGTGGTCTAACGGGGCCACAGGTGCCAGCATTACCCTGGAAGCCAGTGCCGACATGACCATGACCGCCGTATGTTCGGTGGGTGGCGCAGCAGGCTCATGCGACTTCGCGGTAGGTGATGTGGAATTTGAATACGAGGCACAGCAGAATCCGAACGGTATGAATACCCGCTTCCTGCTGACCGATAACGCGTACCAGATTCTACAGGTAAATACAACACCTAAGTTTGAAAGTGTGCAGGAAGGTAATTATAAAGTGATTAGTGTGGTGTATATTGGTGAGCTGTCAGGACTTGTGGCCGGCGCCAATTACAGTGACCTCGATAAAGGCGCCTGCTATAGCGACGAAGAAACGGAGATCTCCGTTTGTAACCCCGAAATACCGGGAGGAGACTGTGAAGCCGTGGGTTCTATTCAGGTGAAGGTCAATACGGCCTCCGAATGTGGGAACAACGGCGGCGGTGACAACGGCGGTGACAATGGTAGTGAAGCGTGTGAAACCGCGCCGACCGTGTTCTCTTCTGTAGGATCGGCTACCTGTGTGGGTACTTCGGTAACCTTGACCGCGACGAACTGTAACGCCCAGGTGGTGTGGAACACCGGAGCTACGGGAGCTTCTATCCAGTTCCTTCCGACAGAAACCGGAACGTATACATTCTCTGCCAAATGTGTAAGCCTTTCGGCAGGATGTGAAAGTGAAGCTTCTTCGGAAATCACCGTAAAGGTGGTGGATGCACTGCCTAAACCGGTAGCTATCGAAACCCTGAACAATATCTGTCCGCTGGCTTATGTGGATCTGAGAAACGCAATACTGGGTGAACCTACCACAGGCGGAACATTTGAATTCCGTTACGGAGACACGCCGTCTTCACGACTGGTGACTTCGGCCCAGGTGACTGCGGGAGTATACTACCTGTTCGAAAGAAATACGGCAGGATGTTACAGCGAACCGACCGCCGTGGCCGTGGAGATATCCAATGACTGCGAGAATCCGGTGCATCCTACAGCCGTAGACGTGTCCATCAGCAAGACAGGCGACAAAGAAACTGCGCTGGTGGGTGAAGAAGTAACCTATACCGTAACGGTCTCCAATGTGGGAGAAGAAGGCGCCTCAGACATCCGCGTGATCGACCGGATTCCGGTTGGCCTTGAAGTGGCCCAGGTAGGGGAGCACGCCTTCATCGAACAAGGGGAAGTGAAAATCAACCTCGATACCCTGGCGCCGGGTGCTTCGGTAGCGGTAACCTACTCGGCTACCGTGACCGCTCCGGGAAGAATCGCCAATACGGCCGAACTGGAATCGGTGGCGCAGAACGATACCAACGGAGACAACGACTCCTCGGTATGGGTGATCAACAATGTAGCCCAGACAGATTCCCTGATCGGACTGGCCAAAGCGGTAGGTACCGTGGTGCGGAGAGAAGATATGGGCGAGCAGATCTATGAAGTACCCTTCTTGTTTACCATTACGAACATGGGACTGTCTGACCTCGATCAGGTACAACTGAGCGATACGCTTTCCAAAACGTTCGGCAACGCGGAAATGATTGAATCGGTACACCTGGATGCAGATGCCGGACTTACCGTGAACCCGAATTATACCGGCTCAGGTGATCAGACCAGCCTGTTGATTGCAGAAGAAAGCGCGATAGCGGCAGGTGCTACCCTCAATGTGCGGATGAATGTATTCGTGAACATGGCCAAGAGCGCGTCTGCGGTGTTTGCTAACTCCGCTACCGTATATGCCGGAACAATCTCGGATATCTCAACCGATGGCGTGAGTGTGGATCCGGATAATGACGGTGATCCTGCCAATAACAGTACACCTACTGAATTTACGGTAGGAGACGGTACACCGGGTTACGGAATAGGTGCTGCACTGGCTGTGATCGACTCCGGGTTTGTGAATGTAGGAAACGCGTACGAAGTGACGTACCTGGTACAGGTGCATAACTACGGATCGGAAACTGTCAGCGGAGTATTCCTGACCGATTCCCTCCTGCATACCTTCCCTGAAGGAACCCAGTTTACCGTAACTGCACCACAGGTAATTTCTGCGGGAAGTACCCTGGTAGCTAACGAAGCCTTCGACGGTACAAGTGACTTCAGACTGCTGCTGCCGGATGCGGAAGCTACCCTGGCGCCCGGTCAGACAGACTCTGTAACCTTTAAGGTGACGGTGGTATTCGGAGACTATACCGGACCGTACAGTACCAATGTAATCGCTTTCGCGGAAGACAACGGTACGGTACTGACAGATACTTCCAATGCCGGTGATACCATTATCAAACATCTGAGTACGCCTACGGTATTCGATATCCCTGTCGACGAAGATCCGAGAGGTATGGTAGATATTCCGGAAGGATTCTCGCCTAACGGTGACGGTATCAATGACAACTGGAAAATCGTGGTAAAAGGTAATGCGCAGATTGAAAAACTGATCATTGTGAACCGTTACGGCGCTACCCTCTACGAAGAAGACGGAGAAACCGTAACCACGATTGGCTGGGACGGTGTAGCCAACAAAGGGTTGATCCCGGGTACGGGCTCTGTACCTACCGGTACCTACTTCTATAAACTGAAGTTGGTAGGTCAGGAGAAGTACATCATTGACTACATCACAGTAGAGAGATAAGAGGAAGGGAGGTGTCGCAGCGCCTCCCTTCTGTTTTAAACTCCTTCCCCCAAGAAGGAGTTTTTTATTTTAGGTCTTCTTCACCGTTCATAAAACCTGCGTAACTTTGTGCTACTTATGAAAACTTACTTTCTTCAAGTCCAGAAAATTGTGAAAGAAACCGAAGACGCGGTTTCCATTCACTTCTGGCATCCTATTAATGAGCAGATCCGGTACAAGGCAGGACAATTCCTGACGGTGGTGGTGCCGGGAAATGACGGGAAGAAAGTCAGGCGCAGTTACTCCATGTCGAGTTCTCCGGCTACGGATTCATCGGTTTCCATTACCGTGAAAAGGGTAAAAGACGGACAGGTGTCGCACTACCTTTGCGACAAGGTAAAAGAGGGCGATTTCCTGGAAGTCATTGAACCCATGGGCCGGTTTATTTATGAGCCGGACGAAGAATACCCGGAAAAACTGGTGATGATAGGCGCGGGAAGCGGAATTACCCCCCTGTTTTCTATCCTGAAAACCGTTCTGAAAACTACAGACCGCAAGGTGCTTTTGATGTACGGAAACCGGAATGAAAACCAGATTATTTTCAAGGAAAAACTGGATCAGCTGGAAGCGGAGTATGCGGGGCGACTGACCGTATTGTATGTGTTAAGCCGTCCTTCGGATAACTGGAGCGGGCATTGCGGACGTATGGGCCAGGCCAATGTGGAGCAGTGGATGAAGGAGAACGGAGTAAACTTTAGAAAGGATTTCTTTTACATGTGCGGCCCGGATGCCATGATGGACGAGATGCACAAAGTTTACCGGCTTTTTGAGGTTCCTGAAGCCCATATATTTTACGAAAGATTCAATGCGCCTTTACCGGAGGAAGACGCGGCGGATCTGCCTGAGCTTATCAAGCGCACAGTGACGGTGCATTACGAGGGGGAGACGCACGTTTTTGATGTAGAGCCTCACCAGACCGTACTGGAGGCGGCCCTTGAACAGGATATTGACCTGCCTTACTCCTGCCAGGCCGGTATGTGTACCGCCTGCCTCGGTAAATGCCTGAAAGGACAGGTGAAAATGGACGAAGACGAAGGACTGACCGAAAAGGAAAAAGCGGAAGGTTTTGTGCTGACCTGCGTTTCCCACCCCATGTCAGAGGGAGTGGAAATTGAAATTGATTAATACCTGCTGACAATAGGTTGTCATGGCCCCATGGTAGTTTTGCTTTATAAACAAAACAAATACAATCATGAGTGAAGTAATTTCATCTGAAGCGCTGCTTGCTATGTGGCAGGGCAATCGGGGCTTAACCCGCCGGGTTATCGAGGCCTTTCCTGAAAAAGAACTTTTTGAATTTTCTATTGGCGGTATGCGTACTTTTTCGGCCCTGGCCAAAGAGTTGCTGGCCATTGGCGTGCCGGGTCTTAATGAGATGGTAGGGGGAGATATTAAACCGCTCAACGAAGACCTGGAGGTAGATTCCAAAACGGAGCTGCTGAAATTGTGGGATGAATCTACAGAAGGAATCAACGCACTTTGGTCAAGGCTCACACCGGAGCGTTTTTCCGAAACCGTCAATCTGTTTGGGCAATACCAGGGAACCGTGGTGAGTTCTATCATCTACTTTATTGAAAATGAAATTCATCATCGGGGTCAGGGGTATGTGTATCTGCGGGCCCTTGGTATTGAGCCGCCGTTTTTCTATGAGCGGTAACGGAAATCTCACCCTTTTTGCATTTGCTGTATGCGGTCCAGCAGTTGGCGGGTATGCGAGCGGAGCTCCGCCGGTTCGAGAATCTGAATATAATCGCCAAAACTTAAAATCCAGCGAGGGAAACTCTCCGTGATTTCAATGGTGTGGAAGGTCATTTCCACACCATTTTCAGTTGTTTTTTCTTCTGCAAATCCGTAGTGATGGCGGGTATTGGCCAGGTAGCGGGTTATTTTGGGCGCCACCAGAAGGCGGACGGTAATGCGGGGAAAGGTTTCTTCCCGATGGAGGTGGTCTGCGAGTTTTCCATGCCGGCGGGTAAAACGATGGTTCGTACCACGGATGGCCAGAATGCGGTCGGTGCGAAATTGACGGTAATCGCCACGTAGCAAACAAAACCCCAGGATATACCAGTTGTTGTTTTCATGGAAAATACCCACCGGTTCTATTTCCCTTTCCGAAATGACATCGGTGATAGCGCGGTATTCCAGTATTACAGACTTCCGGTCGGCTATTCCCAGCAGAATGGTGTGCAGAGAATCATCTATTTCGTTGTTGAACAGCGCTTTCGGCGGGCGCACATGAATGGTTTCCTCCAGGGTGTCAAGCCACTCCTTATCGTAGCTTTTGAGTACGGAACGGATTTTAACGATGGCCGACTCGTAATGGTCGCCCAGGCTTTTGTCGGAGAAACTCCGCATCAATTTTTCTCCGGTAAGCAGGCTGCCGGCCTCTTCGCGGGTAAACATCACCGGTGGCAGGCGGTACCCTTCTACCAGAGAATAACCCACTCCGGCCTCGGAGAGTATGGGGACTCCTGCGCTTTCGAGGGTTTTTACGTCCCGGTAAATGGTACGCAAACTTACCCCAAACCTATCGGCCAGATCCTGGGCCCGGATGATCCGTTTGGCCTGGAGGGAGGTCAGAATTGCAATGATGCGGTTGATTTTTTTAAGGCTGTCGTCTATCATTTAGATATATTTAAAATTGTATAAATATATTTATGTATAATTATAAATATATCTAATCAATTAGATTGAACTTCTTCACCGAATGTGTAAATTTAAAGAAGTATCAGAAAAAATAAATGCAGTCAAAGCAAATTGTATCATTTTGTAGCAATGAAGTAGCAAGCCGCAATGATGGTAACCTTTAGTAAGCGTAAACGAATCTCTAATCAAACGCGATTTCAAAATACTGAAGAATAGCTTTGTAATTATCCTGTGCGGTAAGACAAGTTTCTAATAAATATTCTCTTATATTACTCCATTCCTGTAAACCTCTGTAGTAAAACAGCTTGATGTCTTCATCAATAATGAAGGGTACTATATTATGGGCAAGACATTCCTTAAACATGATTAACCGACCAACACGACCGTTTCCGTCTTGAAAAGGGTGAATGATTTCAAAATGATAGTGAAAGTTTATGATGTCTTCGAAAGTTTTCTTTTCAATACTGTGATAAACAGAAAGTAAATCTTTCATTTTTGCCGGTACCTCTTTAGGCGGACAAGTTTCATTGCCACCAACTTCATTAGGGAATTTTTTGTATTCG
>JBEBRS010000117.1:0-9697 GCA_040394705.1 Leadbetterella byssophila
TTTTGTTTTGGCTGATAGCTGATAGCTGATAGCTGATAGCTGATAGCTGATAGCTAAAATTTATACCGAATGAAACTTGAAAAAATAACCACCTTTGTCTTTGATATCGACGGTGTATTTACAGACGCCACTTTGACCGTCACCCAAGACGACGTTACCCGTACTTTTAACGTGCGTGACGGGTACGCGGTGCAGATGGCCCTGAAGAGCGGGTACCATATCGCGGTGATTTCGGGAGGAAAGCAGGACAGTATTGTTACCCGGATGAACGCATTGGGTGTAGAAGACGTATATATCCGGGTGGGTACCGCTGAAAAACCCGATATACTTCGTACTTACCTTGCAAAAAAAGAGGTGCAACCCGAAGAAGTGCTGTTTATCGGCGACGACATTCCCGATCTCTTGATTATGAATTCCTTCCCGGTGCTGGCGTGCTGTCCCGCAGATGCCGTACCCGAAGTGCTGGAGCGGGCCGATTACATCACTTCTGCTGTGGGCGGAAGGGGCGCCGTGCGCGAAGTGATCGAAATGGTCATGAAAGCCCAGGGGAAATGGATGAGGGTGTTTTGAGTTCCGAGTAGAGTTCCGAGTGCTTAGTGCCGAGTTGCGAGTAATGTGCCCTTCGACAAGCTCAGGGTGACAATGGTCACGTACTGGGTGCTACTGTCACCCTGCCTGGGCGGCCCCGAGCTGTCGAAGGGCACGAGCTGTCGCAGCCCACGTAATTTGTAATTTTTAATTCGTAATTGAATCCCTGATTGAGTTTAGGGCCGAATCGGTTTTTTTGTTAATTTTGATGTGAATAAAAAGCGAATTTTTACGTTATCACAAGTTTAAAGGTTTATACATTTAACTGACCATTTTATTTTAATGAAAAACAAACTCCTTTTATGGGTGGCCGCGGTACTGCTGGCCGGTAGTTTTAAAACTCAGGCTCAGGAACTTAAATCCACAATTGACTCTCTCAGCTACGCCATTGGTGTAGATGTAGCCAATACTTTCAAGCAGCAGAAGATTGCCATTAACGCCGAGGTATTCTCCCAGGCGGTGCACGCTGCCCTGGCGGATAAAGCCGTCATGACCCCGGAACAATGCAGCGATTTTATCCGGAACTACTTTATGAATGAAAGCATGCGCGTTGCCCGGGAAAATAAAGCGAAGGGCGAGGCGTTTCTAAGTAAGAATAAGGAGGTAGCGGGGGTAATTGCCCTGCCGTCTGGACTTCAATACCAGGTTTTGCAGGAAGGAACAGGCGAAAAACCCACCCTGGAAAACCGGGTGAAAGTACACTACTCCGGAAAAACCCTGGACGGAAACGAGTTTGACAGCTCTTACCGGAGAGGTGAGCCGGCGGAATTTGGCCTGACACAGGTGATCAAGGGCTGGACCGAGGTGTTGCAATTGATGCCCACCGGATCAAAATGGAAAGTGTTTATTCCGGAAGATCTGGCGTATGGACCTCAGGGGCCGCCCGCTATCGGACCTAACCAGACGTTGGTGTTTGAAATCGAGCTTCTGGGCATTGTGAGCGCCACCGATGAATAAATACCGTTAACACGGAAAAGCTAAAATTATAAATATGAAAAGAGTAGGAATTGTTATTATTGCAGGCATACTGATCAGCGTGGTGACCCGGGCTCAGGTGCCGCATTACGGCTATGAACCACTGCAGCCTGACTCTGTACAATTCGAGGTACAAACCGGAGTCGCGCGGTTTCTGACCGATTACCATTTTAATAAATTTTCCCTGGATGATTCGCTTTCTTCCCACGTTTGGGATAACTACCTGAATAATATTGACGGAGGAAAGCTCTATTTTACAAAGTCGGAAGTGGACGGTTTTGAAAAGTACCGGTACACCCTTGACGAAGCCATGAAAGAAGGTAATCTGGAAGCGGCTTTCGCTGTATTTAACACGTACAGAACCAAGTATAAAGCCCGGGCGGATTATATAGAGAAGTTTCTCGATAGCCCGATCGATTACCATACCGAAGAGGTTATTAGTACCGACAGAGACACCGCTACCTGGGCGGAAAGCGATGCCGACCTGGACGCGGAATGGGATAAAATCCTCACCAACCAGGCCCTGAGTCTGAAATTGAGCGGAAAGACCGACTCGGCCATTGTGGCTACTCTCCAAAACCGCTACAGCGTACTGGAGAAACGTACTTCCGCGTATAAGTCGGAAAACGTATTCCACTTTTTTATGAACTCTTTCACGGAATATCTCGATCCGCATACCTCCTACATGATACCGGAAGCGGCCGACCAGTTCAACATTTCCATGTCCCAGTCCATAGAAGGGATAGGGGCTACTTTGCAGAACGAAGGCGAGTACGTGATTATCCGGAGTATTGTGCCCGGCGGCCCCCTGTTTAGAAGCGGGGAGGGAAATGTGGACGATTACATCGTGGCGGTAGCCCAGGGAGACGACGGGGAGTTTCAGGATATCATCGGATGGTTGACAGACGATGCCATTAAACTGATCCGCGGGAAGAAAGGGTCCATTATTCGTTTGAAACTGCTGGCGTCTTCGGCGCCTTTAGGAAGTGAACCCCGTACCATCCGCCTGGTCCGGGATAAGATTAACCTGGAAGAAGCTGTAGCCAAAGGGAATGTAGTAGACCTGGAACACGAAGGCCGGAATTATAAGTTGGGCGTGATCGATATCCCCATGTTTTACCGCGACTTTGAAGGGGCGAGCCGTGGCGGAGAATTTCAGAGTACAAGCGCCGATGTAAAAAAGATACTGGAAGATTTTAACCGCCAGAAAGTAGACGGCGTGTTGGTAGACCTTCGGAATAACGGAGGCGGGTCACTGATTGAAGCCATTGACCTGACCGGCCTTTTCATTAAGTCAGGCCCGGTAGTACAGCGTAAAAGTTCGATAGGCCAGGGGAGTGTGGAGGCAGACGAAGACAAATCGGTGTCTTTTGACGGTCCGCTGGTGGTATTACAAAACCGCTTCAGCGCTTCGGCCTCGGAAATTTTTGCGGGAGCCATTCAGGATTACCAGCGCGGGCTGATTGTAGGAGAGAACTCCTTCGGGAAAGGTACCGTACAGCAGTTGGTCAACCTCGACAGTTATTTTGCCCGCCTGAACGGCAACCGGAGAGGGAGAGCCATGGCAGGAGTAGGTAACGGTAATTTAGGGGCCGGTCGCTACGGACAATTGAAGTTTACTTCGGAGAAATTCTACCGCATCACCGGAAACAGTACCCAGATCAAAGGCGTGGCGCCAGACATTACCCTGCCTTCTCCTTTCGATGTGGATGAGCTGGGAGAGAGAACGTATCCGCGCGCCTTGCCGTACGACCAGATCCGTTCCACTTCTTACCAGAAGTTGGGTATCATTAATCCGGAAGTAGTACAAAAGGTCAATACGAAATACCAGGAGAGGCTGAAATTAGACGAAGACCTGCAGGAATTGGTGGCGGACATTGAAGATTACCGGAGCAACCGGGATATCAAGGAGCTTTCTCTCAATTATGACGTCCGGAAAAAGGAGATGGAAGAAGCGGAGAAAAACCGGAAATCCATTAAAAAACTAAACAAATCTACTAAAGAAGAAGACAAGGAGAACGATGTGTATCTCCTGGAGAGCGAAAAGATACTCAGCGATCTGATCTCGCTGAGAAAAAGCTAAACTTCTTTCGGATGGAGAAAGGCAGGAACCAACTTCTGAAGTTACTGGGTATCGGCTTCGGAATTGCCGTAACGGTAGGAGGTACCATTGGTACGGGCATTTTGCGGAAGCCGGGTCCAATTGCCGCGGTCATTGGAGATCCGGTGGTCATCATGTTGGTCTGGGTAGCCGTCAGTATTTTTGCCTTTCTCGGCGCTTTGTGCGCTATTGAGCTGGGTGTTTCTATGCCGGAGGCGGGTTCGTGGTACGTGTATGCCCGACGAGCCTTCGGCAAATTTTTTGGTTTTTTCACCGGCGTGTCCAATTGGATGGGTACGGTTTCTGCCCTGGCTTTTGGGGCGTATACCGTGAGCGAGTACATCGTATTGCTGCTGCCTTCCTGGGAGGCTTACGTACGGGGGCTTTCCATTGGGTTGCTGGTTATTCTGGTGCTTTTTCACCTTACCGGTACCCGTTCTGCTGGGAAATCCCAGGAAATCATGTCGTTTTTAAAAGCCCTGGGGCTACTGGCGTTTGTGGCCATCTGCTTTCTGTTTGGGGGCGAGGTGGATTACCAGGCCCTGGCCGTAACCACGGAGAAGGTGGAGCGCCCGGCCCTGTTCTTCGGTGTTATCATTGCGCTGCAAGCTGTTTTTTATACGTTTGACGGCTGGCATACGGCTTCTTATTTTTCGGAAGAAAACGTAGATCCCGTAAAAAGTCTGCCCCGGTCTATGATTTACGGGGTACTGCTGATTATCGTGATTTATCTGCTCGTCAACGCGGCTATTCTCTATGTTATTCCCATTGATGTGCTGGCAGGGTCTAAGCTGGCGGCGTCTGACGCAATCCGTTATATTTTTGGAGACAGTTCTGCGCGGGTGGTGACTTTCTTTCTGATGATTTCCATTTTGGGGCTAATGAATGCGCAGGTGATGTTTTCGCCGCGGGTGATTTATTCCATGAGTCGTGATGGCCTTTTTCCGGCTTTTGCGCAAAAGGTGAACGGTGCCGGCGTGCCTTACCTGGGCATGACTTTCACGGTGAGTTTGTCGGTGCTATTGATTTTAATGGGAAAGGAAGTGGCTGCGGTACTCTCGGATATTGCCGTTTTCTTTTTTGTGATCAGTTATATTTCCGGGTTTTCTTCCCTGATTCGCCTTCGGAAAACCGAGCCCGATCTACCGCGGCCTTTTAAGGTGCCGGGCTACCCGTTTGTGCCTTATTTCCTGGTGGTTTGTTCCGTTTTGTTTCTAATCGGGGCGGTCATGCAGGATTTGAGGAGTTCCGCCTTTGCCCTGGGTTTTATGGCCATCAGCTATCCCCTGTACCGCATAATAACCCGTGCTACGGGAAAATAATCAGGAGGTCGTCCCTTATATTTGTGGCTTCATCCGCTAAATGAGTTTTAATGTCTTTAGAAAAATTTAGTCAGTCGCTGGAAAATGCATTCAAAGACCATGTCTACGGGGAGTACCCGTCCGAACTGTATGCACCGATCCACTACATCATGTCTTTGGGCGGGAAGCGTATCCGCCCTTTACTTACGCTGTTGACAGCCGATTTATTTACGGAAGACGTACAGAAGGCGTTAGCGCCCGCCATGGCGCTGGAGGTATTTCACAATTTCACCCTGATGCACGATGATATAATGGATCAGGCCCCCTTGCGCAGGGGGCAGCCTACGGTGCACCGGAAATGGGATACCAGCCGGGCTATCCTCTCGGGCGATGTGATGCTGGTGGCGGCGTATGATCTTTTGAGTCGCATAGAAGCCCGGCATTTGCCGGTGGCGTTGAAACGGTTTAACCGGATCGCTGCCGAGGTGTGCGAAGGGCAGCAGCTCGATATGCTTTTCGCAGAAAAGGAGGAAGTGACCAAGGAAGACTACCTGGAGATGATCCGTCTGAAAACATCGGTGCTGGTGGGGTTTGCCATGGAACTGGGCGGTATAGCCGGAGGCGCCGACGAAGCGACCTGCCGGAAGTTGTACGCCATAGGGGAGAACCTGGGACTTGGATTTCAGCAAACCGATGATATTCTTGACGTGTATGCGGATCCGGAGGTGTTCGGTAAGCAGGTGGGCGGCGATATTATAGAAAACAAAAAGACCTGGCTCTTGCTCAGGGCCATGGAGAAATCTGCGGGTACCCCTCTGGAGAAAGACCTGATGGGTTGGCTGTTTGTCACCGATACAGACACGAAGGTGAAAGGGGTGCGGGGCATTTACGATGCGCTGGACATCCGCACCGAAGCCACCGCCCTCGCCGCGGCCTATTTTAAAAAAGCGGAAGACGGGCTGGCCGAACTGAACGTGCCGCGGCCCGGGCAAAAGTCGCATTTACAAGCCATCTTTGAACAAATCAGAACCCGGAACAAATGAATCTGACCACCGTTATTATTCTCATTACCGTAATTTTAAGTATTTACGCTTTCAATAATTACAATTTTCTTCATCGCCTGATCGATAACCCCTACTCCGTAAGCCGCAGAAAGGAATATTACCGCCTGCTGACCTCCGGGTTTATCCACGCCGATTACCTGCACCTCTTACTGAACATGTACGTTTTGTATATGTTCGGGTCGAATATGGAAGCCATTTTTAAGATGTCTTTCGGACCCCAGGCCGGCATGTACTTTATTGGGCTGTACATCATCGGAATTGTGGTGGCCAACCTGCCGGATCAGTTTCGGCATCGGAATAATCCGGGGTACAACTCCCTGGGCGCTTCCGGTGGGGTGTCGGCCGTAGTGTTTGCTTCCATCATCCTGATGCCCCTGACCAAGCTCATGATTTTTCCTATTCCCATAGAGTTTCCCGCCTGGGTGTTTGCCATTATTTACGTGGCGTATTCGGCGTATATGGACAAGCGGCAGTCTGACAAGGTGAATCACCTCGCTCACTTATGGGGGGCCTTGTGGGGCGTGCTGTTTATTGTTTGGGTGTATCCCGGGGCCCTGTCGCATTTCTTTCAGCAAATCCTCGGTTCCCTGAAATTCGGAACATAAATTATTTTTAAAAAAAGTAAAATTTGATTGTTGAGGAATAAAAATTTCGTATTTTTGCAGTCCCAAAACGGAGGTTATAGCTCAGCCGGTTAGAGCGTCGGATTGTGGTTCCGAAGGCCGTGGGTTCGAACCCCATTAGCCTCCCTGAAAGAAAAAGGTTGCCGAAAGCAACCTTTTTTGTTTTTAATCCACTTTTCCGATAGGTCTCCGGTTTTTTCCTTCCACCTTTTGAAGATCATCGCCCAGGTCCTCCCGTATTTGGTCGGCCTGTGCTTCCAGTGCTTTCCTGATTTCCGGATAAGCGGACGAAACATCGGTATATTCGCCCGGATCACGCCTGAGGTCGTACAGTCCGCCCGTGAAAAGGAAGTTTTCCTCCACTTTACCCGGGCGGCCGTCGTCGCCCGGAGCGAAACCTTCGTACTGCCGGCCCTTGTGCTCAAACACCAGCTTCCACCGGTCGTTCCGGATGGCCTCCAGGTTATTCCTGCGGTAATAATATACAAAGTTTTTGCGGGGTTCCCGCGTAAAGTCGCCTTGGAGCAGGGGCATGAGGCTGACACCGTCGATTTTGCTTTTGGGGTATTTTGCGCCCGTAACTTCCACAATGGTGGGCAGGATGTCAATGGCCGAACTCAGGTTGGGGCTGACGCGGCCCGCGGGGATGCGGTTTTTCCATACCATCAGGCAGGGTACGCGCTGCCCGCCTTCCCAGGTATTCCCTTTTCCGCCCTTCAGTCCGCCCGTACTTCCGGCATGGTTTCCGTAATTCAGCCAGGGGCCGTTATCGGAGGTTACCACCAGCAGGGTATTCCCTTCCAGGCCGTTTTCCTTGAGTGTGCGGCGTATTTCTCCTACCGACCAGTCGAGCTCCATAATCACGTCGCCGTAGAGTCCCTGTTTCGATTTTCCTTTAAATTTCTGCGAAACCGCCAGGGGCACGTGCGGCATGGGGTGGGCCAGGTAAATGAAAAAGGGTTTCTTTTTGTTTTTCCGGATAAAAGCCACGGCGCGTTCGGTGAACTCGGTGGTGAACCGACTTTGGTCGGGGTTCAGTTCTACCACTTTTTCGTTTTCAATGAGGGGAAGATCGGGGTAATAATTCTTGGTGGTGGGATGGTTGGGCCACATGTCGTTAGAATACGGAATACCGAAAAACTCGTCAAAGCCATGGCGGGTGGGCAAGAACTCGGCACGGTGGCCCAGGTGCCATTTCCCGTAGGCGGCGGTAGCGTAGTTTTCCTGTTTCAGGAGTTCGGCGATGGTCTCTTCCGCCGGGTTAAGGCCGATACGTGCGCTGTGGTCAATGGCCCCGCTGAAGCCGATACGGTTGGGGTAGCAACCCGTGAGCAGGCCGGCCCGGGAGGCGGTACATACGGCCTGGGGTGAGTAAAACTGGGTGAAATATATGCCGTCACGGGCCATTTCGTCAAAATGGGGCGTGTCATAACCAATGGCGCCGTTGCGGGCGATATCGCCGTTGCCCATGTCGTCGAAATAAATTACGATCACATTGGTACGGGGTTCTTTTTTCGCCGAAATCAACAATAAGCTACAAAAAACGAGTAAAGCTCGGGTGAGATAAAACATGGTTGAAGCGATATTTGGGTTAAAGGTAGACGGCCTGCTCCCGAATTCCAAAGAGTTTTTTGCCGAATTTTGATTTTTCTGTGTACTTTTATTGACCCATCTTTTTGAACAGATCACCTCTATGAAATATCGTAACCTCATTTTTTGCCTTCTTATTGGTATTTCTTCCGTTTTTGGACAGAGTGCGGAAGAAAGAATCCGCAAAATTGCGCCGGACGTAGACGCGCGTTTTCGGGAGTTTAAACAGAAAAATCATTTGTCCAGCGTTTCGTATGCCCTCGTACTGAACGGCAAGGTGGTGCATACCCATTACGAGGGCGTCATTAACCAGGATACCCGGCAGCAGCCGGACGGCCGTTCGGTGTACCGCATAGCCTCCATGTCTAAAAGCTTTGCCGGTGTGGCCATTCTCCAGTTGCGAGATGCCGGAAAACTGAAGCTGGAAGACCCTGTAACCCGGTATATCCCGGAGCTGAAAGGACAAAAATATGCGGCCGACTCACCCGAAATTACGATCCGCCACCTCCTGACTCACGCGGCGGGCTTTCCGGAAGATAATCCCTGGGGCGACCGCCAACTGGGCATTTCCACGGAAGAAATGCTGGCCATGTTCCGGAAAGGAATTTCATTCTCTACAGAACCCGGCGTGCAATACGAGTATAGCAATATGGCTTTTGCCATGTTGGGGTACATTATCACCCAGGTCAGCGGACAACCGTATCAGGACTATATCGCCGGCCATATCTGGGCACCGCTAGGCATGAAAGATACCTATTGGGATTACACCAAAGTGCCCGGAAACCAGTTTGTCAAAGGCTACCGCTGGATCCGGGAGAAGTTTATAGAGCAGCCTGTGGAAGGCGACGGCGCCTACGGCATCATGGGCGGAATTCTGACTTCTACCGAAGACTTCTGCCGCTATATGGCCTTTCACCAGTCCGCTTATGAGAATAGCGCCCCCGCTTCCTCCGTCCTGAAAAAAAGTTCGGTCAGAGAAATGCATTATCCCTGGAATTTTAACAGTCTGAACCGCCGCGGATTTACCGGCAATGGGGAAACCTGCGTGAATGTCTCGCATTATGGTTACGGGTTGCGTCTCGACAGAAACTGCGACAATATCCTGATGGTCGGGCATTCCGGTGGACTGCCCGGCTACGGATCCGACTGGAAAATCCTGCCCCAATACGGTGTAGGCATAGTCACCCTTACCAACGGTACGTATGGTAGCGCAGCTCTCCTGAACAATGAAATTCTGCCTTATGTGGTGGCTGCGGCTCAGTTAGAACCCGTGGTGTTTCCGGTATCCCCCATTTTAAAACAGCGTCAAAAAGAACTTGCCGCGCTTTTGCCGTCCTGGGAGAAAGCGGAGCAATCCGGTATTTTTGCAGAGAACTTTTTCAGCGATTATTTTACTGATCTGTTGAAGGAAGAAACTGAGGCGGCTTTCGCTAAAGCGGGCCCGATCCGGAAAGT
>JBEBRS010000118.1:0-9597 GCA_040394705.1 Leadbetterella byssophila
GATATCCCCATTATCGGCACCTACAATGTGAATCATGAGGGGTCAGGCGATATGTACAGTAAGGGAGCCAACATGCTGCATACCATCCGGCATATTATCGGGGATGATGAGAAGTTCCGGCAGATTCTGAGAGGGCTGAATTCCGACTTTTATCATCAGACCGTTACTTCTGCCGATGTGGAGAAGTATATTTCGGAAAAGGCCGGGAGAGACCTGAGCAAGGTGTTTGATCAGTACCTGAGAGATGTGCGGATTCCGAAGCTGGCTACGAAAACCCGGGGCAGCAAGGTGTCTTACCGTTGGGAGAACGTGACAGACGGCTTCGATATGCCTGTGAAAGTAGCGATTGACGGCAAAGAGCAGGTGATTTACCCCACCACCGCCTGGAAGACCGTGAAGGGGAAAAGCCTGGTGACTGACCGGAACTTTTATGTGGAGTGATGCCGTTGGGCTTATGCCCTGTAGTGGCCAGGTGCGGTGCTATTGTCACCTCGCCGGGAAACGAGAGGCACCCGGTTCCCGGGAACTACGTTCGCAAACTTCGCATTATCATGCCCGTTTGTGGCCGGACCTGACAGTACTAACCTGACCCGGAATTCACTCCCCGGAACTTTTTTACATGAAACAAAAATTTATAGACATATTTTCAGAAAGTTTTGAAAAATCAGTTTTTTCAAAAATGACAATTAGTTCGATTATTCCGAATAGTACAAATAATTCGAATGTTTCAGATAATTCTGAAAGTAATGACTTGAAATCTGTTTTTATCCGTCCGTTCGACTCCAAAAAGGGACGGATGCTCTCCTGGGTGTACCGTCATGCCCGCAAGGATATCACCAAAAACTATACGCTGGAGGAATCGGTAAGGCTATTGACCGGGATAATCGGTAGTCAGTTTTCGCAGGCCGATATGTTCTGTACAGGCAAGGATTATTTCCTGAAAACAGATGGCAGGGAAAGGCTGACGGTGAAAGAAAGCAAAACGGAAAGAGAAGTGGCGGGAGGGCATGACAAAACAAAGCGCCGGATGGTGGAAGAGTCGGCCGGGTTTCTGCATTTGCTGGAGGTGACCTCCGCTGACGGACACGTGCGGAAGGATAAGAAAGACAAATTTATCCAGATCAACAAATTCCTGGAATTTTTTTCCACGGCAGTACAGGCATTGCCGGGCCCGGAGATTTCGGTACTTGACATGGGTTCGGGCAAGGGTTATCTTACCTTTGCCATTTATGATTTCCTGAATAAGAAGTGGGGGGCGGGAGCCCGGGTGACCGGAGTGGAATTCCGGCAGGATATGGTGGATCTGTGCAATGCATTGGCAGCGAAGGCTGCATTTAAGGGCTTGGGTTTTGTACAGGGTACAATTGAAGCGCATGATTTTTCTCAAAGCGATGTGGTGATTGCCCTTCATGCCTGTGATACGGCTACAGACGAGGCTCTGTATAAGGGGATCAGGGCCGGTGCCCGGGTGATCATGGTGTCGCCCTGCTGTCACAAGCAGGTTCGCCGGTCGATGCACCCGCAGGGAACCGCCGCGGCTTTTGCCCGTTTCGGCATTATGAAGGAACGTATGGCGGAGATGCTGACTGACCTCCTCCGGGCTTCGATCCTGGAAATCTACGGTTACCAGACCCAGGTTTTTGAATTTGTCAATTCAGAGCATACGCCTAAGAACCTGATGATCACCGCCATTAAAAAGCGCGATTCCGTGGCTTCTCAGCCGGAATCCTGGAAAGAAGTAGAAGCACTGAAAGCCACCTGTGGCCTTGAATATCATCATCTGCAGCGGATGTTGACCGAAAACTTTTAATATATTTAATTCTTTTGTGACTTTGATTCTATTATAAAGTCTATATATTTGCTTAATCAATTTTTCATTTAAACTTATTCAAAAATGGGATTAATATCATTTTTTAAAGGTGTAGGCGAGAAGGTTTTCGGCAAAAGCGAAAAGGAAGAAGCAGCCCCTGAGCTGAAAGCTTCCGCTCTTTTGGCGCACGTACAAAACCTGGCCCTGCCCTTCAGAAAGCTGACCGTAAAGGTTTCCGGTGATACCGTTATTCTTGAAGGCGAGACAGAAAGCCAGCAAGACTCGGAGAAAATCGCGCTGGCGGTAGGAAACGTAGAAGGGGTAGCCGTGGTAGACAACAATATCGTGGTAGTAACTCCCGAGCCTGAAGCCCAGTTTCATACCGTGGTGAAAGGCGATACCCTTTCGAAAATTGCGAAAACGTTCTACGGCGATGCCATGAAATACCCCGTAATTTTTGAAGCGAATAAGCCTATGCTTACGCATCCTGACAAGATTTACCCCGGACAGGTTTTAAGAATACCTGCACTGTAATCTAAAGAGGGGGCTGTGAGGCTCCCTCTTTTGTTTAACTATTTAACCTTATACACGTATGAACCTTTTAGTCACTATTTTGGTAGGGGCCGTAGCCGGATGGCTGGCCGACCTCGCCTTCAAGAAATTCAGTCTGTCGCTCTTGTACCAGATTATCCTCGGTATTGCCGGCGCATTTGTGGGAAGCTGGCTGCTCGGCGGAGAGCTCCAGACCGAGCTGGGCTTCCCTGATCTGGTGGGCCGGGTAGTGGAAGCTTTCATCGGTGCTGCCGTGATTCTCCTCGTGGTCATGCTGGTGAAAAGATTTACAGCGAAATAATAACATGGGGCATGGTCCTAAAAATCTGGAGGATTTAGGGCCCCGAAAGACGTTGAAAAGAGGGGGCAAAATGCGCTTAGATAAGCATAGCATTTTGCCCCCTTTCTTGCTATCTATCATGCCCCATACCGCCCATAATTCTCCAGGAAATACCGGAACTCCTCCTGTAAAACGGTAAATTTCTCCTCGAAGCCGTCCAGGATCCCGTCTTTGGCCGGAACCTCTATCTCTTTTGTGATCTCGTGGATGCGCATCAGCCCGATGGTACCCGAATTGCCCTTCAGGGTATGCAATTCTTTCTGAATAGTGACCACATCTTTCCGCTCAAAAGCAGTTTGTACCTGCCTGATCTGCTCCCCGGCTTCTTCCTTGAAATCTTCAAAAACGGAAAGGAGCATATCGCCGCCCACCATCTCCTTTAAGCCGTCAATCACCCCGGTATCAAAGGCGGGAACGGAGGCGTCTATCTCTTCGAATTTTTTCGGTGCAGGCGGTTTTCGCTTGATTGTCTGAGGCGAAAGACACTCTTCCACTTTCTGTACCAGCAGGTTCGCCCGTATAGGCTTAGACAGGTAATTGTCCATGCCGCTGGCCAGGAATTTCTCCCTGTCGTTTTCCATGGAATAGGCCGTCATGGCCACCACGGGCGGCAGGTTGAATTTCTCTCTCAGGAGGCGCGTGGTCTCTATCCCGTCCATTTCGGGCATTTGTATATCCATCAGGATGAGGTCAAAATCGGGATTGTTCCGGAAGGTCTCGATCGCTTTTTTGCCGGAATCCGCCCCAATTACATGGCAATTGGCCTTCCTCAGGATTTCCATGGCCACCTTACGGTTAATGGCGTTGTCATCTACCAGCAGAATTTTGGGGGAAAAGTCGCGGAAATATCCCTCAATCGAGATTTCACTGGCCGTGCTTATACGCTCGCTGATTTTTGTCTCCTGAGTTTCTTCCGCCGGCAAGGTAAACCAGAATGTGCTGCCTTCGCCCCACACCGATTTCAGGCCGATTTCTCCTCCCATATTCTCCACCAGCTGTTTGGAAATCACCAGGCCCAGTCCGGTACCGCCGAACGCTTTCTTGGTCGAAATATCCAGTTGCTGGAAAGAATTGAAGAGGCGCGACTGGTTTTCCTCCGAAATTCCGATGCCGGTGTCGGTTACTTCAAACCTCAGAAACTGAACGCCCTCTTGGCGGTCTGTCAGCATGATTTTAATGATCACGTCTCCGTTCTGGGTAAATTTAATGGCATTGGAAGTGAGGTTAGACAAGATCTGCAGCAAACGGATCTGGTCGCCAATGATAAAGGGATGCACCCGCTCATCCCATTCAAATTTCAGGAGGTTATTGGTCTCGGCCGCTTTTTGCTTAAACAGGGCCACCAGGTTTTTTAACATTTCCTTCAGGTCAAACGGCCTTTTTTCAATGTTCATTTTCCCGGCCTCCAGTTTGGAAAGATCGAGGATGTCGTTCAGGATGGTAAGCAGGGTTTCCGAAGAATTCCGGATGGTATTGACGTAATCTTTTTGTAATTTATCCAGCTCTGTTTCGTTCAGTACATCAATCATACCGATGATGCCGTTCATGGGCGTGCGGATTTCATGGCTCATATTGGCCAGGAACTGCTCTTTGACTTTCAGTAAGTGTTCTGCTTCTTCCTTGGCCACTTTCAGTTCGTCCGCGCTTCTTAGCAGTTCGGTCACGTCGCGGGCCACGCCCTCTACTTCAATGGGTGTGCCCTTTTCGTTCTTGATCATTCGGATATTCAGCATAAATTGCCGTATGCTGCCGTCTTTCCGCTTCACACTTACTTCGTAATTGGTAATATTCCCCGATTTCAGAAGAGTTTTGATATTTTTGGAAGAGTCTACCACGTCTTCGAAAAACTGGTCTACTTTCTGGTGAATCACTTCCTCCTCCCGGTAGCCGGTATGTTTATACACCGAAGGGGAAATCATGGTGATATTGCCGGCCAGATCGGACCGGTAATAAATGTCAATAAACGACTCAATGATATTCCGGAACTTATTTTCACTCTTCTGAAGGTCGAGCAGGGCTTTTTTATTCTCCGTGATATTCCGCGCTATTCCCGACACCTCTTCCACTTCCCCGTTTTCACCCGAAATGATAGGGTTCAGGTGAAATTCGTACCAGTCGTTTCCCCCGTTCTTTTGTCCCCAGTGCAGTTCAAAATATTGAGGGGTGCCGGCAAAAGCCATATTGTACTTTTCCCGCATCATGGGCTTGTCGTCCGGGTGAAACAGTTTCCACCCGTAGCGTTCAATGCTGCTGTTGATCCGGGGTTCCTCGCCCAGCTGGCTGTACACGATATTGTAATAATTCCGGTTCATGGAACTGAGCTGGCGTCGGGTATTCACCGTCCAGAGCAGGTGAGAACTGCTGTCAAACAGGGCTTTCAAACGGGCGGTCTGTAATTCGAGATCGGCTTCTGCCCGCTTGCGTTCCATGGTCATCGCGATCTGTCCCGATACAAACTGCAACAGCTCCAGGTCATTGCTGCTGAACTTGTTTTCATCGGAATAAGACTTGATGCCGATCACGCCAATTACCTCTTCATTGACCTTTAGCGGTACCAGGATCTGCACGGCGGGCAGAATGGACTCGTAGATGAAGAGTTTTTCCCGTTCTATCAGTTCTTCCAGTTCCTCCTTGTTGAAGACCAAAGGCTTTTTCTGGAGGAGGGAATACTCAATCAGGCCGTTGCCCAGGTGCCGTTTCATGTAATTCTGGCCCGTATCAAAAAACTCATCCACGTGGTAGGGGAAGTTGATACTGCTGTCGCTGTTGTCAAAAACGGCCACAAAGAAATTGTTGGCGTAGATGTTCTTTTTAAGGTTCAGGTGCACCTGGGCCAGGAAATCTTCGAGGCTACGCGTATTCAGGTTGCTCTGGGCGATGGCGAAATACAGGTTTTGGGCTGCTTCGGCGCGCCGCCTCTGGGTGATGTCGCGCAGGATAAAGCGGTACACTTTGGTTTCATTGCTGAGCCTTGAAAAATGGATATCGCCCAGCATATACACCCTTTTCTTGAGTTTATTCCGGAAAACCAGGGTGTAATCGTGGAGGTGTTCGCCCGAACGCAGTCCCAGTATTTCCTTCACCGTGTCGTCTTTAAACTGGGGGTGCAGGTAATCGGTAATCCGCCGGTTTTTGACTTCCGTTTTTTCATAGCCCAACGTTTTGACAAAGGAATTGTTCACGAAAATAAACTCGCCCTTGCTGTTCAGGATAAAGTTGATTTCGGAAGTGTTCTCTACAAAATCTTCCAGGAAATTGATATATTCCGAAGGGTAAGTTACCGTCTTTAAGTTAGCCATACGTTTTCGCTCTTTTCATCTGATAGCTCATAGCTGAAAGCTATATCATGCCGGATTAAAACTAAGAAATATTGCCCGAATTTAGTGCTACTCCGAAAGACAATTTAGTTTCGGGCAGTTGAATTGTCTTATTATTGCCTAATTTTGCCCATCAAACAGAAACCGGATTGGAAAAAGTAAGAGCCAAAAAGCACCTGGGCCAGCATTTCTTAAAAGATTTATCGGCCGCGCAGAAGATTACCGGTTTGTACCGGAGTGCCGGTCCCGTATTGGAAATAGGCCCCGGCATGGGGGTGCTGACCCAATATCTCATAGAAAGGAAGGAACTTGACCTTTTCCTGGTAGAGATCGATAAAGAATCGGTAGCGTGGCTCCGGGAACATTACGGTTTTAACGAAACCAACCTGTTTGACGCCGATTTCCTGCAAGCCGATCTGAACAGCTTGTTGGGCCTTACTCCCCAGGATAAGTTCGGTATCATCGGGAATTTCCCCTACAATATTTCTTCCCAGATTTTTTTTCGTGTGCTGGATTACAAAGACCAGGTGACCGAGGTAGTAGGCATGGTGCAGAAGGAAGTAGGGCAACGGATTGCATCGCCTCCGGGGAATAAGGATTACGGCATCCTGAGTGTCTTATTACAGGCTTATTACGATATTGAATATGCGTTCACCGTTCCTCCCGGCGCATTTGATCCACCGCCAAAAGTAGATTCGGGTGTGATTCGCCTGGTGCGGAATTACGATAAAGTTCTGAACTGCGACTTTAAAAAATTTAAGCTGGTGGTGAAGACGGCCTTTAATCAGCGCCGAAAGATGTTATCCAATGCGCTCAAACCCATTTCCAATCAGGTGGAATTTCCATATCCGAACAAGCGCGCCGAGCAACTGGATTATACGCAATTTGTAGAAATTACGAACGCCCTGTTTTCGTAGATTTATAACTCCACCACTACCCGGCCCAGGGCTTTCCCTTCCAGCATTTGCCGGATCTCCGCCTCCAGCCCTTCCAGGGAAACGGTGCGGGTGATGGCTTCGAGGCCGTCGGGTTTCCAGTCGGTGGCCAGTTTATTCCACAGCAGTTTCTTCCAGAGTAGGGAAGACTCCGCCGATCCTATGCCGTAGAGGGTGATGCCTCTCAGGATAAAAGGGAAAACGGAAGTGCAGAACTCGGAAGCGGCGGCCATGCCGCAGAGGGCTACGGCACCTTCGGGGCGTATATGTTTGATCATGTTTTCGAGCGTCTGTCCGCCCACCGTATCTATTCCGCCTGAATACAGTCCTTTCAGAAGAGGTTTGGGCGAATTTTCCCAGGCATGTATCACCTCTCCCGCGCCGAGGGAAGCCAGGTAAGGTGCGGTTTCGGGTCTCCGGGAATACGCCACCGTTTCTATTCCCAGTTTTTTCAGGATAAGCAGGGCAACGCTTCCTACCCCGCCGGTAGCGCCGCTGACCACCACCGGCTGACCACTGAGGTCGGCATGCAGGAGTTTATCCACGCTCATGGCAGCGGTAAGACCGGCTGTGCCAAGCATCATGGCCTCGTTAAGAGTCATGCCCCCGGGGAGGGGGAGGGCCCAGTAGGCCGGTACGGAAATGTACTCCGAAAATCCGCCTTTGGTGTTCATACCCAGGTCGTATCCGGTGACGATCACCTCGTCGCCTTCCCTGAATTCCGGGCTGGCCGAACGCACCACTACGCCCGCGGCGTCAATGCCCGGCGTATGGGGATAAAAACGGGAGATGCCCTTATTGCCGGAGGCAGAAAGGGCATCTTTATAGTTCAGACTGGAGTAGGCTACTCTAATCAGGAGATCATCGGCAGGGAGGTCGTCCAGAGCTACCCGCTCTATCTCCCGGGTAGCTTTCCCGGAATCCGACAACCTGACCGATAAGCGCCTGAAAGTACTCATCCGTTTTTATGCTTTAAAGCCGCTTTAACAAAATTCACAAACAGGGGATGCGGGTTCATGACCGTACTTTTCAGCTCCGGATGAAACTGTACACCTATAAAAAACGGATGGGTAGGCAACTCAATGATCTCTACCAGGCCGTTGTCGGGGTTGGTGCCGCTCAACACCATTCCGTTTTTCTGAAATTCTTCTCTGTAATTGTTGTTGAACTCCCAACGGTGACGGTGCCTCTCGCTGATTTTACTTTTTCCGTAGATACTCCGGGCCAGTGTCTTATCCTGAACTTTACAGGCATACGCACCCAGACGCATGGTTCCACCCTTGTTTTCTACCCCTTGTTGCTCATGCATGAGATCGATCACGGGATGGCTGGTGTCGGTTTCCATTTCGGTAGAATGGGCGTCTTCCCATCCTATGACGTTTCGGGCGTATTCAATCACCGCCATCTGCATGCCCAGGCATATTCCAAAGAAAGGAATGCCGTTTTCCCGAACGTGTTTTACGGTCGCGATTTTTCCTTCGATTCCCCGGTCTCCAAAGCCCGGCGCTACCAGCACCCCGTGCAGTCCGCCCAGCAATTCCTGCACATTGTCGCTGTTTACCTCTTCCGAATGGATCCATTTGAGGTTGACTTTGCATTTGTTCATGACGCCTCCATGAATGAATGCTTCCACAATGGATTTATAGGCGTCTTTCAGTTCAATGTATTTGCCTACCAACCCTATATTGACTTCGTGTTCCGGGTTTTTCAATACCTTCAGGAAGCTGTTCCACTTCTTCATGTCGGAGTCGGTGGCATTGTAAATATCCAGCATGAACAAAGCCCGCTGATCCAGCTTCTCCTGGGCCATGTATACGGGAACTTCGTAAATAGAATCGGCGTCGATAGATTCAATGACAGACGGAAGCTCCACATTACAGAACAGGGCTATTTTCTTGCGGATTTCCAGGGGAAGGGGGTGTTCCGTACGGCAAACGATGATGTCGGGCTGAATACCCGACTCCTGCAGCATTTTAACCGAGTGCTGGGTAGGTTTGGTTTTCAGCTCACCGGCCGATTTCAGGTAGGGGACCAGCGTGAGGTGAATGGTGAGCATGTTGTGTTCCCCCAACTCCCATTTTAACTGCCGTACGGCTTCGAGGAAAGGCAGGGACTCAATATCGCCCACGCAGCCTCCGATTTCGGTCAGGATGATATCGTATTCTCCCGAGTCTCCCAGCAGGCGGATGTGCCGCTTGATTTCGTCGGTAATGTGCGGAATGACCTGAACGGTTTTCCCTAAAAAATCGCCTTTACGCTCCCGGGTCAGTACATTGTAATAAATTCTGCCGGTAGTGACGTTGTTGGCCTGTGAAGTGGGAATATTTAAAAAGCGCTCGTAGTGACCGAGGTCAAGGTCGGTTTCCGCCCCGTCTTCCGTTACATAGCATTCTCCGTGTTCGTACGGATTAAGCGTGCCGGGGTCTACGTTCAGGTAGGGGTCCAGCTTTTGAATGGTAACAGAAAATCCGCGTGATTGTAGAAGTTTGGCTAGTGATGAAGCGATGATACCTTTTCCCAGTGAGGAGGCTACTCCCCCCGTGACAAAAATGTACTTTGGCTTTCTTTTTTTCCCGCTCAATGGCATATTGATAATGATTGATTACGGGATACAAAGGTAGCACTTTTTTTCTGCTTTGGAAG
>JBEBRS010000119.1:0-9548 GCA_040394705.1 Leadbetterella byssophila
AAGCGCTATAATGTGACTTTTTTTCATATTCAATACTAATTAACACTTTAGCTCCCAGAAACCAGATGACCCAACACGCTCACCCACGTCTAAAATCTAAAATCTAAAATCTAATGTCTAACATCTACTTCTTCAACTTATCTGCTTCCTTCTCCAGCTTGGTTATTTTTCTGTCAAGCAAATACAGGTAAGCCAGAAATCCGGCCACTACAATCAGCAGTCCGGCTACAACTACGTAAATTTTGCCTTCCGAACGCATCAGATCGGCCATTTCTACCTGGAGAAAAACATTTAGAAATTTCATTCGTATAAAATTTTGCTTTCAGCCTTCAGCTTTCAGCAGTCAGCTTATACATTGGCGGCGGGAGGCGCTCCTCTTGGTGTGCCGGTTTTCTGATAGCTGATAGCTGAATGCTCATGGCTATTTCATTTGTATAAATTTTACTTTCAGCCTTAAGCTATTCGCAGTCTGCTATATAGACCGCCTTTGCCCTCGGCTTATCCGTTTATGGTTTCGTTAATTAATTTTACGCGGATTCTCAGCGTCGCAATCCAGGTGCCTATCAGGATCCATCCCAATACGGCCGGGTAAAAAATCATCCGCATTTTGATGTCCATATCTGCCCCGAACGCCGGATTCCCTCCGTTACCGGGGTGCAGGGAGTCGGTCAGCCTGGGCAATATCCACACCAGAGGCATAAAAGCGGCAAAGGCGAATACATTGTAGATGGCCGAAAGCCTGGCCCGGCGCTGCTCGTCGTCAAATGAGCCCCTCAGTATAAAGTATGCGGTATAGATCAGCAAACCTACTTCCACCGCAATCAGCTTGGGATCTTTCGGCAGCCAGTCGCCCCAGGTGAAATTTCCCCATAACATACCGGTCAGGAAACCCAGTAATCCGAACACGATACTCACCGCTGCAAACTGGGAAGCGTAGATGTCGTCACGGATAGCCCCTTTCCGGAGATAACGTATGGAATACACCAGGGAACTGATCATCAGGGCCATCATAGAAAACCACATCGGCACATGAAAATACACCATCCGGATGGTTTCATTAAGGATTTCCCGGCGGGGCGTTTCTCCTAAAAATCCAAAAACTACACTAAACAGGAGCAAGGCCGCTCCCAGGAATTTCCACCAGTATTTTTTCATCACTCTTTATTTTAGACTTTAGATATTAGATGCGGGCGCCGCTGCACTTAGACATTAGACCGTGCCTCCCCGCCGACCTACAGCTAATATCTAACATCTAATATCTAACTTCTCTGCCAATTCTTCCCCATTTTTAACTTTTCCACAAATAGGGAAATAACAAATAACTTAACGCTATAACAATTAAATCAATTCCAAAGATAGTCATTATTTCATCATAACTGGCCGAAAACGCCAGGCCGTCCATAGCATTTTTCGATAACTTAATCAGCATATTGATCAGGGGCAGCAGAACAGGCAGACTTAAAACCGCCAGAACGCCCGACGAATTGTCCGTTTTCGACGCTATACCTGCCAGTAAGGTCAACGAAGAGCTGAAACCCAAAGCCCCCAACACCAGGGCAATCAGGTACACTCCGTAATCGCTGACGTGGTTTCCAAGCAGCGCCAGGTAAAGTCCGAAGCCCAACAGGGAAAGGGCCAGCAGCAGTATAAAATTAAAAATGATCTTGGCCAGAATGATGGCACCGGGGCCCGCCAGCTGGTAATAATACAAATGCCGCGCCGAGGTTTCCTTACGAAAACTGTTCACCGCTGAATTTACCGCTGAAAATAACAGAATAATCCAAAAAAGAGTGTTCCAGGTTAAGGCTTCCAGGGCATTGGTTCTCAGCATAAAACTGATGTAGCACAGGAAGAGGGTAGATACCATGAACATGACCATCGTATTAATGGTGTTCTGCTGACGGAGTTCCAGTTTAATATCCTTCCAGATCAGGCTTCTAATTTCTCTCATTGACAATCATCTGGTTTATGAATTCCACCGGAGTATCTTTCCTTTGCATAAAATCTTCAAAGCTCTGCCCTACGAAAAAATCGGGCTGCACAAAAAAATCACGGTGGCGTAACCCTTCCGTACTGTGTACCAACTTCATCAGGGGTAAATTCACCCGAATACCCGAATGTTTGAGCTTTGCCGGGTAAAACCGTCCTGCAAAAGAACCCCAGTTCGCTCCCCCTGGCGGAGTACCCACAAAGATAGCCCGGTCATGGTTTTTTAACAAAGAAATGGTGAAAGTCGTGGCCGAATAAGAACCTCCGTCCATCACCACAAAGAGCCGGTTGCCGTAGGCATGGCGGCGCACGGGCCTGATCTTATCTTCGTTGTAGGTCCGGTAATAACCTTGCTCGTTTTTGCGGTTCAGGAACAGTCGTCCCGCCAGTCCGGAAACACCCCACCAGGGCTTGAATACCTTTCGGAAACCCGCCCGGGTAATAGACAAGGTGTCATACAGGCGGAAAGGTTCGGGTACCAGGTAAGACAGCAGGCGGCTCACATTCACTACTGCGCCGCCCCCGTTTCCCCGGAGATCCAGGATAAGGTTTTGTATGCTGTCGGCCTCAATCTGTTTAAAACTTCGCTTTAATTGCTTTCTAAATTTATTTTCAGAAAAAGAAAGCCAACCCTTCCCGGCCCTGAAGGTGGTCAGGTCCAGCTTGGCTGTACGGTGCAGGCTGTCTGTCATTTCCAGGTCAAAGTTCTTCCGTAAAATATTCTTGTAGCGCTTCCTGGTGTAGTCCATAGCCTCCTTTGGCGGAAGGTACTTTAATGTAGTGGCCCGGTCCGCGGTGTCGCGCAAAAGCAAATAGCGTAACTGCACCGAATCTTGCTGCCCGTACCACCGCGTATACAGCCCCGAAAAATTCCGCTCCGCGTAGTAATCCTTGCTGTAAGGATTCCCGTAATCGGCCCCGTACAAATTCCGGAACCGGTAAAAATCAAGCAGGGGCGGGCTGCCGTCTACCTCCAGAATTTTCGTTCCCCGCACAAGAGTGCTGTCTGCAGACTGGTTGTAGTGAATGTAAAACGAGTCGCCGAACTTCCGCAAAATAAGGGGGAAAATCCGGGCTTCTTTGCCAAAATACCGCTGGGGAAGCCCCGTGGCCAGGTGCAGATCACCCACTTCGCTGGTCAGCAGCGCCAGGCGGCGGTAGGCTTCCAGCACCGAGAGCGAATCCCCGTCCGCACGAAGAGAATCCATCCGGTCTGCAAACTGCCCTCGCGTTTCGTAATAATACATGCCCGGATAATACTTCTCCAATAACGCATGCAGCTGCTCCAGGTCTTCATTAAACGCCCGCGGAGATAGTTTCTTTTGCGCCCCAGCTCTCGAAAACAAAAAGAAAAACAGGATAGTCAGGCTTCCTGTCCGGAGAATAATTTGCATCAGCAATTTAAAAATCGCTTAAAATTACGCATCTTTTCTATTATCTTTGCACCCGCTTTAAAAGTTCTTTGAATATATGCTGAATCGTAGACTGGCGAGGGTAAGAGCAATGCAGGGGTTGTATGCACTTGAAATTTCAAAAGGGGCCAACTTTCTCCTGGCGCAGGACCTGATCTCGGAGGCGTTTGCGCCTGATCTGAATTCCATGGAGAAGCAAGACAGAAATAAACTGGCCGGTATGACCAGGCTTGCGCAATCCATTTTGGAAGACGAAGTAAAAAAGAGAATCCCCGCCGGAGAAGAGTCACTACCCCGTGAAGTAAATACCGCCGTTGCCAAAGCCCGGGAGTACTATCGCCTGAAAAACAAAAGGGACTTCGAGTACCACCTGGCCCAAACCCTGATTGACGCCGAAAAAACCTACGACATCTACCTGTATATTTTGAATCTCCTGGTGCTTCTGGGAAGCAAATCCGACTCTGTACTGGGAAAAAACCGGGTGATTTCTGCCCTGAAATCCACGAAAGAACTGGAGTTTTACTCCCTCAAACGTTCGGTCAGCCTCGAAAACGAATCCTCCCTGATCAATAAACTCTACAACGAAGCCATCAAAGGAAACGCGCATATAGCCGAATACCTGGCGGTGGTCAACAAAACCGGGGAAGACGAACTTTCTATTGTCAAATACATCGTTAAAAACATTATTCTCAAGCATGAAGTGAGTGTGGACTTCTTTGAGAAATTGCATATTTTCTGGTCGGAAGACCGGGAAATACTCCGCACCATGGTCTTTCATACCTTTGACGATTACATTGAGCAACAGGTGATTCACGTAGAAAAGCTCGATGACCAATGGGAGGATACCAAAGAGTTCCTGCGTGACCTGATGCGGGAAACCGCCTCCAAAGACGAAGAATACCTGCACTATATTCTGCCCCATCTTAAAAACTGGGACCTCGAAAGAATTATAGAAACCGACCTGATCTTGCTCAAGATGGCCATTGCCGAGCTGACGCTCTTTTCCAGCATACCGGTCAAGGTCACCATCAATGAAACCATTGAAATTGCCAAAAACTACAGTTCGGAAAAAAGCAAGGTCTTTATTAACGGGATACTGGATGCCGTCACCAAAGATTTGCAAGACAAAGGCCTGATCCGGAAAACCGGCCGCGGAATGATTGATAACCGGTAAGGGGGTATCGCGCGTGTTGGGTGGGTGAATTATGTGCGGCATGAAACGGGAACCCGCGTCGTATTGAAATTTTTCTTGGTGATTTTACGTTTTGATCCTATATTTATACAACCAAAACAGCAATTTTATGAACAGTCAGGCAAAATCTTTGATCGCGTTTTTAGCAGGAATAGCCGCGGGTTCCGCCATAGGCATTTTATTTGCCCCCGAAAAGGGCGAAGTAACCCGGGAGAAATTATCTACCAGCCTTAGCGATTACAGGGATCAACTGGTGAATTTTATCAATGACCTTCGGGAAAGGGGAGAAGAAGTAGCCCTGGAATACGTAGGCGGAGACAATAACGCCAAAGCAGAAGGAAAAAAAGTAGTGAACGAAGCCCGCCAGAAAGCGGAAAAACTACTGGAAGACGTAGAAGATCTGATGGGTCAGATCAAATCAAAAGCGTAATTAACTTATAAATTTTTATGATATTATTACAAGCAGGTGGTGTAGGGGGAAACATGAGTTTCCTGGTCATGATGGTAGGTATGTTTGCCGTTATGTATTTTTTTATGATTCGCCCTCAGCAAAAAAAACAAAAAGAACAACAAAAAATGGTGGAAGAGCTTAAAGCGGGAGATGATGTCGTCACCGCGGGTGGTCTCCACGGTAAAGTAATGTCGAAAGATGAAACCACCGTTACTATTTCAGCCGGCGGCGGAGCGAAACTCACTTTTGAAAAATTTGCCATTTCCAGAAAAGTATAAATGTCTGTAACCGCGCGTAAAACCAAAGCCCAAAGCATAGGGGAAGCCTTCGAGTCTTTCCTGAAAGCGTATAAGCTCAGGTCCCGTTATGACGAGACCTACCTGGTCACCCATTGGGAAAAACTGATGGGCGCTTCCATCGCGCAGCGTACAGAAAAGATTTATATCAGTAAAGGAGTGCTCTTCCTGAGGATTTCTTCGGCACCTTTAAGACAGGAACTGGTTCTGGCCAAGTCCGGAATCATTTCCCTCTTAAATAAAGAGATGGGCGGGGAGATTGTCAAAGATGTGGTTTTTGTCTGATGATGACCCCACCTTTTCTCCGGCCCGGTGATACGGTGGCTATCACCGCTCCCGCCAGCCGGGTTCGTAATGAAGACCTGCTGATCGGAATAAACACCCTCCGGAGTTGGGGGTTAAAAGTGGAAACCGGCACTACCCTCGGTAGCTCCTTCCACAATTTCTCGGCTCCCTTTACACAGCGTTTACATGAACTTCAGGGCTTCCTGGATAACCCGGATATCGCCTGTATCCTGGCCGCCCGTGGCGGTTACGGCGTATCCGACCTCATTGATCACCTTGACTTCACCGCGTTCAGGAAATCTCCCAAATGGATCGTAGGATTTTCCGACCTCACCGCCCTCTTGCTGCATCTCAACAGCCTGGGGTATGAAGCCGTGCACGGTCCTATGGCCAAGACATTCAGTTTCGACACGCACTCCGCCGAAATGCTGAGAAAATTGCTTTTCGGAGAAGGTACAGACTACCGCTTTTCTTCCCTGCCGGAAAACCGCCTCGGGAACGCCACCGGCCCGGCCCTCGGAGGAAACCTGGTTTTACTGGCCCATTCCCTCGGTTCTGCTTCCGATATCCCTTACCAGGGCAGGATTCTCTTCCTCGAAGATGTAGGCGAGAAACTCTATAACATAGACCGCCTTATGGTTCAACTGAAGAGAGCCGGAAAACTGGAGAGACTTGCCGGACTGGTCGCGGGTTCTTTTACCGACATGGCCGAACCCTCTTTCGGTTCCACGGCCATGGAGATTATTCTCCACCATACCCGGGATTTTGATTATCCCGTAGCTTTGGGTTTTGAATTTGGCCACGATGATGTAAATTTGCCCGTTGTTATGGGGCGAAATTACGCGCTGGAAGTCAATAGGGCGGAAGTATCCCTGAAAATGCTGGAAAATGACATCGTTTGATTTTAAAAAATACCATGTAAGGGCCATGAATGCCGCTTCCGAGGCGGAAAAAGCCGAAATCAACCGGGAGCTCAAAGAACTCTACGAAACCCTGGATGAAGCGTCCCGAAAAATATTTAACGAAGAGCTGCAGGCTTTCCTCCTCAAGGAATACGCGGCCATTAATTCAATGTATACCGGAATAAATAACTGACCCAATGAGTGCTACTTTACAAGACATTATCAGTCACGCAAAAGAATACGGATTTGTATTCCCGTCTTCCGAAATCTATGACGGCTTACAGGCCGTGTACGATTACGGACAAAACGGCGTAGAGCTAAAAAATAACATCAAGCAGGTGTGGTGGAAAGCCATGACCCAGCTGAACGACAATATTGTAGGCGTAGATGCGGCCATTTTCATGCATCCCCTTACCTGGAAGGCTTCCGGACACGTAGACGGCTTCAATGATCCTATGATCGACAACAAGGATTCCAAAAAGCGTTACCGCGCCGATCAGTTGCTCGAAGGCAGAGCGGAAGAATACGCCAACGCCGGCGACGAAGCCCGGGCCCAGGCGCTGCTCCAGAAAATGGGCGCCTTGCTGGGAGCCGAAAAACTCGATGAAGTACGGGACCTCATCATAGAAGAAGGCATCGTTTGTCCTATTTCAAAAACGTCGAACTGGACGGAGGTGCGGCAGTTTAACCTCATGTTCTCCACCCAGGTGGGTTCAGTGGCCGAAGACGCCAGTCAGATTTATCTCCGGCCCGAAACCGCCCAGGGAATTTTCGTCAACTTCCTGAACATCCAGAAAAGCGGACGAATGAAAGTACCTTTCGGTATTGCCCAGATCGGTAAGGCTTTCCGGAACGAGATTGTGGCCCGGCAGTTCACTTTCCGGATGCGGGAGTTTGAACAGATGGAAATGCAGTTTTTTGTACGCCCCGGATCCGAGATGGAGTGGTACGAAAAGTGGAAAGATGCCCGTCTGCGTTTTCATAAGGCGCTCGGACTGCCCGCCGAAAAGCTGAAGTATCACGATCACGAAAAGCTGGCGCACTATGCCAACGCCGCCGTAGATATTGAATATCAGTTCCCTTTTGGTTTCCGTGAAATTGAAGGTATTCATTCGCGTACCGACTTTGACCTCCGGAATCATCAGGAGCTGTCGAAGAAGAAATTGCAATATTTTGATCCTGACCTCGGAGAAGACGGAAAGGCCATCGGCAATTATATTCCCTACGTGGTAGAAACCTCAGTAGGAGCAGACCGCCTCTTCCTGGCTGCTTTCTGCAATGCCTATACGGTAGAAACCGGCGAAAAAGAACGTACTTACCTGAGCCTTCATCCCGCGCTTGCTCCTGTCAAAGCCGCCATTCTTCCCCTGGTGAAAAAAGACGGCCTGGCCGAAAAAGCACAGGAAATCGCCCATTCACTGCGGCTGTCTTTCCGTACCGTGTATGACGACGGCGGCGCCATAGGCAAACGCTATACCCGTCAGGACCTCATCGGTACGCCTTTCTGCGTGGCCGTTGATTACGAAACCATGGAAAACGACACCGTCACCATCCGCCACCGCGACAGCATGGAGCAGGAGCGCATAAAAATCTCCGACCTGAAAGAAAAGATCGGGTACGCGGTAGATCCGCAGCGGATTCTGGAGGCGATATAGGATTCGAAGAATAAATGAAGCCGGGGAAAAATTCTCCGGCTTTTTTATGAAAGTAGGAGAATTTCAGGTAGAAATTAAGAAAATACCGTTATTTATAGTATTTTTAGGCACAAAAAAACCCGGATTCATCACCAGCAATTAAAGTCTGGGAGAGGAATTACCGGGACTGCATGCAACAAAATTACTAAAATAATGCATAATAAACATAACTTTGAAAAAGTTTTTTCCACTCAAAGGATGAGCAGGTATTTTAAAAGATACCCTAGTGACTATCAAAAAGCGATTGAACTCTACCAGCTAAATATTGTGCTATCTGAGTCATTTTATCCTCTTCTTTCAATTTTTGAAATTGCACTAAGAAATAGTTTAAACAGGGAGTTAACGCTCCAATATGGGGTCGACTGGTATCGCAGCATAAGTTCTATTATCTTGGAACTTAGATCGATTAGAAGAAATTAGGCATACTATTTATATGGTAATTAGTTGGTTAAATAAAGATCTCCCCAACTTTGCAATCAAAGTTGATCGAAGCGAAAATACATTGAGAATGGCAAAAGAGAACCTTTATAGGCATTCTTAAACTGTATCTTCCTAATTCTCCAGCAACCACAGGTCATTACCGTTCACATACGCCACGCCCCGGTTCCAGTACGCTTTCAGCCAGATATCGTCACTGCCGAAAATATTGATCTTATGGCCCGGTTCAATTTCCCCGATTACGCTGGCCGCTGAACTCGGGTAATTGCGCAGATATGTCTTCTCTTTGACGATTGCCGAACGGTAACTCGAAGGCAGGTTAATCAGCAGGGCCAGCAGCACCAGGTAGGTGATCACCAGCGCCCAGTTGTTCCGGTAAATGGGTTTTCCCTGTCTGCGCTTTGAAAACAGCACCCAAAGCAGAAAAATGCCCAGTACAATCACCGCATAAAGGATAAAAATGTAATACTGCTGGTAAAGTGCGAATACAAAATTGATATTGTTTCGTTCGTAACCCGTAAACTTATGGGCCAGGGCAATCTTGTTCATCTTGTCGAAAACCTCGTCCGTCGGCCGCATATTGTAGTAGCTGTTCAGGTAAAATAAGGCCTTCGGATAGTTCCCTTCGTTCTCAAAAATATAGGCCAGCCTCAGGCTCACATGCTCGTTGTTTACCTTGGGATCGGAAAAGATCGCTTCGTACAATTGGGCCGCTTCCGTAAAATTTCGGGACAGAAAAAGAGAATCTGCTTTTTTCGCAATATCATTTTGTGCTTTACTATCAAAAGGTTGGCCCAGAAGCGCGAAAAAAAGTAAAAATATTTTAATAAAGGCTTTTTGAACTGTAGCAATAAATGCATAGTTTTGCATCCTCATTTGAGAGAGACAC
>JBEBRS010000120.1:0-9410 GCA_040394705.1 Leadbetterella byssophila
CCTACGCATCCACATTCGCGTACTTCGCATTCTTCTCAATAAACTCACGCCGGGGCGGCACTTCGTCGCCCATCAGCATGGAAAACAACATGTCTGCTTCTACGGCCGACTCAATAGTGACCTGCTTCAGCGTCCGGTTAACCGGGTTCATGGTGGTTTCCCAAAGCTGTTCGGGGTTCATTTCTCCGAGACCTTTGTAGCGTTGTACCCCCACGCTGTCTTCCTTACCGGCACCGGCAAGGCGTTTAACCGCCGCGTACCGTTGTTCTTCGGTCCAGGCGTAGACCTCGTCTTTCCCTTTTTTCACCAGGTACAGGGGAGGCTGAGCGATGTACAGGTAACCCCGCTCTACAATTTCCCGCATAAACCGGTAGAAGAAGGTGAGGATCAGCGTACGGATGTGGCTTCCGTCAATGTCGGCATCCGTCATGATGATGATCTTGTGGTAGCGCAGCTTGTCAAGGTTCAAGGCTCTTTCGTCTCCTTCCTTCCCGATCTGCACTCCCAGGGCAGTAAAAATATTCTTGATTTCGTCGTTTTCGTAGATCCGGTATTCCTGGGCTTTCTCTACGTTCAGGATTTTCCCTCTCAGGGGAAGAATGGCCTGGAAATTCCGGTCGCGACCCTGTTTGGCCGATCCCCCGGCCGAGTCACCCTCCACCAGATACACCTCGCACAGGGCGGGGTCAGATTCTGAGCAGTCGGCCAGCTTACCGGGAAGGCCGGAGCCTACCAATACGTTTTTCCGCTGCACCATTTCCCGGGCCTTTTTCGCTGCGATACGCGCCCTGGCCGCCAGAATCACCTTGTCTACAATGGTTTTGGCATCTTTCGGGTTTTCTTCGAGGTAGTTTTCCAGCATTTCCTGCACGCAGCCGCTTACCGCCGCCGTTACCTCGGAGTTGCCCAGTTTCGATTTGGTCTGTCCTTCAAACTGGGGTTCGGCCACCTTCACCGAAATTACGGCGGTAAGCCCTTCCCGGAAGTCGTCTCCCGCAATCTCAATCTTCTCTTTGGCCAGCAGGCCCGACTTTTCCGCGTACGCCTTCAGGGTACGGGTCAGTGCCATCCGGAAACCGGATACGTGGGTACCGCCCTCCGGCGTATTGATATTGTTTACAAAGGAAGATACGTTTTCGGAATAGGAAGTATTGTAGATCAGGGATACCTCCACAGGAACGCCGTCTCTTTGTCCTTCCATGTACATAGGCGTGGTAATCAGGGGTTCCCGGCTTTTGTCCAGGTATTCCACGAATTCAATCAGCCCGCCGTCCGAATGGAATTCCTCGTATTTCGGATTTCCTTCTTCATCCAGTTCCCTTTTGTCGGTCAGCGTCAGGGTAATTCCCTTGTTCAGGAAAGACAATTCCCGAAGCCGGTTGGCCACGGTCTCGTATTTGTATTCCGTTACCTGGAAGATCGAATCGTCCGGCTTGAAGTGGATGATGGTCCCCCGGTCTTCTGTTACACCGATTTCCCGGGTAGGATAAAGGGGTTTCCCGATAGAAAACTCCTGTTCGAAGATCTTGCCTTCCCGGTGTACTTCCGCTCTCAGGTGTGAAGAAAGGGCGTTTACGCAGGAAACCCCCACGCCGTGAAGTCCGCCGGAAACCTTGTACGTGTCTTTATCGAATTTTCCCCCGGCGTGCAGTACCGTCAGTACTACTTCCAGGGCAGATTTTTGCTCTTTTTCATGCCAGCCTGTCGGAATCCCGCGGCCGTTATCTTTTACGGTAATGGAGTTATCCTCGTTAATGGTGGTTTCGATCCGGTCGCAATACCCCGCCATAGCCTCGTCGATAGAGTTGTCTACCACTTCCCAGATGAGGTGATGAAGCCCTTTAAACCCGATATCCCCGATATACATGGCAGGCCGTTTTCGTACCGCTTCCAGTCCTTCCAGTACCTGTATATTACTTGCTGAATAATCTTTGTTTTTGTTCTCGCTCATAAGTTGTTTTTGATCCGTTTTTACCTCCCTGCCCAAGGCGGAAGATGGATACGTTAAGTGCTATGAAAAATCTAACAAAGATAAGGAATTCGGGACACTTATTCAACGGTTTTTTTCGGGTGTCTCTGCTTTTTATTCATGGAAACTTGAAAAGCCGCGGAAATTGCTTTACAATTGCATAGAACCGAACCCGAACCAGGATTATGAAACTTCTTCTCCCCCTTTTTTTTGCTGTTCCAGTCGGCTGATCGTGAGATCACAGGCCAGTGGAACCTGTGGATACCGGGCGCAGTGGTCTACCTTGAAAAAGACCGTGACCTGTACCGCACCTATTCGCCCGGTGCCCCCATGAATAAACTGAGTATCGCCGCAGACGGAACCTATACCTGGGGCATCACCAAAGGTAAACTCAGGAAGGTGACGCCCTGGTACCAACAGGAAGGAGTCACATACTATTCTCTGCACGATGATAAGAATAACACGTACGACTTCTGGTATAAGAAGGCCACAGATGAACTGATTTTCCTGTTTGGTGAGGTGGGAGGGCATGCAGCTACTGCCAGCCGTACAGGTAAAATTTTAAGCCCTAAAGCAGACACCGTGCCGGAGAAGGGCGTTCTGCCCGTTGTGCAGACCGGGGAAATACCCGCAGCTTTTAAAAGGGGCGAGCGGGTAGAGATTTACTGGAGCGGTCAGTGGTACAAAGGTTCCATTCTGGCCGTGAGAAACAAGGAATACAAAGTGAATTACGAAGGCTGGGGGACCTTGTATGACGAATGGGTAAGCCCTGACCGTCTCCGCAAGGTCAAATAGACCGGCCTCCCGTCAGTTTAGCTTTTCGAGGATGGCATTGAGTTCCTCTGCGTCAGAAAACTTAATCGTCACCTGTCCTTTGTGGATATCCTGCACTTTGATCTTCACGGGTACCTTGGTCTTGCCTTTGAGGGTCATTTCCTCAATCCGGATATCTTCCCGGTGAATTTCCAGCTCATTGGCCTCCGCTTCGAAAGCGTTTCCCTTCTTGACCAGTACTTCCACCTCCCTGGCGCTGAGATTATCTTCCAGGATTTTCTGGTAAATATCCATTTGCAAGGCCGGGTCGCTTACCGGAATGAGGGGCCGCACCTGGCCTACGGTCACTACGCCCAGAATCAGCCCCGTCTGTATGTCGGCGGGCAGGTTCAGCAGGCGCAGGTAATTGGTGATGTTCGAACGGCTTTTCCCGATACGGTTGCCCAGGTCTTCCTGGCGGAAGCCCAGTTCCTCAATCATCCTGCGGTACGACAAGGCGATCTCCACGGGATTGAGGTTCTCCCGCTGTATATTTTCAATCAGCGCCATTTCCAGAGAGCGCTGGTCGTCTACTTCCCGGATATAGGCCGGTATTTTTTCCAGTCCCGCCAGTTTAGAGGCCCGGTAGCGTCTTTCCCCCGAAATGATCTCAAATTTGCCGTCCGGAGTTTCCCGTACGGTAATCGGCTGAATCAGTCCCTGGAGCAGAATGGAGTCGGCCAGCTCTTTCAGGGCCGCCTCATCAAACGCTTTCCGGGGTTGTGCCCCCCCGGCTACAATTTTATCGGTTTCAATTTCCCGAACTCCCGAAAAGGCGGCCACCTTGCGCTTGACCACCAGGTCGGAGTCGCCCAAAAGAGAGTTTAATCCTTTGCCTTTATTTTCCATCTTTAATTTCCGGAAGATTATTTCTCGTCAGAAGCTCTTTAGCGAGGTCAATATAACTCTTCGCACCCTTATTTTCAAGATAGGAGATGTCAAATTCCCCGTCTTCGGAAAACATCAGAAGCGCGGGAACACCGTAGCTGGGCGCTTCGGCCAGTTTTACATTCCGCGGTACCAGGGTTTGGAAGCAGTTGGGACCAAAATGCTGGCGTACGTCGTCTACCACCATTTTGGAAAGGTTGGTCCGGCCGTCGTACATGGTCAGTACGTACCCTTCCATGGCCAGTTCAGGGTTCAGGCGCTTTTTAATGATTTCTATGGTGTTCTGTAACTTGGCAATTCCTTCCAGGGCGAAATATTCGCATTGTACCGGAATCAGTACCGCATCAGAAGCAACGATGGAGTTTACTACCATCAGCCCCAGGGAAGGAGAACAGTCAATAAAAATGAAGTCGTAGTCTTCCTTCAGTTCCGTGATGATCTCTTTCAGGATGTACTCCCTGGCCACCTGGTTGACAATCTCCAGCTCAAACCCGGCCAGGTCTATATGGCTGGAAATGAGGTCGAGGTTTGGGATCTGGGTTTTGACAATGCACTCTTTCACCGGCGACTGGCCCACGAGGGCAGTATAGATGTTATGAGGCTGTTCTTTGCTGTCGATACCAATGCCTGACCCTGCGTTAGCCTGGGGGTCCGTATCGATCAGCAAGATTTTATAATCCAAAACCGCCAGGCTGGCCGACAGGTTGATTGCCGTGGTGGTTTTTCCCACACCGCCTTTCTGGTTGACAATAGAAATTATTTTACCCATAGGGAATGTATGTTTTAAAAAGGAGAACAAAGATAAACAATAAAAAAAGACGCGCGGCGAGATTGTCGATAACTAAGGGTATTGTGGAAAAAATTCAGAACGTTCTCCGTTAATTTAACGGGTGTCATGAGGTAGGAAATCACAAAGCATGTATTTTTACGGGATGATTCCCCAGGATACCGTAAATCAGATCCTCCAGGCCGCTGAGATCAGCGAGGTGGTAGGTGAGTTTGTCAACCTGAAAAAAAGGGGGGCAAACCTCATTGCCTGTTGCCCTTTCCACAATGAGAAAACCCCTTCCTTCTCCGTATCTCCCGCCAAAGGCATCTACAAATGTTTCGGATGCGGGAAAGGGGGAGACTCCGTGCGTTTCATCATGGACCTGGAAGGGTTTTCTTACCCCGATGCCCTCAAGTGGCTGGCCAAAAAGTACAATATTGAAGTCAAGGAAAAAGAGTTTACCGATACCGAGCTGGCCGCGCAAAACGAAAGGGAGAGTCTTTTCATTGTTTCCGAATTTGCGGAAAAATATTTCCGGGAAGTCTTGAACGATACCGAAGAGGGCCAGAGTATCGGGGCCAGCTATTTTCGGGAAAGGGGATTCTCCCCACCCATGCTGGAGCGTTTTCATCTGGGCTATGCGCCGGATGGCCGCGACGAGTTCTACCAGGCAGCCGTGAAAGCCGGGTTTTCTGCCGAAGTGCTGGAAAAGGCCGGACTGATCTCCGTAAAAGAGAACCAGGTGCACCTCGACCGTTTCCGGGGACGGGTCATTTTTCCCATTCATAACGTAGCCGGTAAGCCCATCGCCTTTGGTGCCAGGATCCTGAAAACCGATGCCCGCGCCCCGAAATACATCAACTCGCCCGAAACGGATATCTACCACAAAAGCCATATTGTATACGGTATATACCAGGCCAAGAACGCCATCCGCCAGAAAGAAAACTGTTTCCTGGTAGAAGGCTATACCGATGTGGTCTCCCTGCACCAGGCGGGAATTGAGAACGTGGTGGCCTCTTCCGGTACTTCCCTGACCGTAGAACAGATCCGCCTCATCGGTAGGTTTACCGAAAATATAACCGTTTTGTATGACGGCGACAGCGCCGGCATCCGAGCTTCACTGCGGGGTATCGACCTCATCCTGGAAGAAGGGTTGAATGTGCGGGCCGTGGTATTTCCCGGCGGAGACGACCCCGACAGCTTTATCCGAAAAGTGGGGGGAGAAGCGTTCACCCGGTATGTAGAGCAGAGCCAGAAGGATTTTATCCGGTTCAAAACCGAGATTTCTCTGGAAGAAGTGGGGGAGGATGCCGTGAAAAAGGCCGAGCTGATTGAAAGTCTTGTGGCTACCATCACCAAAGTACCGAACCCTGTCAAGCGCCAGATCTTCTACCAGGAAGTAGCCCGTTTGCTGCATATTGATGAGCATATTCTGATCAATGAGGGAAACAAGCGGGTGGCCGGACAGCTCAGAGCCCCCCGGAAGGGCGACGGGGGCACGGTGAGTCCCGCCCCGCCGGAACGCCATCCGGAGATGGAACTCCTGCAGAAAAACGACAGCCGCGACGAGGAGGCCCTGGTGAAAGACCTGGTGTTGTACGGACACGTGAATATCGACGAAACCCAGGTGCTGGCCGACTATATCTTCGCGGAAACGGGCGTGGAGATTCTCAACGACCCCTTGCTCAGGGCCATTTATCAGCAATACCACGAATTCTATCTCCGCGGAGAGGCTCCCCCGGAAAGATACTTTACCTCTCACCCCGACAGCGCGGTGCAGGCCAAGGTGGTCGACTGGGAGTCTCCCAAACACGAGCTGAGCAAGCATTGGGTGAAATACGAAATTTTTGTACCGGAATACCGCGATTCCCTCGGAGAAATCATGACCCGCATCAATTTCAGAATACACCTGCTGAAAATAAAAAAGGAAATCCTGGATATCATTGAACAGCTCGATACCGAAGACGAAGACGAAGAGATTATCCTCCAGGAAGCCCTGCGGAAAAAAAATAGGGAAAAAATGGAAATCGCCGAATTTTTGGGCACAGTGATTTAGCAATTACGAATTACGGATTACGAATTACGAATGATTCTGTACGTATGAAAAGTATGCCACCGTCATTTTTAATTCGTAATTTAACAAATTGTCAATTGTCAATTGTCAATTCCACCCCTATCTTTGCAAATCAATACATAATCAATGAGTAACGAAGTTATATTTTTCGGCGGCTTTACCCTCTTTACCATTTTTGTGATGCTGCTTGACCTGGGCGCATTCAGCAAACAGAAAGAACACGTGGTGAAATTTAAGGAGGCCGCTTTCTGGAGTGCGGTATGGGTTTCCCTGGCGGTGGCCTTTTACTTCTTCCTGAGGCACTACGGCTACCTGGTGCATGACGTGAGCGATCTGCCCCATCTGCAGCAAATAAAAGAACAGTTTTACCCTACCGTTGATTTCAGTGGCGATTATGCCCGTGACCTGCAGTTGTTTCAGAACAACATGGCCCTGGAGTACATTACCGGTTACCTGGTGGAATATTCCCTTTCGGTAGATAATATCTTTGTCTTTATCCTTATATTCAACTCCTTCGGCATCCGCCCCAAACATTATAAAAAAGTGCTGGTCTGGGGTATTCTGGGTTCCATTGTGCTCCGTTTTGTATTTATCTTCCTGGGGGCCGCCCTGATTCAGAAATTCGACTGGATTCTGCTGGTTTTTGGAGCGTTCCTGGTCTACACGGGATTGAATATCCTGTTCAAGAAAGACGAGGAGGAAAGCATAGATACCAAAAATCACCCCATGGTGAAATTTACGGGGCGTTTCTTCAATGTATACGAAAGGTTTGTGGCCGATCGCTTTTTCTTCCGCCACAAATACGATAAGCATAAACTCTACGTCACGCCTCTTTTTGTGGTGATCCTGGTGATCGCATTTACCGATGTGATCTTCGCGGTAGACTCCATACCGGCCATTTTTTCCATTACCAAAGACCCGTACATTGTGTTCTTCTCCAATGTCTTTGCCATTATGGGGCTGAGGTCTATGTTCTTCTTCCTGGTCAATATTATTGATATGTTCGCTTACCTGAAATACGGTCTGGGTGTACTGCTCACCTTTATAGGAGTGAAAATGCTGGTACACAGCTGGCTGCACGAAATCGGTTTTACCAATGTGCATTCCCTGCTGGTGATTGTGGGTATCCTGGCCATCAGTATTCTGGCTTCGTTGCTTTTCCCACCGAAGAAGGAAGAAGCGGTAGCGGAGTAGGGCGAAGGTTCGGTAGAGGATCCGGAAACTTTTGGTGTTTTATGTGTGTGAAATTTTAGCTTTCAGCCTTCAGCACTCAGCAGTCAGCCGGGCGGAAGGCCGCCCCGCGACGCTTCGCTTGTTCATTGGGGGGCGCCTACCCGCCGGTTGGTGTGCCGGTTTTCTGATAGTGGTGCCGCAGCCGTCTGATAGCTGAATGCTGAATGCTGATAGCTGAATGCTCATGGCTATTTTATCCAAATCGATGTATGGTTGATTTTCTCCAAAAAGCCTGCTCCTTCTGCGCCTACCAGGAAAGAACCCAGGACGAGGTACGCGCCCGGCTGAAAACCTGGGGGGCGGACCGGGAAGAGACGGAAGAGATCATCGCCTGGTTGATTACCGAAAACTTTCTCAATGAGAGTCGATTCGCACGCCAGTTTGCCGGCGGCAAGTTCAGAATCAAAAAATGGGGCAAAAAGAAGATTGTCTACGAACTGAAGTCCAGGGGAATTTCTCCCCGCTGCATCACGGAAGCTATGGATGAAATAGGGGCGGAAGAGTATGCCCTGACCCTGAAAGAACTCGCCCTGAAAAAGGAGGCCGCATTGTCTTCCGAAAAAGATCCGTTTCTACGCCGGAAAAAGATCACCACCTACCTTCTTGGAAAGGGCTATGACCCCGAAGATATCCGCAAAACCCTCGAAATTTTATAAACCCGCCTCTCTTCCTTCTTTCTTGCCGCATTTTTAAATTTTCGCATTATCTTCAAACGAAAGTTATTGGATAATGGCCATAATAAATTTTGGCTTTTATCGGATATTGCAGATAAAATAATAAGTATTTTTTCTTTTTGAAAAATTTATTTATCATTGCATTATGTTCTAACTAAATAACAAAAAAACTATGAAGAAAAATTTACTCTTAATCTTTGGTTTTTTGTTTTGTGTGACAGGCTCCCTGTTCGCGCAGAACCAAACAATCAGAGGAAAAGTGACCGCCGCCGATGATGGCTCGGCGATGCCAGGCGTGGTGGTTACGGTCAAAGGAACCACTGTGGCGACACAGACCGACGGTAACGGGGACTATTCCATCAGCGCCTCTTCCGCCCAGACTCTGGTCTTTTCATTTGTGGGCTTTGACGCTGTGGAAGAGGTAGTAGGTTCAAGAAGTGTGATCAATGTAGCCCTGGAAACCGATCAGAAATTGCTTGATGAGGTGATCGTAACCGGGGTAGCCGGAGCCACCTCGAGAAAAAAACTAACCGTATCGGTAGCGAAGGTAGGAAGCGATAAGCTGAGCATTGTGCCGGCTACTTCCGCTGCGGGTGCGCTGGTAGGAAAAGTGGCAGGCCTTCAGACCTCCCAGAGAGGAGGTAGCCCGGGTGCTGCTACAGACCTGTTGCTAAGAGGAGACAACAACATTAACGGTTCTTCTTCTCCGCTGCTTTTGGTAGACGGTATCATCCTTACCGGAAGCTTAGCGGATCTGAACGTAGACGACATCGAGTCGATCGAAGTAGTGAAAGGGGCTGCCGCAGCGGCCTTGTACGGTTCACGTGCCGGTAACGGGGTTATCGCGGTAACCACCAAGAGGGGGGCTTCGGTTCAACTCAACAAAACCGATATCGTAGTAAGAAACGAGGTGGGTGCACAGCAATTGGCCAAATACCTGGAAACCGCCGAATCGCATTTGTATGCGATGGCGTCGGATTGGCAAAGCGC
>JBEBRS010000121.1:0-9395 GCA_040394705.1 Leadbetterella byssophila
TAATCAACTTCAGAAAAGGACGTGACGGAAAGTCTTTCGTACATGTACTTCCTGCGGAGGCTCCCGCTGAGGCATAAAAAGGGAATCAGAAGAAATGAAAAAAAGAGGTCTTAGGGCCTCTTTTTTTTGTTGTACCCTTCGCCCTTCGTCAGGCTTAGGGTAACAGTGTCGATCGCTCCTCGGCTGCGCTCGGGGTGACAGTGGAAAGGACATCGGAGTACTCGGAACTCAGAACTCGGAACTCGGAACTCAGAACTACTGTTATATCAAAAATAACTATCCGAACGAAAAATGCTGAAAAGAAACACCATGATATATACGGAGTTGAGTCCTAACCCCAACTCCATGAAATTTGTACTCAATTACGAGATTGTGCCGGAAGGGTTGTCGTTTGATTACCCCAGTAAGGCGGCTACACTTGACGAGAAGAAGGCTTCTCCCCTGGCGTCTGACCTTTTCCTGTTTGACTTTATAGAGCGGGTTTTTATCTCTTCCAATTTTATCACGGTCACCAAGCGGGAGGATATCGAGTGGGAAGAGGTGATTGGCGATGTACGTAAGTTTCTGAAAATATATTTTGACGAAAATCACCCGGTTTTTGCTCAAAAGACCATGGATTCCCACACGCTTATTGTGCAGGGGAATGATACGCCGGTAGTGGCAAAGATCAAGTCTACCCTGGATCAATACGTAAGGCCGGCAGTAGAATCAGACGGCGGCGCTATCAATTACTCTTCCTTTGACGAGGAAAGCGGTACAGTGAAAGTAATGCTCCAGGGCTCCTGTAGTGGCTGCCCTTCGGCTTCTATGACGCTGAAGGCAGGTATCGAACGCTTGCTTACCTCCATGATTCCGGAGGTGAAGCTGGTGGAAGCGGAGGAGGTATGAGTACTTTAGTTCCGAGTTCCGAGTGGCTAGTTTTCTCCAGGCACTCGGAACTCGACACTCGGCACTCACCTCAACTCCCCTATCGCCTTCCGGATTTCGCTTAATTTCCTTTGCTGGTGCAGTATGACGGGCGCGGCTACCCGGTCTTTACAATCAAATAAAGCACATTTTTCGCAGGTCTGCCCTACTTCTTTGCGCGGAATGGCGGGGTCATCGAGAAAACCTGCTTTGGAGCGCACGGAATCGTCTATTTCCAGTCCGATCGTGATACTTTCCCTTCCACCGCCCGCGGAACTTCGGGCCAGCGCGATCTCAAAGTACCGGTGCCCCATATTTTCAAAGTTGGATATCTGGGTTTTCAGAAAACGTTCTTCGCTTTCGGCGGGTACCTCATCCAGGAGGCTGATACCCGGCCAGCGCCTGCAATAGTGTTCGTTCCGGTTTTCCTGAGGATCGTGTTGCCCTACCAGGTGAATTTCTTTGATCAGGCGGGCGTCCCGGCTTCCTTCTGACGAAGTAAACTTCAGGAAATACAGCTTTTCTATCTGGAAATGGGCAGGCAATATGGAGAAAAGGCGGTAAAAAACGGTTTCGGCCGATACCGGGAACTGGTCAAGTACATGCAGAAATTTACGTTTACTGAAGCGGTGGTCGGCCAGCACCTTCTGCATTTCACGAATGAGCGTATTTTTGGGTATCAGGATACAGGCGGCAAAATACGAGGCTTTGAAATTGTTGAACACCTCATCAAAGGAATGCACACTTACCCAGGTAGAGGTCAGGGGCCGCACCCGTATTCCCATAAACCGGAAGCCCGATTCCCGGGCCAGCGCGAAAATCCTTTGTTTCTCCGTCAGGTTATAATTCAGGAAGAATTTCTTGGATTTGGGTACCAGTACAGTCCGTAAGTCTGACAGGGCGGGGTATTTCCGGCCGTCAAACGTATCGGTTATGATCTGATGTTCGGTACGAAGGTACTTTTTGAGTGTACTTTCCGTTTTCTCTTCTCCCGGCAGAAAGGTGTCGGCCCACTCTTCCAGGTCCGGAAAATAATTTTTATGAATTTCCAGATAAGAGCGCAGCACGGCAAAGTAGAGCTTTTCCACGCTGACGTTGTAACTGCGACCAATTTTGATGAGAGTATTGACCAGGGCGCTGAATTTCACGGGAGCGTCAGCAATGATCTCAATGATATGTGCCGGGTCAATGCCGAAAAACTCGAAAGGGATATCGGTAAAAAACTTATTTTTCAGGATATCGCCGGTAGGTCCGAGCGCTTTTTTCAGATCGGAAGAAACCAGTTCGTCATACTCTACGTCCAACGCCCGTGAAAGCTCAAAAATCTTATCGGTTTTGGGATATTTTTTCCCCTTTTCAATTTCGTTAAGGTAGGAAGCAGAGATGTGGGAGCGGTCAGACAATTCCTGGAGAGACCAGCCTTTTTCCTGGCGGAATTGTTTGAGTTTTAATCCGAAAATCAGTCGTATAGGGTCTGCTTCCATGGGTAATCCCTATTCTCTTACAGTTTGAATTCGGAAAATACCAGGTGAATTTCATCACCCACATCGTCCAGGTATTTCTCGGTTTTGGCTTTCAGGATCATGGAAGTATTGTTGATTTCAACCACTTCAAAATCGTCTACGAACCCCTCTACATTTACCGCTAATATTTTTTCATCGTCGTCTATTGACCATACTCCCCGTTTCATTATTCCTTTGGTACTTTTATCGATTCCCCATACCTCTTTCTCTTTAAACTGAAAGGCAAGTCCGTACAGCATGGTTGCTTCTGACTTTAACTGTCCATCCGTAATTCGGGTTCCCTGCGTATTGGTATACTTATCCAGTTGCCAACCGTGTGCCACCAGCAATTCCGTAGTAGTTTTGCCTTCTGCACTTAAATTCGGATCTTTACAGGCCGTTAAAATAAGAGCGAATAATGAAATTAAAACAAAATTTTTCAATTTACTTTTGAGTTTGATTTATATAATAACGAGGATAATGCGTACAAATTTAAAAAGGAAACGGATAGTTTTGGGATTCGCCCTGCTTTTTGTTGGGGGCGGATCGGTTCTGGCCCAAAATTGTTCACCCGGTTTTTCTTTTACCCCCTCGGCATCGGGGGTAAACTGGCGGCAATTTCCCGAGTTTAGCCTTCCTTTTACCGTGATCTACAGTGGTTCCCAGTCCATTTACGATCCGGATGCGCTCCTGAAGAGAGGATTCACGCATGTATCCAATCCGAACGGAATCTCGGCTTTACCTACGGAAAACCGCGCCTATATTTATTATGGAGTAGCTATTGCTGATCAGCCCTGGAAGACCCACAAGTCGCCTTATGGTAATGACATGAACGTTTATCATAAGAAATGGGATGAAGACCTTGACTGGTTCCGTACCCAGAACGGGGGCAGCAACGAAGTGGATATTTTTTGTCTGGATATAGAAATGCACCACAAAGTGCGGGCGGATATTCTGGCCCTGAAAAAGATGGATTTTGTACCGGCGGAAATCCGCGCTCTGGACGATGATGCCTTTGTTGTACGCTATCAGAAGGATATGCAGGACCTGTACGCTTCCGCGGCGGCCTATATTCGCCAGAGGGTCAATGCCCGCTATTTTACGGCCTACGGGGATGTGCCGGTTTTCAACACCTTTACCAATATCCAGGGTCCTTCCTGGGAAAAATGGCAGAACGACCCTTCTCTGTTGAATTATATCGCCTACGATTTTGATCAGCAAAAAGCCGGGGGAAGTTATTACGCGCAATTGAACGCGCTTTCGCCCAATGCCTATTTTTATTACGATTACCCCCACCTTTTCGCAGGAGAATACCTCTCCTACCTCATGTTCCAGTCGGAAGCCAACCGGGCCTGGTCAGATCTCGACCAATGGGTCTTTCTCTGGAACAGGTACAGTTTTATGCCTCAATATGTGGGACAAAGCATCCGCCCCTGGATGTCAGAGGCCATGGCCATTTTTCCTTTCTTTTCCGGGGCAAAAGGCATCTGGTTGTGGGACGACATCGGGAATTTCGCGGAGCATTCCGGTTACGAATATTTTATGAACGGCCTTTACCGCCTTTCGGCTTTCGCTCATTTTTTTGAAGGAGATTATCAGCTGGTGCATACCATTTCCGCGCGCGATTACAATGAAAATAAGCTGCCGGTGTGGCGAGGAGTGTACAAAAACGGCCGTTTACTGGTGGCTGCACAAAACCCCTGGGCCAAATCAGACACGGAGGAAGCGAAAGTGACCGTCCATTATGGAAATCTGAGGGAAACCATTACCTTGCGGGGGTATGAGGTTTACCTGTGTGAATACGCAGCTGACCCGGTGGCCGGAAACGAACCGGAAAGCCACTTGCTGGTGGCCTACCCTAATCCCGCCGAAAATGTGTTGTCTTACCGGGTCAAAACCGGCGGGGAACAGGTGCTGTTTCTTTCCCTGACCGACGCCACCGGGCGGGTGCTGTACGAAGAAGAACTGAATACCGGCGGAGCCACGGAATACATCGGGCAGCTCCGCCTCGCACCTTATGCCGCGCCACGGGTTTACCTGAACATCCGGGGCCGGTCTTTTGACCAAACCCAAAAAATCACCGTATTGCCATGAACCAGCTACAATTTGAAAGCAGTCCGTATCTGTTGCAACATAAGGATAACCCCGTCCATTGGTTTCCCTGGGGCGAAGAAGCCCTGGAAAAGGCCCGGAGAGAAGATAAAGTGATCCTGCTGAGTATAGGTTACTCCGCCTGCCACTGGTGCCATGTAATGGAACACGAATGTTTCGAAGACGCGGAAGTGGCCGGATGGATGAATACGCATTTCGTGAACATCAAGGTAGACCGGGAAGAGCGGCCCGATATTGACCAGGTGTACATGGAGGCCGTGCAGAATATGGGGATCCGGGGCGGGTGGCCTCTGAACGTCTTTTTGCTGCCCGGGGGCGAACCCTTTTATGGGGGCACCTACTTTCCCAAAGGCCGGTGGATGGAAGTCATGCAAGGGATTGTTCATGTTTTTCAAAACCGGAGAGAAGAGGTAACCGCATCAGGTAGAAGCTTTGTTAATAGTCTAAATATAAAAGACTCGGAGAAGTATTTATTCGGTAAAATATCAGATAATTCATTTTATACGAAAGAAGAACAAGAAGAATTGGCCGAAAAGCTGGGCAAGGATTTTGACACGCAGGACGGGGGAATGAACCGGGCGCCTAAATTTCCTATGCCCTCTTTATGGAATATGATTCACCACCTGGGCGTGTTCACTGACAATCCTTACCTGAAAGAGCAGGTGGAATTTACCCTGGGCCGGATGGTGCTGGGAGGGATTTTTGACCATGTAGGCGGAGGGTGGACGCGCTACTCGGTAGACAGCTACTGGAAGGTGCCTCATTTTGAGAAGATGTTGTACGATAACGCCCAGCTGATGGCCCTGTATTCCCGGGTGGCGGGCCCATCGGAGCATCGTTTGCTGTACCAATGGGCGGTGGAAAAGACGCTTTCCTGGCTGGAACGGGAAATGAGCGAGGAAAAGGGCGGTTTTTGGTCGGCGCGCGACGCGGATTCGGAAGGGGAAGAAGGGAAATTTTACGTGTGGACCCGCACCGAGGTAGAAGAAGCCCTGGGCCCCGATGCTCCCTTGTTTATGCAGGAGTACGGCATAGAGGAAGGTGGGAACTGGGAAGACGGGAAAAATATCCTTCACCTTGAACACCTTCCCCAACAATGGGAGAATATAAAGGAATCGCACGAAAAATTGCTGGAAGTGAGGGGAAACCGCCCCTACCCCGGTCTCGACAATAAGGTATTGACCAACTGGAACGCCCTGATGGTCTCCGGTTGGGTAGAAGCGCATAAAGCTTTTGGCGCAGACCTGTCCCTCGCCCGCCAGAAGTTGGAATACATCGGGAGGGAACTGACCTTCTCTTGTCGCACGGAAGACAATCAGACGGGTTTGGGCATATTTCACGAGAAGGGAAAAAGGGAGATATTGGGCTTCCTGGACGATTACGCGGCTCTGATTCAGGCCTATACGGACATGTATTCGGTGACTTTTGAAGAAGGATTTCTGGAGAATGCCAAGAGACTCTGTGACTATGTGATCGGTAATTTTTACGATCCGGAAGAGGAGCTCTTTTTCTATACGGATGTGACGGGCGAGCAACTCATTGCCCGGAAGAAAGAACTTTTTGATAATGTGATTCCCTCATCCAACTCCATGATGGCGAAGAGTCTTTACTACACGGGGCGTTACACCGGCGAACCACAGTATACCGATATGGCCCGAGAGCTTTTTGCGAAAATAAAACCCCTGACGCTTCGCGACCCGCAATGGTTGAACAATTGGGTAGATTTGGGCCTGATTCTGACCCGGAAACAGGTGGAAATTGTGGTGACAGGCCCGGACTTCCGCGAATGGATAGCCATTTTACGCAAGCAGGACCCCTCTCCTGCTACTTTATATTTCGGCGCGGAATCTTCCAGCACCCTGCCCGTGTTCGAAGGGCGTTTCACCGGGAAAACTACGCTTTACCGCTGTGAAGATTACGCTTGTGAGCTGCCGGTCTTTTCCCTGGAAGGATATGAAAGTAAATAGCCTGTCTGAGACGGTGGTCACGGTGACCCTGGGCGAAGTCATTTCTATGGAAATGCATCAGGAAGTGACCCGTTTTTGCCGCTTCGTGCAGAATTTAGCGCTGCCGGAAGTGACGGAGGTGGTCATGAGTTATGCGTCGGTCACCTTATACACCGATTTGGCGGACGGTCGCCGTTCTTTTAAAGAGGTCGTTCTGGATATTTGTGCGCGGTATTCGGCATCCGGTTCAGAAGCAGTAAGGTCGAAAAATAAAGAGGTACAGATTCCTGTAGAATACAAAGGCCAGGACCTGGAAGAGGTCAGCGCGTACTGCGGTTTAAGTGTAGCAGAAACGGTAGAAATTCATTCCGGCACAGACTACGTGGTGGCCATGATGGGTTTCCGGCCGGGCTTTCCTTATTTGTTGGGATTGGATGCGCGCCTGCATGTGCCGCGGAGGGCTACACCCCGCTTGCGGGTGCCGAAAGGCGCCGTGGCTATCGGCGGACAGCAAACGGGCATTTATCCGGGGGAAAGTCCGGGGGGATGGCACCTCATAGGATACACCGCCCTGCCCTTATTTGACGTAAACCTGGTACCGCCCAATCTTCTGAATGTAGGTGATAAGGTGAGGTTTATTCCGCTTTAAAACTTCGTGTAGAAAACTTTTAGAAGTAAGAAAGCGAAATACTTATAAAGTTATACAAGTGTCTAATTGAAGTATGAATCTGTAAATATGTGGTCGGTTCTTACGAAAACCGACCACATTTTAATACTTATCCCACGATCTCGTAGCTATGGGTAATTTCCGCCGAGGGCCGCAGCTGGGCGGTAGCAGAGCAGTATTTATCCATAGAAAGGGCAATGGCCTTTTCCACTTTAGCGGGATCGAGTTGCCCGAAAAGTCTATAATGAATATTGATTTTTTTGAAAGGCTTCATCTCGGTGCCTTCTATCTGCTCTCTTTCGCCGGTTACCTCAATTTTCAGGTCTTCGAGGGGCTGACGCTGTTTTTTTAAGATGAGGGTGAGGTCAATGGAGGTGCAGCCGCCCAGTCCCATCAGCAGCAGCTCCATAGGGCGGGCCCCTGCGTTTTGGCCGCCAATGTCTACGGCTCCGTCAATATGCACCACCACGGGTGACATCCCCCTGCCTTCCATGTGGAAGGCGTCATCTACTCTTTCCAGTTCAACTTTCATTGTTTTACTAATTAATCCTTATGCGACTTCGCTGTTTTCTGGCAACATGCCGGAAGCGCGTCATGGGCCTTTTGGTCCGCTATCTTTTCATCTGCGTCATAGCCGATCTTCGAGATTTTGGCTTTTAGGTCGTCTTTGCTTACCTTTTTGGGGTTGTACACTACGTTTACGGTATGTTCTTTCAGATCCACATTCACCGATTGTACCCCTTTTTCTTTTCCAAGGTTAGATTCAATGGTTTTTTTGCACATGCCGCATTTTACGGAAGATGCGAAACTTACTTCAGCATTGCCTGCTTTTTGAGCAGATGCCCCGAAACTAAGACCTAAGCCCAAAGTTAGGATTGCGATTACTTTTTTCATTGGTTTTTTTATTTAAATTTATTTTTTTCTAACATCTAATAGCTGATAGCTAATAGCTAATATCTACTTTATTTTGTACCGAAACCCGGTATACACAGTAGCTCCCGTAACCGGCCCCCAGATTCTTCCCGCATCAAACTCGGGGCTAAAGGGCTGGGCGGCGCTAATGACCGGGTTTTTCATTTTAAAGCCGGTGAGGTTTTCTCCCCCTACGTAGACTTCCAGTTTAGGATAATTCCGGGAAATCTGTCCGTTTACATTGAGGTACGTAGGTGCAAATTCCGAATTCATGGCCGCATAGCTCATGTGGTCGTCTATGGCATGGCTCACCGGGATACGCTGGCGTCCATTCACGTGCAGGGTACCGTCAATTTTCCATCTGTCGTAGGGAAAACTGTACCCTATATTCACCAGGAGGCGGTCTTGAGGAAGAAACATTTTGTCCATGAATACCTTCTCTCCCATGGGTTTCCCTACGGTCTGCTTGTTGTTGACGTAGCGGTACCCTACTTTAAACTCCCAGCGGTCTACCGGCCCGTAATTCAGTTCCAGCAGGGCGCTGTTGGTGCGCGACTTTCCCTCCAGGTTGTAAAAATACAAGTAACCGTCGTGTTCCATATCGGTGATCATCTGGTTTTCAAAGCGGGTATGGTAGAATTCGCCTGAAAGAGACAGATTAGGCAGGAAATCAATCACATAACTCGCCCCGAAGGTCCACGATACTTCGGGGTTCAGGTCTTCCAGGATGCGTACGGTGCGGTTACTCACCAGCATGCCGTAGCCTTCCGCGAAGGGGTTCGGCACCCGGTATCCTTTCCCTGCCGACAGCCTCAGGGTATGTTTTTCGGCCAGTTTCTGCATCACGTGAATCCGCGGTATAAAGAAGTTTCCATACAGGTTATGGAAATCGTTTCTCAGCCCTACCAGGATACTGGTTTTGTCGGTGTTTTTATAGTTATACTCAAAGAAAACGCCGGGAACCACCTCATTTCTATCCAGGTAAATGCTTCCATATTGTTCGTCGAATACATCGTTTCGGAAGCTGGCGCCGGTCTTATACGTATGGTTCGTGTTACCGAAGATATCCTGGTATACCAGGTTCCCGTAGAGGGTGTTCTGGCGCCCGAAATACGGGGTTTTGCCAAACCACGACTCGGAGTCGTGTACCGTGCCGTTCAGGATCAGCCCTAATCCGCGGTAAGGCGCGTCAGGGAACAGGATTGCGGTTTTGGAGAATACCTCGTAGCGCTGGGTGTTGTTGGTAAAACCGTAGAGATCCGGTGTTTCGGTATTGCTTTTGAAACCGGTTTGCCCGCCCACGCGGTCTTCGGTCAGAAAACGTGCTCCGAATTGGGCCATCAGGCGGTC
>JBEBRS010000122.1:0-9380 GCA_040394705.1 Leadbetterella byssophila
TGCTGAAGAAGAAGCAACTGCTACTGTAGAAGAAGCTGCTGCTGCTGTTGATTCTGCTGCTGCTGTTCTTGACTCAGCTGTGGAAGCTGTAGCTGACTCTGTAGCTGAAGCTGCAAACTAATAAGTAAGACTTATTGTAAAAAAAGCCTTATCTTGCGATAAGGCTTTTTTTATGACTATGACATTCAGAACTACCCCTCCCCCCTTTACCACCGATTTCCGTATTGTACTGGAACCTTTGACCCGTGCGGATGGGGTAGCCATGCTCTATTCGGACAAACTGGAGGTCTTTCGCCTCGAACTTATATTCCCCTTCGGTATTCTTCATGCGCCTGATATTCAAACGGGTCACTTTTTCCCCCGCCTGATTACACTGGGAACGGCCGGGAAAACAGCGGCTGAAATTACGGAAGGTTTCGAACGACTGGGCGGCTTCCTGGATATCAGCGCCGGACTGCACCGCACTACCGTGACCCTCCACGGCTTGAGCCGGTACTTCCAGGCCTGCCTTCCCCTTCTTTCCGAAGTGATCTTTCATCCTGTATTTCCGGAAACCGAAATAGAGATTCAACGAACCCAGGCCCTACAAGCCCACCAGGTAGACCGCCTTAAACCTACTTTTATGGCCAACCGTGCCTTCAAAGAGGTTATTTATGGGCATAACAGCCTGGCAGGACAAACGCCTGACGCCGACCGCATCGGGCAATTAAACCGCGGGGCGCTCCAAAAGTTTCATGCAGAAACCCTCGGGAACAGCCCTTTTGACCTTTATCTCTGCGGTCATTTTTCAGACGCAGACGTAACTGCTTTGCACCGGTATCTGGACCCTTACCGAGGGAAAGGCCCTCAGGCCCCTGCCGATTTCCCTGCGCTTCAACCGGCCCGGGATATGCACGTGGAAATGGCCGATTCTATTCAAAGCAGCCTGGTGATCGGAAGACGGTTATTTAACCGCGCCCATCCCGATTTTTTCCCCTTCCTGGTCACCAATACGGTCTTCGGAGGATACTTTGGCAGCCGCTTAATGAAAAACATACGGGAAGAAAAAGGCCTCACATACGGCATTTCATCTTCTCTGGTGAGCAATGGCCCTGACGGGGTGTTCAGCATCCGCGCTGAGCTGAACAAGGAGAAACTGGGAGAGGCCCTGGAGGCCATAGAAGCGGAAAAAGAGACGTTACGTACCACACCGGTAGAAGAACGCGAACTAACCACCGTTAAAAATTATATCAAAGGGAATATACTGAGCGGCACCAACACGATATTCGATATTATGGACAAGCACAAAGCCATTTTCTACGAGTCTCTCCCTCTTGATTTTTACGAAAACATGAGCATGAATATTGACCGGGTAACACCCGAAAAGGTAATGGCGATGACGGACGCCTGGTTCCGTGATTTTTCCACCGTTATTGCAGGGTAATATGGGACGAATACTGGCCATTGATTACGGAAAAGTGAGAACGGGGCTGGCCGTGACTGACCCCCTGAAAATCATTGCTACAGCTCTCGATACGGTACCTACTACGGGGCTGATTGCTTACCTTAAACAATATGTACTCCACGAGCCGGTAGAAACCTTCGTGGTGGGCCTTCCGCTCAGTCTCAAAAGCGAAGATACACCTACCACTACTATGGTACGCGCTTTCGGAGACCTTCTGGGAACCACCTTCCCTGACATTCCCGTAAGATACGCGGATGAACGTTTCACTTCTAAAATGGCGCTAGACAGCCTCATTGCTTCCGGAACAAAGAAAAAAGACCGGCGGCAGAAGGGGAATACGGATAAGATCAGCGCGGTGATTATCCTGCAGGGCTATATGGATAGTCTGAGATAAAAAAAGGGGCTGCCTTCCGGCAGCCCCTTTTTACTTAATCAAAACCGGGGTTTTGCTTCAGTTGCTGGTTCCGGTTGATCTCATCCCTGTGAATAGGAAGGAAATACATTTTATCCAGCCAGTTTCTGTTTTCCGTACCCGGGTCAATCGGCAGCACGGTATAGGTGTAGTCGTAATTATCTGTATCGTACTTGTACAGGCTCACGCTTTTGCCCGGTTTGAGAGTACCTTTGATGCTCACGTAGTCGGCCTTTCTGCCCACGGTTACCGGGGCAATCATCCAGCGACGGATATCGTGGTAACGGTGCGATTCAAACGCCAGCTCAATCAGGCGCTCATTGCGGTAGCGATCTCTCAGGGCTGCACCTGAATCAGTAACCGCCGGCATACCTGCCCGGAATCTGATCTTATTCAGCCAGGTTCTGGCTTCCTGCTCCTCGCCCAGTTCTATACATGCCTCAATATAGTTCAGCACAGCTTCTGTGTAGCGGAACATAGGGAAGGGAATCTCCTGGCGCGTATTCTGATCTTCTATCCCAGGGTTTTCGTCCAGGAATTTACGGAAGTAATAGCCTGTACGTGTTCCGTTCCAGTCTTCCACCGAACTCAGGCGGGTGTCTAGACCGTTATACGTCACTTTCGCTCCTGAACCGTCAGTAATTTCATACTGTCCGGTTTGGATCTGGTTAGCCGGATCTTTGGAAGCTACGTCAGCAGTACGGGGTTTCCAGTTCGCACCATCGTACAATATAGAGGCGTAGAACCGTGGGTCACGGTTGGTATACGGGCTCTTGGCGTGCGCGGCATTACTCCAGTTGAATTTGGTGCCGTCTACCATTTCAAAAGCATCTACAAACTGCTGCAGCGGGGTATTTCCGGCCCAGTTGTGATACCCGTTAGGACCGTTGTACAAACCGATAGAACCGCCGGATTCTCCTTTCGCGTTGGTAAAGTACCGGCCCAGAATCATGTCTGCGTCTCCACCACTACGTGAATACGCCAAGTTTTTAAAATTCTGAGTTCCCTCTGCGGCAGTAGCCGGAGCAGACAGATTCAGCATATACTGATGGCTGGATTGATCTACTACTGCTTTTGCTGCTGCTTTCGCTTTTTGCCACCGTTCTGCTCTTGATCCTGTACTGATACTCACCAGCTCCGGATTCGCGTAAGAAGCCATGGCCGTTGATTTAGACTTGGCGGTGCTGGCATCGAGCAAATCACTTGCCGCATAGGTCAGAATACGTGATTTCAATGCAAGTGCCGCTAATTTACCCGACCTTCCTTTCACTACTGACATGTCTCCGAAATGAGCAGCCGCCTCGTCACAGTCTTTCACTATGAAATTAATACATTCTTCCATGGTATTCCGGGGAAGCTCATAGTCTGCTTCACCTAACTCATACGGGCGTTCTACCAGGGGTACTGCACCGTAAAAACGTACCAGCTGATGATAAAAGAAGGCCCGCATAAATTTGGCCTCTCCCATCAACCGATCCACTATTCCGTTGGTGTTCTGGAACTGAGGAGAGGAAAGGTTCTTGATGGCAATGTTGGCTGCACGAATTCCCCGGTACATATTGGCCCACGCATGCGTGTAGTTCACCCACCCGTTATCGGCGGCGTTAGAACGCGACTCCGTAATGGTGGTAATGCCCCGGCCTGTATGGGTAAACATGGCTTCGTCTGACAGGGAAGCCAGCATCTGCTCATCAAAGCCGCCCTGGCCAAAATAGGTATAAATATGCACCACAAAACGTTCGGAAAGTACGGCATCCGTCCATACGGCCGATTCCGACACCTGGTCGAGGGGCTGGGTGTTGACAAAATCATCATTACAGCCTAACGTGGTAAACAGCGCCCCGACTCCTAAAATTATACTTCTTATATGTTTCTTCATCTCTTTCAATTTTTTTAGAATGTTACGGTTAAACCTGCATTGATCACTCTGGCCTGAGGATAATATTGTCCTGTAGTACTATCCGATTCTGGATCCAGTACTTTCAGCTTATCCCAGGTAATAAGGTTGAGGCCATTCACATATACCCTAAGATTATTCATTTTGAATCTGTCGGTCAGGTTAGAAGGCAGGGTATAACCCAGTTCCAGGTTTTTAAGCCGGATGTAATCGCGGCTTCTGAACCAGTAGGTATTGTTGTACGAATAATACTGGTCACCCCTTTCCGCGATACGCGGATGCTCACTGCTGGGGTTATCGATGGTCCACCGGTTTTCGTAAATATCCAGGAAGAAGTTACCGATACTTCCCATTTCACCCGCGCTCACGTACTGCTTGGCTCCTGCTGCACCCTGGAACAGGATAGACAGGTCAAAGTTCCTGTACTGTCCACCCATTACCAAACCGCCCTGGAACAGGGGAGTGTTGTTATAGTCCGGACGAATTCTGTCGTCAGGTGTAATCTTTCCGTCGCCGTTGATATCTTTGTACTTCATATCTCCCGGACGAAGTGAACCAATGATAGAGCTATAGTCAATCGGATTCGAATCTATCTCGGCCTGGTCTTTAAATACACCATCAAACTCATACATCAGGAAAGTACCCATAGGGCTACCGGTAGACTGCTGCCATAAGGGAGCGCCCGGCGCTTCATCCCAGAAAAGGATTTTGTTTTTGGCATATCCGCCGTTCACACTGATGTTATAGCTCAGCTCGCCAACCTTATCTCTCCAGCCTAAATTAAATTCCCATCCCCGGTTACGTACCTTACCAATGTTCTCATTGGGCAGGGTAAGGCCGGTAGACTGAGGAACAGAAGCATTTCTGGCGGTCAGGATCTGTGTTCTCAGGTTATTGAACACGTCAATTTCAAAGCTCAGACGGTCTTTAAGTACCGATCCTTCAATACCGATATTGGCGTTATTGGCCACCTCCCAGGTAATGTTGGTATTCGGGATACGGGATTCTGCCAGCGTTTTATACTCTTGTCCATCCACAATATAGCTGCTGAAACCGTAGGTAGCCAGGTATTGGTATCTCGAAACCTGGTCGTTACCCATCTGTCCCCATGACCCTCTTACTTTCAGGTAGCTCAGTACCGGGTTATTCTTCAAGAAACTCTCTTCAGAAACCACCCATCCCAGCATCACCCCGGGGAAGAAACCGTACCGTGTTTCCTGAGGGAAGATGTCAGACGCATCGTATCTCCAAAGTAACTCCGCCAGGTATTTTTCGCTGAAGTTATAGGTAAACCGGCCGAAATAGTTCAGACGTGCCTGCTCATACGCACCGCCCCAGTTGTTTTTCTCCAGGTCACCACCGGCAAATATCTGGTCAATGGCGGAAGACACGAAATATCTTCTGTAAGCACCCATATCGTCTCCTTCAATGGTTTCCCGGTTTGTACCTGCGAGGGCACCTACCGTATGCTTCCCAAAAGTGCGGTCATAGCTAAGTGTAGCGCCCAGGAGCACGTTCAGCTGGTTTTCGGAATACTGGTTCAGGTTAGGCTCGGCCGGTCCTCTTGTAGAAGCCACCAGAGAAGGGGTTCCGTCAGGTTCGGTGCCGGATCCTCTTTCATACAGCGTCCATGGAATGGTCCACAGTTTCCGGCTTCTCACCCGCTTGTCGAGTGCTGCTGTACCGGTCAGTTTCAAACCGGTTATTCCGGGTATTTTAATATCCAGCTGTCCGTTTGTCTGGAAATAGTCCTGCTTGTCGCGGTCATAGCCTGTCTGGTTAGTGGTAATCACCACGGGGTTTTCACCGTATTCAATATCCGGACCCGGCAACCCGTTAGGCCAGTAAGCTGGCATCTGGGGCTTTCCTCTCATCAGCATTCTGAAGATAGCGCCAGCACCTTTGGTGGGGTATCTTCTGAGTTCTTCACGTGCCAGGGCGCCGATGCTCACATTGATATAATCGTTGATTTTGGCATCGAGGTTCAGGCGCAGGTCATACTGAGAATAACCTGTAGCGGAATTTTTGTAGTAGGCATCCTGATCCTGGTACCCCAGTGAGGTGAAGTATTTGATGTTATCTCCACCCCCGGTCAGTTGGAGGTTATGCTTTACCTGGGGAGACCAGTCTTTCAATGTAGCCTCAAACCAGTCGGTGTTCGGGTAGTTCCATTGATCCGACCCGTCGCTTAACTTCTGAATGGCTTCGGGGGAAAACGGAGCCACACGCTGCTGGCCGTTGGGACGAGAAAATACACCGGTAGTTTTGTATGCCTGATTGGCACCGGCCCACTCGCTCACAGGAAGCGCATAAATGTTCAGGTCATTTAACATTTCTGCGTACTGGGCTGAATTTGTCATCTTAGGAATCACCGTAGGTTGAGAATACCCCTGGTTAAAGGAGTACGACAGTTCAGGCTTTCCTGTACTCCCTTTCTTGGTGGTGATCAGGATAACCCCGTTTGCTGCCCGTGCACCGTAGATGGCCGCCGACGCATCTTTCAGTACGGAAATACTTTCAATATCGCCGGGATTCAAACGTTGCAAACCTCCTGAACGGTTAGGAATACCGTCGATTACAATCAGTGCGTCATTATTTCCAAGGGTATTTGAACCCCTAATCCGGATAGCGGAGCCATCGTATCCGGGTTCACCGCTGCGGTTTACCGCTACTACCCCGGGCAAACGACCCGCCAGGGAGTTACTCAGGTTCACCGCCGGAGACTTGATCAGCTCATCTCCTTTCACCGATACTACCGAGCCGGTTACCGTCTCTTTCTTCTGTACACCGTAACCTACCACCACTACTTCACTTAGGTGCTGGTTATCGGTAGACAGGGTCACGTTTATGGCACTCCTGGAACCTACCGTCATTTCCTGGGGAAGATAACCTACCATAGAGAACACCAGAACGGAATTGTCATTGACCACTTCAATACTGAATTTCCCGGAAACATCGGTCAATACTCCGCGGGTAGTTCCTTTTACGGTCACGGTTACCCCCGGCACGCCTTCCCCGCTTTCATTGTCTGTCACTGTACCGGAGACCTCCCGGGCAGCACCCTGCGCATTCGCTTTGTTCTGCTCTAAGCCCCAGATCATACTTAGTAAGATGAACAAGAGCTTCAATGTAGAATTTTTTCTCATAGGTTGAAAAGAATTAATGTGAGTAAATAAAAAAATTGAGGGCCAGCCTGGCGAGAGCCAACCCGGTTTCGTATTTCAAAGTTAGAAGGATAGAAGGTGGAAAAAATTCTATTTTTTGTGGAAATTGTCTAACCGACACAATGCAATCGGTTGCGTAATGAAATAATTAATGCGCAAACCTTTGCACAAAATTAAAAAAATTTATTATTTTTATCCCTCTCCTTCCACTTTGCTGCCTCATGAGTAAAAAGAACGTCACGATCAAGACCATAGCGCAAGAATTGGGCATATCCATTTCCACGGTTTCACGCGCCCTGAAGAACAATCCGCGCATCGGCGCAGAAACCCGGGAGAGGGTGATGAAACTAGCGGAAGAGTTCAATTATATCCCCAATCCTACGGCCCTGAACCTCCAAAACCGCAGGACGAACCTGCTGGGTCTGGTGGTGCCTACGCTGGAAGAAGATTTCTTTTCCCATATTGTATCCGGGGTAGAGCGTATCGCCTCCCAAAACGGCTTCCACCTCATCATTAACCAGTCGAGAGATTCCATGCTGACCGAGAAAGAAATTATACAGTCGTATATTTCTTCCAAAGTAGACGGCATCATGATATCGGTGGCGGCAGACACCTCCGACTATTCTCATTTTGTCAAGGTGCAGAACCTGGAGATCCCCCTGGTCTTCTACGACAGGATTCCCCGGAATTTCCCTTCCAACAAAGTCAAATCAGAGATTCTGCACGGTGCAGTCGAGGCCATCAACTTTCTTTTCCACCGGAACAAGCGAAAGATCGCGTTGCTCAACGGCCCTTCCAATCTACAGGTCTCCGATGACCGACTGAACGGCTATCTGGAAGCGGTCAAAAGCCTGGGCCTTCGTACATCGCCCCAATACATCAAAACTACGGATTTCAGCCGGGAAGATACCGCCCTGAAAATGGAGGAGTTTATTGCCATGGGCGAAGACCGTCCCGACGCCATTGTATGCTTCAACGATTATGTGGCCCTGCACGCCATCCGGGCCTGCCTTGAGCATTCGGTGGTTCCGAACCGCGACATTTCTTTTGTGAGTTTCGCCAATATCGGCATTTGTGAATTTATCGAAAACCGCCCTGCCGCATCGGTAGAACAATATCCCGTGAAAATCGGTACCGAATCGGCCCGCCTGCTCCTTGAATCGATCCAGGAAGGCGAAAGCGGCAGATTCAGGGAAATACGCGTGGAAACCCGCCTGGTGATCCACGCCGACTAAACCGTACTCCGTGCAAACGCGGCCGGCACATCTCCCCGTATAAAGTAAGCTTTTTTACCTAAATTTGCCTGATGGCATCGGTTTTTGACACCAAAATTGAATTTCTGAAAGGCATGGGGGCCGCCCGGGCCGAGCTTCTGAACAAAGAGCTGGGCATTTTTACGTTCGGCGACCTGCTGGAGCATTATCCTTTCCGGTACGAAGACCGGACAAGGTTTTTCCGGATTTCCGAATTAAATGAAGACCTGCCTTCTGCCCAGATTTTGGGACGTATCACTGCGGTAGAACATATCCAGGGGAAAGGAAGAGCGCGCCTGGTGGCTACCCTTTCTGACGGCACGGCTTCCATGGAACTGGTATGGTTTCAGGGCATTTCCTATTTCCAGAAATTTCTCAAAGTCAGGTCCAATTACATTGTGTACGGCAAACCGGCTCTTTTTGGAGGAACTTTCTCCATCCAGCATCCCGAAATGGAATTATACCAGTCAGACAAGCCCCTGCCCGCGTATTTCCAGCCCATCTACCACCTGACCGAAAAGCTTCGTAAAAAGTTTATCGAAAGCAAGAGTTTTACCGGATGGATGCGCACCCTTCTGCCCCAGGTGGAGCCTTATATACACGAGACCCTGCCCGATAGCCTGCTTAGCCGTTACCGTCTGATTTCTAAAAAAACGGCTTACCTCTACCTGCACCTGCCGGTCAATACCGACCACCTGAACCAAGCGCGCCGAAGGCTCAAATTTGAAGAGCTTTTCTTCAACCAGCTGAAGCTGATCTCGCTCTCACTGGTACGGAAAAACGAGTTTGCAGGCCAAATCTTTAATAAAACCTCCCTGCTTACCACTTTTTATAAGGAACATTTGCCGTTTGATCTGACCGGCGCCCAGAAACGGGTGATCCGGGAGGTGTTTGACGACATGAAATCGGGGAAGCAGATGAACCGCCTGGTACAGGGCGATGTGGGCAGCGGGAAGACCATTGTGGCCTTTATCACCATGCTTATGGCCATTGACGGCGGTGCCCAGGGCTGCATGATGGCCCCTACCGAAATCCTGGCTCAGCAGCATTATACCAACCTGAAGAAATATTGTGACCTGCTGGAGCTGAATATCCGCTTACTCACCGGCTCTACAGGCCGGAAAGACAGGCAGGAGATTCACGAAGGCCTGTTGAACGGCAGCCTGCATATCCTGGTGGGTACCCATGCCGTACTGGAAGACGTGGTTCA